>DATBIU010000020.1:0-48989 GCA_036556765.1 Gemmatimonadaceae bacterium | reverse complement strand
CTCGGGGTCGAGTCGCAGGCGTGTGACCGATCCCACGATCAATCCACCGTAGCGAACCTCATCGCCGAGGTTCAACCCGGCGACGTTCTTGAACGCCGCGCGATACTCGCTCCCGCGATGGAAGAGTGACGGATAGCGCGCGAAGGCCACGATCGCCACGAGCACCAGCGCCGTTCCCCCCAGAAAGGCGAGGATGCCAAGGCGAGATTCAGCGCCCCTCATTCGGACCCCCGTCGACGGAGAAGACCGCGCACCACCGGATGCTCGCTCTCGGCGAGGGAGCCGTGGTCCCCCTCGTCGACGATGCGTCCCTCCGCCATGACATAGACACGCTTGGCGTTTCCAAAGGCGTAGCGAGCTTCCCGCGTGAAGATCACGACTCCAAAGCCGCCCCGCTCCTGCAATTGTCGCAAGGTTCGGTCGAGCTCGGAAGCCGCATGGGCGTCGAGCCCTTGCGTGGGCTCGTCGAGTAGTAGGACGGGTGGGCGCAGGGCGAGGGCACGAGCGAGGGCGACGCGGCGCTGTGCGGCCCTGTCGAGCTCCCCGGGGGTCGCGTCCTGCGCAACAGCCAACCCGACCTCGGAGAGCAACTCCTGCGCCGCCTCCCGCGCCTCCTCACCGGTCGCGTGTGTGTGCTCGAGCAATGGCAGCTCGACGTTCTCGAGCACCGTGAGACGCGACAGCAGGGCCGCCCCCTCGAAGACGACGCCGAACCGGGTGCGCATGCGGCGCACCACCGCGTCCGATTCCCCTCGCGCGTCGAACCGCTCGCCCTCGACGACGATCGACCCGGTGCGTGCCTCCTCGAGCGCCAGCAGGTGGCGCATGACGATCGACTTTCCCGCGTGGATGGGGCCGAGGACGACGCTGGTCCCCGCCCGCCACGCCGTGAGCGAGACATCGAAGATCACCGGCGACTCGCGGGGGCCGGTGAGGCCGGTGACCTCGAGCACCACGTCGTTCGCCGGCACGTTAGGCGAGGCCGGGGATGAAGTAGAACACCAGGTTCACCAGCGTATCGGCGCCGAGCACGCCCAGCACCGAGTAGACGACGCCGCGCGTGGTCGCCTCACTGATCGCCGCGACGCGTCCCTCGACGTTGAGGCCCTCGTCGGCGGCCACGAATCCGATGATGAACGCGAAGATGACGCTCTTGCCAAGGCCCACGATCAGGTCACGCATCGCGAACGCCGAGCGAAATTCCTCGACGAAGAAGTTCGTGCTGTAGTCGAGGAACAGCGTGCTCCCGATCCACGCCCCGAAGATGATGAGCGCGTTGGAGAGGATGGTCAGCGCCGGGAGGCCGATCAACAGCGCGGCGAGCTTCGGCGCCACCAGATACTTCACGGGGTCGAGCCCCATGGCGCGCAGCGCGTCGATCTCGCCCCCCGCGCGCATCGCCGCGAGCTCTCCGGCGATGCCGGACGCGCTGCGGGCGACGACGAGGAGCGCCGCCCCGACCGGTCCAAACTCGCGCGCCGTGAACCAGGCGATGGCGCGGATGCTCATCGCCTGCGCGCCGAAATCGAGCAGCTGCGACGCGATCTGGAAGATCGCGATCAGACCGACGAGAACCGACGCGGGGACGACGAGCGGGAGGGCGCCGACCCCCAGGGTCTCGACTTCGCGCTGGATGCCGGTTCGAACCGGTATGCGCCGCGAGACCGAGAGCCAGGCGAGCCAGTACAACGAGCCGAGCGCGAGCCGGCCCCGGCTGAGAATGCGTCCAGTCGTGGTGAGGAACGGGCGCCCGAGGCGTGATCCCGAGGTGAGCGGTTCGCCGACTGACGTCATGTACGCTTGACCGGCGCGAGCGTGCGTTCTAGCCTTCGCGCGCCATGCAGATTGGAAGGATGGTGACACATTGCGTTTTCGCCGCCGCGGTCGCCGCGTGCGCGAAGACCGACCGCCCGGCGGTGATGGACGATTCGACCTTCGTCACCGCAATGGCGGAGCTGCACGTCATAGACCGGAACTATCAGCTGACCGATGCGGCGCGCGACAGCTTGCGTCGGGGAGTCTTGCAAGAGCAAGGCCTCACCTCCGACGTGCTCGAGCGCCAGGCCCGTCACTATGCGGCCAATCCCGCCCACGCCTCGGCGATCTGGGGCGCGATTAACGCCAAGACGCGCGTGCTGACGGGTGACACGGCGCGGGCCGACCTGGGAAGGGGGCAAGAACAAACGCGGTGACGGCCGAGGCCGTCACCGCGTTGGTGCGTTCATGCGCGCCGCCAGACGTCACTTGCTGACGATCATCTTCTTCACCTTGACCTCGCCATCGACCTCGATGCGATAGAGGTACACGCCCGAGGCGACTTCACGCGAGGAGCCGAGGTAATGGCCATCCCAGTAGGCGGTGTACACCCCACACCTCAACCGCACGTTCAAGAGCTGCTGTCCCGTTCCCTGCAAGATCGGTACGGCAACGAGCTGCGCCAGAATGTTGTAGATCCTCAGGGACACCACGTGCTCCCGACCGGTCTCCTGACAGGTCGCCAGGTCGCCGATGACAAACGGGATCGTCGTGGTCGGGTTGAACGGGTTTGGGTAGTTCTGTCCCAGTTCAACTCCGGGGCGCTCCCGAACCGGCGGGGGTTGAGCTTCCTGGGCCTGCCCGATCGTCGGTACGAGTACGCCTAGGGCGAGCACACAGAGTGCTGCCCATCGGTGCCTCATGCGCCTTCTCCAGACTGACGAAGTAAGGGTTCTCTCTCCCGCTCCTGGAAACAGGTGGTACGGTCACTTGCCGTGTTCGCGAACATAGGATGCGGTTCAGGCGGTGTCAAGCAACCCAAAAGCCGTACCTGAAGCAAACTACGGACCTAACAATACCCTTCCCGACGAACGCCGTTCCGTGATGTGAAGCCTGTCGCAGTACTCCAGGAACGGGATCAGGAACTTCCGGGAGAATCCGAGTATCTCCCGAAGCTCCGCCGGCGTGTGCTCCTCCCCCGGGCGCATGGTGGCGCGCAGACGCCCAATCAGGTCCTCCGCCGCGGCCCGATGGAACCAGCGGTCCGCCTCGACCGCCACGAGGTGATGCTCGCGCTCGAGCAGCCGCAGGAGGGGGATCACATCCGGACCATGCATCGCCTCGAGCTCCCCGGCACTGGGCGGCTCTCGCCCGGCGCGCTCCAGTGTCTGGAGGAGGTCGTCCCGCAGGCGCTTCTGGCGATCGCTGAGGCGCGGGCCCCAGCCGCGCCGCGCAATCAGCCCTCCGTCCAGTTGGAGCTCCCCCGCCGCGACCGCCTCCTGGACGATTACTTCGGTGACGTCCGCGGCCGCACCGAGCCGTGCGCGAATCGACTGGAGGGGTGCGCCCGGGTCGAGCGGCGCACCCGCGTGGTGCTCGTCGACGAGGCGCAGCAGCGTCTGGCGCGCCCGCTCCACGGCCTGCCCGGCGTACACCCGATCGCCAATCCGCCGCGTGCCTAACGACGTGCCCGCCCCGGCCAGCTCGGCGGCGGCACCGGGCCGCGTCCCGAGCCGGATGGGAAGCGAGGCGACGGCGACACCGCGCGGGCCCGCGTCGGCCAGATGCCGCTCGAGGCGCTCGGCCGCGCTCGGCGCCGACTCGCGCCACGGCCGCGCGCGGCGGCCATGCGGGGTCGGGTCGTCGATCATGCCGCCGCCCACCGTCACGAGCGGCGTTTCCCCGCGCAGGACGAAGCGATCTCCGGCCCGCGCGATCACCGGATCGTCGAGGACGATGCGGGCGGCGGCGGTGGAGCCGGGCCGAACCGTGCCCCCCGCGGCGACGAGTCGCGCCCCGACATCGGCGGTGCCGAGGTGAAAGCGGAGCTGCGTCCGCGGCCCGAGGGTGCGCCGCGCGCTCGGCAACATCTCCACGTGCGCCAGCACGACGGTCGTTGGCAGCCACGAGTCATCGGCCACCAGCACCTGCCCACGTCGCAGCTCCGACACCTCGACACCGGCGAGCGCGACCGCGGCTCGCATTCCCGTCGTCGCGACTGGGATGGAGCTGCCATGCGATTCGAGACCGCGCACGCGCACCGCCTTGCCCAGCGGCATCACGCGCCCCACGCCATCGCGGCGAAGCGTACCGCTCCAGATCGTTCCGGTGACGACGGTGCCAGTTCCCTTGAGGGAGAACGCCCGATCGATCGGCATCCGGAACAGGTCGTCCCCCTCGCGTGGCGGCAGGGCGACGGCCGCGGCGGCGATGGCATCGCGCAGCGCGCCGATCCCGTCGCCGAGCACCGTCGAGGTCGGGATAATGGGCGCCGAGGCGAGCGGCGTGTCCGCCAACGCGGTCCGCAGGTCGTCGCGCACGAGCTCGAGCCACTCAGCATCGACGAGGTCGCATTTCGACAACGCCACCACGCCCCCGCGAACGCCGAGCAATCGGAGAATGTTGAGATGCTCGCGGGTCTGCGGCATGATGCCTTCGTCCGCGGCGACGACGAGCAGCGCGAGATCGATTCCGGTGGCGCCGGCGACCATGTTGCGCACGAACGCCTCGTGGCCCGGCACATCGACCACGCCCAGCGTGAGGCCGTCGGCGAGGCGAAGCGGGGCGAAGCCGAGGTCGATGGTGATGCCGCGCCGCTTCTCCTCTTCGAGGCGATCGGTGTCGATGCCGGTCAACGCCTTCACCAGGGCCGTCTTTCCGTGATCGACATGGCCAGCCGTTCCGAGGATCATCCCCGACTCCAGGGCGCGTGCTCCCACATCTCGAACGCGCGCAGCGCGCGGTCCTGCGCGAGATGCTCACGCAGAAACTCTCGCAAGAGCCGCTGGTGCGCGCGGCTGTCGGGATCGGACATCTTTCCGGGGCGCTCATCGGCCATCCAGGCACCGAGGCGCGCCCGCTGGGTGGCCGGGAGAGTTCGCCCTGATGGGTGCAGGCGCGCGCACGTCGCGCACAGCACCCCACCCGCCGCATGGCTGAATGGCAGCGCGTCGGCGAGCGCAACCTCGGAATGACACGCGCTGCAGCGGTCGAGCGACGGGGCGAACCCCAGCTCACCGACGAGCCGCCACGCGCCGGCGAGCGTGACCTCGCGTGTCTCGTCAGGCGCGGCCAGCGCCAGCTCGTCGAGGGAGCGCGAGAGCGCATCGAAGAGCGAGACCTGCCGCTCGTCGGTCGCGAAGCGCAGCACCAGCTCGGCGAGCGCGGACGCCCCCGCGAAGCGACCCAGATCGGTGGCGAGCGCGGGACGCGCGCGAGTGGGATCGAATGCGCACAGCGTCTGGAGATCGCGCTGCTCGCGCACCTGGACCTCTACCGTGCCTTCGGCGAACAGATCGAGAGAGCTGCCAAAGCGCTTCGTCGACCGTCGTGCCCCGCGCGCCAGCACCGAGAGCACCCCGGCTTCGCGGGTCGCCAGGCGGAGGATGCGTGAGGTCTCGGAGTAGTCGAACGCGTGCAGGACGATCGCGTCGGTGACGAGCAGGGGCATGCCCGTAAAATACGGATCGGCGCGGGGAGGGCACAGAGGGGACGGGTCAACGTCCGCAGACGTCAGGGGTCAGACGTCAGGTATCAGGATGCAGAAACGGCAACGGCACTGCGCGACCGACGTTTCCGACCACTGACTCCTGACGTCTGACCCCTGACGTCTGCGGCCGTTGATCTACCACGCGAAGTTCACTCGTCCCCCGAGAAGAAGCGTTCTCCCAGGCGCCCGGTAGTTCAGAATCGCCTCGTACTCCGCATCGAAGGCGTTCTCGACACGCAGCGTGAGCGCGAGGTCGGCGCCGCGACGACGGACCACGCGAAGCTCACTGGCGACGTCGACCGTCGAGTACCTGGGCAAGCGCACGTAGCCGACGTCGTGGCGGCTCCCCACTCGATGGGCGGTCACCGCGGCCGATCCTGCTCCCGCCGCGTACGAGAGGGTCGCGCTCGCCATATGCCTGGGCCGCCGCAGGAGACGCTGCCCTTCCCTTCCGAAATCATCCTTCGTGATCTCGGTGTCGAGGTAGGTGTAGGCAGCGGAGAGTGTGAGCCCCGTGGACGGTCGGACGCGCGCCTCGAGCTCGACGCCGGTGGCGGCTGCCCGGCCGATGTTCGCGAAGGTGCCGAACACCGTGGAGTCGGGCGGAAACGCGATGAAGTCGACACGGTCGCGGAATCGCTGATCGAACCACGTGACGGCGATCGTCGTGCGATCAGCGAACAGCTCCTGCTCCAGGCTCAGCTCGACGCTTCGTGAGCGCTCCGGCTCGAGCGTCGCATTCCCCCGCGTGAACGACGTGTTGAACACCTCGGCGAACGCCGGCTCCTTGAACGCCGTTCCCACGGTGGCCCGGACGCGCGTGCCGGTGGCGAAGCGCCACGCGCCGCTGGCGCGTGAGGTCACGAACGTTCCGAACTTCTCGTTGTCGTCGACGCGCGTGCCGACCGTCGCGACCCAGGGAGCTCCGCTTCCGGCGAGGAGCTGAACGTAGTAGCCGCGGTTGATGCGCGATGCCTCGAAGTTGGAGGTGTTGCGCTCCCACTGCCGAGTCCATTCCGCCCCCGTCGTGAGCGTGGCGTCGAGCGGAAGGCTCACGTCGATTCGCCCATCGACGGCGCGCCGCGACCCCTCCGATTCGTCGTGGTAGGCGAAGTCGCCCGGTCGATCGACCTGGTTGTCCGAGACGGCATCGAGCTCGTTCGTTCCCGCGCTCACGCGGAAGGTCGTCCGGTCGGTGAGCGGCGTCGTCGCCTCCAGGCCAGCGACGAGACGCTTCTCGCGCCGGTACTGGTTGCTGTCCACCGGCGCCCCCAGAAAATCGGTGGGATAGTGGTAGGTCGCGTCGGAGTGCCTCACCATGGCCCGGAGCGCCCGGCGGGCCGTCGGCTCGAGGCGAAACGCGGCGCTCGCCTGACGATTCCGATAGCCGTTATTGAAGTCGAGCACGCCGTCGGTCTCATGTGACGACGCGGCGGCCGCGACGCTGGTGATCCCACGAACGACGGCGACGTTGCCGGTGGCGTCGCGAGTGGCGTACGTACCCCCACGCGCCGAAAGGTCGAGACGCGATCGAGATGCGTGCTTGGTGAAGATCTGAATGACGCCGGTGACCGCATCGGACCCCCAGAGGACGCTGGCCGGCCCTCGAACCACCTCGATGCGGTCGACATCGGCCACCGAGAGATGCGCGAGGTCGATCGCGCCGCCGGCGTCGTTCAGCGGCACGCCGTCGATCAGCACTTTCGTGTAGTCACTCTCGCCACCCCGCAGGAAGACCGCTGTCTGCGATCCGAAAGAGCCCGATTGCACGACTGACGCGCCTGGCACATCGCGGAGGGCGTCGGTGAGCCGGGTGATGCCGCGCGCGCGCAGCTCCGCCCCGGTGATCACGGTGATCGCCGCCGGCGTGCCTTCCCGGGGCATCGGAAGCCGCGTGGCCGTGACCGTCACCGGCGCGAGTGTGACGGTATCCTGCGGGACCTGAGCGCGACCGACGCCGGGGAGGGTGAGCAACAGAGCTGGGATGACGTGCCATCGCTTCATGACCGGTGCTCCGAGCCGTGGAGGGGTAGACTGCCTGACGAGTGCCTGGTGCCGCGCAACGGCACGAGGGTGGGCGCGCCCACGGCAGGATCCCGCGTGACGACGAGCGGCCACTGATACACGCGCTCGAGCGTACTCGCCTGCATGACGGCGTGAGGCGGGCCGGCGGCCGCCACGCGGCCCTCGTGAAGCAACACCATCACCCCGGCGAATCGCGCAATGAGGTTGAGCTGGTGACTGATGACGAGCACGCTCCGTCCGCTCCGGGCGAGCGCCGCAAAGAGCTCGAACATCGCCATCTCGTGTCCCACGTCGAGGAACGTCGTGGGCTCGTCGAGGACGAGCGCATCGCCGCCCTGGGCCAGCGCACGAGCGATCCGCGTGCGCTGCCATTCGCCGCCGGAGAGCGCGAGGACGTCGCGCGTCGCGAGGTCCGCGACACCGGCATCCGCCATCGCCCGCTCGACGAGCGCGAGATCGCGCGGCGTGGCGGCTCGCCAGGGCCCTTCGTGGGGATAGCGCCCGAGGGCGACGTACTCGTGCACGGGGAGAGAGAAGACGGCACTCTCACGCTGCGGCACCACCGCCACTCGCCGCGCGAGGTCCCGTGCGTCGAACGACTCGATCGAGCGCGAGGCGATCTCGATATGCCCCCCCTGCCTCGCCAGACGGCGAAGCAACAGGCGCACGAGCGTGCTCTTCCCGCTTCCGTTTGGGCCGACGATCGCGGTCAGCGTGCCCGCCGCGGCAGCGAGCGACACGCCCGAGAGCGCCTCACGAGCGGCCCGGGGGTAGCGCGCCGTCACCTCGTGAAAGCGGATCATGTGAGCTTCCGGATGCGCAAGAGGAAGAAGGGCACGCCGAGAAGCGCCGTCACCGCACCGAGCGGCAGCTCGGCGGGCGGCATGGCGGTGCGCGCGACCAGATCGGCGGCGACCAGGAGCGCCGCCCCCACCAGCGCGGCTCCGGCGATGATCGGGCGGTGGCGCCGCACGCCGAACGCGCGGACGATGTGCGGCACCATGAGCCCGACGAAGCCGATCAGCCCCGCCGCCGCCACCGTCGCCGCGGCGAGCAGTGAGCTGGCGAGGTAGATGCGGCGGGCGCTTCGATCGACGTCGAGTCCCAGCGCCGCGGCGGGCTCCTCGCCGAGCGCGAGCACATCGATGTCGCGCGCCATCAACAACAGCAGCGCGCCCCCGACGAGCACGTACGCGGCGAGCCACCGGATCTGCGGCCACCCGGCGTCGGCGACCGAGCCCATCATCCACCACACCGCGCCACGCACGGTATTCGGTGGTGCATTGGCGAGGACCACCATGATCACGGCGTTGGCGAACGCCCCCATGATGACGCCCGCCATGATGAGTACGCGGGGATCGGCGCGGCCCCCCGCAGCGCGGGCGATGAGGAGCACCGCGCCGACGGATGCCCCCGCGCCGAGGCAAGCGAAGATGGGGATCGTCGACGCGTCGCGCACGCCGGCGCCGAATGCCAGCACGGCGCCCACGGCAGCTCCTCCGGACACGCCGAGGAGGTACGGCTCGGCGAGGGCATTCCGCAACGATCCCTGCAACGCACCGCCGGCCATGCCGAGCGCCGCACCCACGATCAGCGCCAGCGTTAGGCGTGGCAGCCGGATCGAGCGCACGATCGCGATCGCATTGGCGTCGCCGACGCCGAGCAAGCCGTCGCGCACCTCGCCCAGCCCAAGGGGCACCGGGCCGAGCGCGATGGCGAGCAGGCACAGCGCGCCGAGGACGGCGAGTCCGCCAATCCAGAGGGTGGCGCGCATCAGCGAAGGTCGATGCCCGGGTGCAGCAGGCGCGCCAGGTGGACCGCCGCTTCGCCGAGACGCACGGACGGCCGCCCGACGAGCATGGTATCGACGACGCGAACCCGGCCCTCGCGGACGGCTCGAATGGCGCGCCACGCGGGATCGCGTGTCACCCTCGCCGATCCCTCGGGTCCCACGAGCACGATCTCCGGATCGCGCCGCACGACGTCCTCGAAGGTGACTTGCTGCGAGGGCGCCGCGATGTCCTCGTAGACGTTGCGCGCACCGGCGATGTCCACGAGCTGGCTGAGGAAGCTGCCGCGACCGATGGTGATGAGCGGCGCATCCCAGATGTGCCAGAACACCCGTGGGCGCGGCAGCTGCGCCGTCGCATCGCGCACGCGCGCCAGCGTCCGCTGCACGGAGTCGGCGACGCTCGCCCCGGCCTTCGCGTTCCCGGTGAGCGCTCCAAGCAGGCGAGCGGCGCGATCGAAGTGCTCGACGCGATCGATGCGGAGCGCGACGACCGCGATCCCGGCGGCGCGCAGCCGGTCGTAGGCCGCGCGATTGTCCTCGCTCGCGTAGAGGATGACGAGATCGGGACGCGCCCCAAGCGCTGCTTCGACGTTTGGCCGGAGCGCGTCGCCGAGCGAGGGGACGAGGAGCGCCGAGTCCGGGTAAACGTCCCATCGGGAACGCCCGATGACCCGCGGGCCGGCGCGCACCGCGAACAGCAAATCGGTGGTGGAGGGATTGAGCGAGACGATGCGCTGCGGCGGCCGAACGAACCGCGGCACCGCGCCCCCGAAGTCATCGCGCGTCTCGGCGGCGGTCTGCCCCGCTGGATGGGGCGCCTTCTGCTCGCCGCAGCCGACAGCCGCGAAGAGGAGAAGCGTTGCGAGAATCCAGGCTCGTCGATGCACGCGCGGGCACCCGACCCAGGAGTCGCGGTGCCCGTGAACGATGGCGCGCGGTGACGCCGCGCGGTCGCCACCAGCCCCTTCTCCCGAGGGTCTGCAAATGTGGCGCGGACGCGAGGCGTCTCCTGGCTTCGGGCCGCGTGCTCGCCTTCCCGACTCGTGTCAGTGGCGTCGTGAGCGCGCGTGTACTGCCCGTTACAGTGGCGGGACCGCGCCGGACTTGCACCGGCTTCCGGGACTCCCGTCCGCGAACGTCGATTGTCCGCTGAGTCTACCCGTCCCGTCGTTGCTCGTCAAGCGCGCTCGCGAGCTCGC
Source organism: Gemmatimonadaceae bacterium (assembly GCA_036556765.1). Taxonomy (GTDB): domain Bacteria; phylum Gemmatimonadota; class Gemmatimonadetes; order Gemmatimonadales; family Gemmatimonadaceae; genus JAICNG01. The sequence goes on along the minus strand of DATBIU010000020.1, from coordinate 38,509 downwards.
GCTTCAGCTCGGCGCGACGCCGCGCGTACGCTTCTCGATCAGCCGGCTCGAGGTGCGACGCCGCCTCCACGCGGGCATCGAGCTCCGCGATTTCGCGCGCCAGGCGTTCGGGGTGGCGCTCACCCGGCGGCGACGCTGGCGCCGGCCGCCGGCGAGCGCGTACGAGCACCAGCGTCATCGCGCCGACAGTCAGGGCGAGAATGGCGAGGACCAGCGCGCGTCGTGCATTGACGCCCCCGCCGGGCGCGTCGATGCGCAACACGCCAGCCTGCGGAAGCTCCTGGGCCAGAAAGCGGTTGAACGTGCGCGACTCGACAGTGACGGGATCGACGCGCTCGAGGCCCGGCGCGGTGGCGGTGACGTGAGGCTCCTCGAGCAGCACCTCGAGCACACCCGCTCGCCCGTCGACGGGCCGAGAGAACGGAAACGCGCCGTCGTCCAGTCGATAGGCGTACGAGAGCTGCTTGATCCCCGGCGCGAGCGGGGCATACACGCGGATGCGCCCGCCGTCGGTGCGAATGGCATCCTCGGAGAGGTCGCCCTGCCCGACCCGCACGTTGGTCGCGCCGTCGGGAAGCGGGGTACTCCACACCGGCACCTCACCCGCCGCGACGCGTGTGACGCTCGAATCGTTCGCCAACTCGAAGACCTCGACGATCTCGCGGTCGCCTCCTTCTCCGGGCGCGGCGACGACGATGTGCTGGCCCCGGATGTGGATCGGCACCGGCGCGCTGGTGGTGTCGAACACGGCGAGCTCCGCCTCGTCGACCGCACGCGCCGTGTCGAGCGGCGGCGAGAAGTACGCGATGCCGTGGTGCTCGGCCGACACGAAGTAGATCGCGTCTTGACTCCCGGTGGGCGTATAGCGAATGGCGAACCTGCCGTCGCGACTGGTGCGGGTCGAATCGATCGGGCCGGAGCGGTCGGCCCCGACGCGATGCAGCACCACCCACGCCTCTGGTACCCCGCGCATCGTGTCGGCCGCCGGCCGGAGCACGCGTCCAGTCACGCGGCGCTCCTGAGCGCTCGCGGCCGACGCCAGCATCACGATCCCGAGCACCATGCAAAAGCGGCCGCGCCAGGCGGCCGCTTCGCACACGCGAATGCGCTGTCGCGCCCGCATCACAGGTTGAACTTGCCGAAATCCTCCGGCTTCATCCGCTCGAGATATTCCTTGAGCTGCTCGGCGCTCATCTCGTCGGTGGCCGGGGTCAAGTCGGGCTCGTCGCTCGGAAGCGCGTCTCCGCCTTCGACCGCGATCGCCGTCAGCAGCGACTCCTGCGCGAAGATGGGGGCGGCGAGTCGCAGCGCGATGGCGATGCTGTCCGACGGCCGTGCATCGATCTGCACGATGTCATCGCCGCGGTGCACGTGCAGCTCGGCGAAGTACGTGTTGTCCTTCACCTTGGTGATCTGCACGCGCTTGAGCGTTCCGCCGAGTCCGAGGATGAGGGACTTGCAGAGGTCGTGTGTGAGAGGGCGCGGCGGCTTGACGGCGTTCATCTCCATGACGATGGACTGCGCCTCGGGCTGCCCGATCCAGATCGGGAGAAGCCGCTCCCCCTGCTTCTCCTTGAGGATCACCACGTACGAATTCGAGGAGCTGTCGAGCCCCAGGCGGTCCACGCGTACTTCGATCATCCGTCGCTCCCGAGCGCTGCGCCGCGAGCCTCAGGTGCCCATGTCCCACGACGCAAGATACTTCCGCTGCTCGGCGGTCAGCTCGTCGACCTGCGATCCCATGGCCTCGAGCTTGAGTCGCGCGATCTCGCGATCGACCGCCTCCGGAACGCGGTGCACGTCCTTGGTGAGCGTGCCCGCATTGTTCACTAGATACTCCGCGCCCAGCGATTGGTTCGCGAAGCTCATGTCCATCACCGATGCCGGATGCCCTTCGGCCGCCGCCAGGTTGATGAGCCGGCCCTCGCCGAGCACGAAGACGCGCTTGCCGGCGACGACGAACTCCTGCACGAACTCCCGTACCTCGCGCGCCGGACGCTCGGCGATACGCGCAAGCGCATCGAGATCGAGCTCGACGTTGAAGTGACCGGAGTTGCAGACCACGGCCCCGTCCTTCATACCGCGGAAGTGCTCCTCGCGAATGACGTGGATGTTGCCGGTGAGGGTGCAGAAGATGTCACCGATCGGCACGGCCTCCTCCATCGGCATCACCCGGAAGCCATCCATCACGGCCTCGAGCGCCTTAAGCGGATCGATCTCCGTCACGATGACGTTGGCGCCAGCGCCGCGCGCACGCGACGCCACCCCGCGCCCACACCAGCCGTAGCCGGCGACGACGAACGTCGACCCGGCGAGCAGCAGGTTCGTCGCGCGGATGATGCCATCGACGGTGGACTGGCCCGTGCCGTACCGGTTGTCGAACAGGTGCTTGGTGAACGAGTCGTTGACGGAGATGACGGGAAAGTGCAGCACCTTCTCCACCGCCATCGCCTTGAGGCGGATGACACCGGTGGTGGTCTCCTCGGTGCTGCCGATGACCTTGCCGAGCAGCGCGCGGCGGCGTTCCGTCGACAGCGTCTCCACCCAGCGCCGCACCGGCGGCGGCAGATCGTCGAGGCGATTGAGCGCGATCATGTGCAGCGCGCCCACGACGTCGGCACCGTCATCCATCGTGATGTCGGGCTGGTGGGCGATGGCGGCGCGAATATGCTCGTAGTACGTCTCGTTGTCCTCGCCCTTGATCGCGAAGACCTTGATGCCATGGTCGCGCACGAGGTGCGCCGCGACGTCGTCCTGCGTCGACAGCGGATTCGACGCGCAGAGGGCGACGTCCGCCCCGCCCGCCTTGAGCGTGACGGCGAGGTTCGCGGTCTCGGTGGTGACGTGCAGACACGCGGAGACGCGCTTGCCGTCGAGCGGCCGCTCTTTCGCGAAGCGTGCCTTGATTTGCCGAAGCACGGGCATCGAGCGTTCCGCCCACTCGGTACGTCGCCGACCCTGGTCCGCCAGGGACAGATCCTTCACGTCGTACGACGCGGTCGCGTGGTCGGCGGGTTCGTTCTTGGTTTTCGTGGTCGTTGCCATGGTCATGAATATGGTAGCGGTCAACGCACCGCGCGCATCAGCGCGTCGGCGCGATCGGTTCGTTCCCAGGAGAAGAGCGTCATTCCCTTCTTGCCGTTGCCCAGCGTCTGCGGATCGCGGCCGAAATGCCCGTACGCCGCGGTGGCCCGGTAGATCGGCTTCCGGAGGTCGAGCGACTCGATGATCCCCTTCGGCGTCAAGTCGAAGGTGTCGCGCACGGCGCGCATGATCTTCTCATCCGACACGGCGCCGGTGTCGAACGCGTCCACCATGACCGAGACCGGCTCGGCGACGCCGATAGCGTAGGCGAGCTGCACCTCACAGCGCTTTGCCAGCCCGGCGGCGACGATGTTCTTCGCCACCCATCGCGCGGCGTAGCACGCCGACCGGTCCACCTTCGACGGATCCTTGCCGCTGAAGGCGCCGCCGCCGTGGCGGCCCATGCCGCCGTACGTGTCGACAATGATCTTCCGCCCGGTGAGGCCCGCGTCCCCTTGAGGACCGCCGACCACGAATCGCCCGGTGGGATTGATGTGGAAGGTCGTCTTCTTCCGGTCGAACAGCTCCTGCGGAAGCGACGGCTCGATGATTTCGGCGATGACCGTCTGGCGAATCTCATCCTGCGCGACCGTGTCGGCATGTTGCGTCGACACGACCACCGTCTCAACGCGTACGGGCTCCCCGCGCTCGTAGGCGACGGTCACCTGCGCCTTTCCGTCGGGGCGAAGCCACTTGATGTCGCCGCTCTTTCGGCGGTCGGCGAGCGCTTTCGTGAGGCGGTGCGCGAGCAGGATCGGCGCCGGCATGAGCTCCGGCGTCTCGTCGGTCGCGTAGCCGAACATCATCCCCTGGTCGCCGGCACCGCCGGTATCGACCCCCATCGCGATGTCGGGGGACTGCTTGTCGATGGTCGAGATGACCGCGCAGGTCTTGCTGTCGAAGCCAAAGGTGGCGTCGTTGTAGCCGATCTCGTCGATCGTGCGGCGGACGATCTCGGGAAAGTGAACGTAAGTATCGGTGGTGATCTCCCCGGCGACGCAGGCGAGCCCGGTGGTCACCATGGTCTCGCACGCGACGCGGGCGCGGGGGTCTTCGGTGAGAATGGCGTCGAGGATCGCGTCGGAGATCTGATCCGCGATCTTGTCGGGATGCCCCTCCGTAACCGACTCGGAGGTAAATAGATGTCGTTCTGGCACGTACGTCCTTGAGGCAGGCGTGAGTGCGCCGCCCGATGCAAGAATTGTGACTCGATGGGTGTCAGCCTTGGATGCTACTAGAGGCCTCGATGACGGGCAAGCCGTCGAGGAGCTCGGTGGCATCTCCCAGCTCACCGAGAAGGCGATGGCGCAGAAGGGCTTCCGCGCTCGCTGCCGTCCCCGCGTCCATCGCCTCGTTGGCGGCCTCGGTGGCCGCGCGCACCGTGATGCGGCGTACCACGCGCTTCATCCGCGCCACCGACCGTGGGGCGACGGACAGCTGCCGGATGCCGAGGCCGATCAACGCGTAGGCCATCAACGGCTGAGACGCCATCTCGCCGCAGACCCCCACGTCCAGCCCGTGCTCGATGCCGACGTCGGCGATGCGGCGAATCAGGCGCAGCACGGCTGGATGGAGCGGGGTGAATCGTGAGGCGAGGTTGGCGTTGCCGCGGTCGATCGCCAGCGTGTACTGGGTGAGGTCGTTGGTTCCGATCGAGAAGAAGTCGACGTGCGGCGCGAGGGTGTCGGCCGCGATGGCGGCGGCGGGCGTCTCGACCATCACGCCAAGGGGCACCGACGCGCGGTGCGGCACGCCGCGCGCCGCCAGCTCGCGCGCGGACTCCTCCAGCAGCTCGCGCGCCCGCATCACCTCGTCGAGCGTGATCACGAGCGGCAGCATGATCCGCACGTCGCCGTGCTGCGCCGCCCGCAGCAACGCCCGTAGCTGCGAGCGGAAGAGGCCCGGCTCGTCGAGGCACATGCGGATCGCGCGCCATCCGAGGAAGGGATTCGGCTCGCTCGGGTAGCCACCCACCGGCAGCTTGTCACCGCCGATGTCGTACGTGCGAATGATGACCGCATGCCCCTGGAAGGCCTCGACGACCTTGCGGTAAGCGCGATATTGCTCTTCCTCGTCAGGCATCGTCGCGCGGCCGACGATGAGGAACTCCGTGCGCATGAGTCCCACGCCATCGGCGCCGCTCTGGGCCGCGAACGGCGCGTCCTCCGGCAGGTCGACGTTGGCACGGAGCAGGAGCTGAATCTGGTCCTGCGTGACCGCCTCCTCGCCGGCCATCAGCGCGTCCTGGGCCTCCATCTCCGCCAGCTGCCGCTGCCGCTCCTGGTACTGGGCGACCCCGTGATCGGTCGGGTTGATCGCGAGCACGCCGGCGCCGCCATCGAGAATCAACCGGTCACCGACCTTGATCCGCTGCGTGGCATCGCGCAGCCCCACCACCGCGGGGAGGCCGAGCGAGCGCGCCAGAATCGCGACGTGGGAGATGCGCGTGCCGGCGTCGGTGGCGACGGCGGCGATCGCGTCCCGGTCCAGCTGAACGGTGAGGCTCGGCGTGAGGTCGTGCGTGACGAGAATGGCGTTGCCGCCCTTCGGCACGTCGCCCGGGTCGTGATCGGGGAGCCCGAGCAGCAGCGACAGCACGCGAATGTGGACATCGACGAGATCGCCGACGCGCTCGCGGATCATCGGGGACGGGCTGCGCGCGAACTCGGAGCGCCACTGGTTCATCGTGAGGTCGAACGCGCTCTCGGCCGCGAAGTGATCGTGCCGCACGAGGAGCTCGACCTTCTGAATGATCTCGGCGTCCTGGAGGATGAGCGCCTGCGCCTCGAAGATCCGCGCCTCCTCCGTCCCGACATGCTGCTCGACGCGCGTGCGCAGGTGGGCGACGCGATCGCGCGCCTTGACGAGCGCGTCGTGAAAGTGCGCAATCTCCGCATCGACCTGCTCGGGCGGCACCAGGCGCAGTCGCACCGGAGGCACTTCCCACAGCAGCACGTGGGCCGGACCGACGACGATACCGGGCGAGGCGGGGATGCCGACGAGGATGCGCTCCACTACTTCTCTCCGAACTTCTGCGCGATGAGCTCGACGATCGCATCGACGGCCTGCTGCGCATCGGGACCGTGGGCACGGATCGTCAGCGTGGCGCCGAATTCGGCCGCGAGCATCATCACCCCCATGATGCTCTTGCCGTTCACCTCGAGGTCATCACGCACCATGGTGATCTCGCTCTTGAATTTCGCCGCCGTCTTCACGACCTCGGCCGCCGGGCGTGCGTGCAGGCCGTTCCGGTTCACGATCTGCACGGACCGTTCGATCATCATCGAGCCACCACGGCGTACAGGGCACTGACGGCGAGGGCGCCGAGCGCAATCCGCCATCCCTCGACCCGTCCGTGGAGGCGCGTGAGCAGCACCGCTCCCGCCACCGTCGCCAGCAACACCCCGCCCAAGAGTGCCCGGCCGGGGTCGATGATCCGGTCGAGCGCGAGGGGAAGCGCGACTCCCGCCAACAACGCGGCCGCCCGCGCAATGTACGTCGGCCCGTGGCGCAGCACCGGATTCGCCAATGCCGCAGCGACGCGCATCCCGTGCGTCCAGCCGACGCGCAGTCCCCAGATGCGCAATCCGATGTGTCCCACGTTGTACAGGCCGAGGAAAATCAGCAAGACCGCAACCGGACTTGCACCGAGGCCGAACGCGGCGAGCGCGACGAGCGAACAGAACGGCAGCCATCCCGCCCACACCAACCGGTCCCCCACCGAGCCGAGCGGTCCGCATAACGCGGTGCGAAAGCGCTCGATTTGCCCAGCCGGCGCGCGCTCCAGCTCGGCGCGGGCCAGCGACCCCACCGCCACGGCCGTGAGGTACGGATGCGCGTTGAAATACGCCGACTGTCGTGCCATCGCGGCCCGGTACTGCTCGCCCCTCGCTCCACCGGGAAGGCGACGCAGCGCCGGCTCGAGACAGAACCCGATGCCCGTTCCGAGAAGCAGCTCGTAGTTCCACGATGCTTGCACCGCGAGCTGACGGATGAAGATCTCCACCCACGTGTGGACCGGGAGTGACGGCGTCTCGACGGGCGCGGCGCGGGCAGTCATTGGGCGGCGAGCAAGGCCAAGCCGATCAACAGCCCACCAGCGAAGTACCAGCGAGCGCCCGGCGTATTGTGGAACAGCTTCCACGTCGCGCCGGCGGCCACGGCGGCGGCGGCCGCCACGACGATCGCGCGCGACAGCCGCGCGTCGAGTGACCACAGCGAGACCACCGCGCGATCGAGTGGATCGAGGGCGAGCATCGCGACGAGCGTCAGCAGCCCACCGCGCGCGAAATCCGCCGCGATCCCGGCGGTCTGAATCGCGATCACCGCGCGACCCGAGCCGAGCCCCAGCGTGGGAATCCACCGGCGCGCGATCGCACCATTGAACCGGCGGATGACGTACATCGTCCACCCGCCAACCCAGGCCGTGGCGAGCGCGGCAAGCACCGCCAACGCGAGCGAGCCTGCCGTGTGCACCGGCCGCAGCGCGAACAGCGCGCCTCCCACGACGGAGGCCGAGCCCCATTCCGGATAGCGAGAAGCACCCACCGGCAGGGTCTCGAGCGCGATCAGCTCGAGCGTCGCACCGACGAGGAGACCCCCCGACGGATCGCCAAGCACCAATCCCGTGACCGTCGCGGCCACGATAGGACGCGAGATCATCGCTTGCGGGAAGGACACGACGTCGAGCCCGATGATCGCGCCCAGCAGCGCGATCGCGAGTAGCTGCTCCGGGGTCATCGCTCAGCCTCCCCGCGGAGGACATCCTCGAGCGGAACGGCGCGCGCCGACGGAACGTCCTGCGCCGACAGCGCGACGCCCTTCCGCTCGAGGGCGCGCAATGCCTCCTCCTCCTGCGGGGAGAGATAAACGTACCGGAGCTTGAGCGTGCGGCCCGCGCGGTGGTGAATGCCTCCGAGATTGACGGCCGTGATCGAAGGACTGAGCTCGATCAACCGCCGCATCGTGTCGATGTCGCCGGTGAGGAGGATTCCCGGGCGCTGATCGGCCTGCCACGCCTCGAGCTGGCGGCTCGCCTCGTCGGGCGTGGCGAAGTACACGTCCATTTCGGGCGGAACGCCCATTCGGTAGAGCTCTTGCTCCCACTCGCTCCCCGCGACCTCGTCATCGACGAGGGCGATGAATCCGAGATTGAGCGGCTGTCCCCACCCGACGACGACCTGGCCATGAATGAGGCGGTCGTCGATACGAAAGAGCTCAATGGGCACGCTTGGCCCCCGACGCCGCGGTGATCGAGCGCACCGCTCGATCGACGGCATGAGCGGCGGCCTCCGCCGGCTCGAGCTCCTCATGCGACATGAAATCGAGGAGCAGCGGCAGGCTGGCGCCGGTGATGAGCACGACATGGGGCCGCGCGGCCTGCACGCGCCGCGCGGCGATGGTGCAGCTGCCGGCGGGAAGGTCGGTGAAGATGACGCCGATCCGGCGTCCGTCCACCAGATCGAGGATCGCGCGCTCGATCTCCGCCGCGCCGAGGCCGGTGTTGGTCATCGGGAGGAAGAGGTCACCGCGGCCGGTGATCTGTTGTACCGCGCTCACGAACCCCGCGGCCAGGTCCCCGTGCGCCGCGACGATCGCGACCGGCTCGCCTTCACTCATCATCTTCCTGGAGATACTGACGGATCGCGGCTGGTTCGGTGGCCTGCATGCGCTTCATCAGGCGCTGGTTGAAGGCTTCGGCGGTGTTCACGCCGCTGTAGCGCAAGAGGTGGTTCATCGCGACGACCTCCGCCACGACGGTGATGTTCTTCCCGGGATTCAGCGGAATGAGCACCTTGGGAAGCTCCACACCCAGAATCGTCGTCGTCGCCCCGTCGAGGCCAGTCCGGTCCACGCTCGTCGACTTGTCCCACTCCTCGAGCTGCACCACCACCTCGATGCGCTTCTGCTGACGCACGGCACGAATGCCGAAGATCGCCTGCACGTCGATGAGACCGACGCCGCGAATCTCCATGTGGTGCCGGGCGAGATCGTGCCCGCGGCCGATGAGGATGTCGTTGCCCCGCCGCGTCGTAATCACGAGATCGTCGGCGACGAGACGGTGGCCTCGCTCGACCAGGTCGAGCACGCACTCCGACTTTCCGATCCCGCTCTTTCCGATGAAGAGGAGCCCGACGCCGAAGACGTCGGCGAGTGATCCGTGAATCGTCGTGAGCGGCGCGAACTCCTCGGCGATGATCGGCTTGATCCGCGTGTAGAACTCGGCGGTCTTGAGCCTGGAGCGCAGGATCGGAATGCCCGCCTTCCCCGCCAGCTGGGTGAGCTCGGCGGGGAGGCGCTGGCCCTTGGTCACGAAGAGGCAGGGGATGGGAAACGACAGGAATTTCTCGAGCACCTCGCGGCGACGGGGGCCATCGAGCGACGTGAGATACGAGATCTCCGTCTCGCCGAGGACTTGCACGCGATCGTGCGGGAATCGCGCCGTGTATCCGGCGAGCACGAGTCCGGGGCTCGACACCTCGGCGCTGGTGATCTCGCGCGCAAGGCCGGCATCATCACCGATGAGCTCGAGCTGCAGCGTATCGCGCAGCTGCTCGAGCATCCGTCCGACGGTGAAGGGCTGGCGCTTCACGGCTTGGCGATAACTCGCGCGCGCGCTTTGGGCGTGCGCTTCGATCGCGCCAGCTGAGCCTGCAAGTTGTGGACGGCTTCGGAGAGCGCGGGGCCATAGGTCCGCGCATAGCCATTCGAGATGAGTGGTCGCCGGCGCGACGCGTGCATCACGATCTCCACGCGTCGGGTCGGTCCGTCCTGCTCGAAGCGCACGACCGCGCGCACGGCGCGCCGGCTCCGCACTTCCAGCTTGTGGATGAACGACTCCGCCCGCGAGCGCAACCGCTCCGAGATCACGGCGTTGTGCGAATGAAAGATCACGTCCACGGTGCCGCCTCCTGCCCAGTGACGCGCGCGAGGTGCGCTTCGGTCTCCCGCCCGGCACGATCCCAGGTGAAGGTCTCCGCGAACGCGCGCCCGGCCCGCCCGAGGGTGGCGACGAGGCCCGGCGCATCGGCGATGGCGCGCATCGCGGCCGCGAGCGCGGTCACGTCGCCATGCGGGACGAGGTAGCCCGTCTCCCCGTGGCGGACGGAGTCACGCAGACCCGGAGAATCGGATGCGATCACCGGCGTTCCGCACGCGGCGGCCTCGAGATTCGTGATCCCCCACCCTTCCTTCGATGACGTGAACACCATCGCCCACGCGGCCCGCAAGAGCGCAAGCTTCTCCACCTCGGGTACAAACCCAAGAAACCGCACGCGGTCGCCGAGGTCAAGCGAGCGCACGAGCTGCTCCAGCCGCGGTCGATCATCCCCCGTGCCGGCGATGTCGAGGGTCGCCCGCGGATGTGCCAGGCTGGCGAACGCCCGCACGATGAGATCGACCTGCTTGTAGCGCTTGAGCCGTCCCAGGTACGCGAACCGGGGCACCGCAGACCGCCCCGCCGGATCGGGGGTGAGCGCGGCGGTGTCCACCCCGTTGTGGATGACCGTGATCGCGGCCGCGGGAATGCCGCGCGCCACGAGATCCAGGCGCGTGCTCTCCGACACCGCCTCGAACGGGACGCCGCGATAGAACCACCCCAGGGGCCGCTCGGAGGCCCACACCGCGGTGGCCACGGGCAACGATACCTCCGCGAAGGCCGTGGCGCCGAACAGGTGATGCACGAGGGCAACCGTGTGCCGAGCGCCCCACCACGGCGTGAGCAGAGGCACCTTGTTGATGTCCTCGACGAGGACGTCGGGCCGCTGGGACGCGAGGACGCGCTGCCAATAGGGCCACGCCGCGAGGGGAAACGAATATCGTGTGCCCACGCGATGCACCTCGATGCCATCGAGCGTGGCGCGAGCGGGTGCGCCGCCGAACCCGGAGCACAACAGCGTGACCTGGTGTCCGCGCCTCGCCAGCCGGCCGAAGATCTCGTGGAGATGCGCCTCGGCCCCGCCGGCTTGAGGGTTCTCTCGGTCCTGCCAGTTGACGATGTGGATTCGCATGAAGAGGTGCTCGGGGTGCTCGAGGTGCTCAAGGTGCTCGAGGTGCAAACCCCTCGAGCACCTCGAGCACGTCGAGCACCCCGAGCACCTTCGTCGTCACAGCCGCCCCATCTTCCGTGCGAGCGCATCGAGCACCCCGTTCACGAACCGCGCGCTCTGCTCGCTGCCGTAGCGCTCGGCGAGACGCACCGCTTCCTGAATGGTCACGCGCGGGGGCGGGTCGCCGCGCAGCAGCTCGGCGGCGGCAATCCGCAGCACCGCGCGCTCCACGGCGCCAAGGCGCTCCAGCCGCCAGTTGGTGGTGACGTCGCGGAGCGCGTCGTCGATCGCCTTCCCCTCGGCGAGGATCGTCCGCACGATGCGGCCCGCGAAGGCGCGCTCGTCAGGCGCGATCGCCAGGTCGTCCCACACCTGGTTCGCAATGCGGTCGAGCGGCTCGCCGTCGCGAAGGTCCCATGCGTACAGCGCCTGGAGGGCGCGCGCGCGCGCGCGCGTCTCAGTCCTCAGGCGCGGCATCGAGCCGGTCGAACAGATCGGCCATCTCGAGCGCCGCGATCGCAGCGTCCCAGCCCTTGTTCCCATGATCGCCACCCGCGCGCGCCTCGGCCTGGTGCGCGGTGTCGGTCGTGAGAACGCCGAAGCCGATCGGGACATCGTAGTCGGCGCTCGCCTGCGCGAGCCCGCGCGAGGCCTCGGCCGCGATGTAGTCGAAGTGTGGTGTCTCGCCACGAATCACGGCACCGACGACCACCAGCGCGTCATATCGCTCGGAGCCGAGCAGGCGGCGGGCGGCGGCGGGAAGCTCCCAGGCCCCGGGCACCCAGACCACGTCGATGTTCTCGCTGGCGAGCCCATGCCTCACGAGCGCATCCACCGCGCCGTCGGCGAGCTTGCGGGTGACGGACTCGTTGAAGCGGGACGCGAGCACCGCGATGCGACGTCCCGCGCCCGCGGGCGTGCCGGCGAACTCAGCCATTCAGTGCGCGAACAGGTGTCCGAGCTTGTCCCGCTTGGCGTCGAGATAGCCCTGATTCTCGGACGTCGCCGGCGGCACGATGGGAACGCGCTCCTCGACACTGAGGCCGTATCCCTCCAGGCCGACGAGCTTCCGCGGGTTGTTCGTCATCGGCCGAATGGACTTGAGGCCGAGATCGAGCAGAATCTGCGCGCCGATACCATAGTTGCGAAGGTCGGGCTTGAACCCGAGCCGCTCGTTGGCCTCGACGGTGTCGGCGCCGGTGTCCTGGAGCTCGTACGCCTTGAGCTTGTTCAGCAGTCCGATCCCCCGGCCTTCCTGATCCAGATAGACGACCACGCCGCGGCCCCGCTCCTGGATGGTCGACATCGCCGAGTGCAGCTGCCACCCGCAGTCGCACCGCAGCGAGCCGAAGACATCCCCCGTGAGGCACTTGGAGTGCATGCGGACGAGAACGCCTTCGCCATCCTTCACCTCGCCGAAGACGAGGGCGATGTGCTCGCGATCATCGACGTCGTTCCGGTAGCCGATTACGCGCCACTCTCCGTACTCCGTGGGCAGCCGCGCATCGGCGATGCGATGGACGAGTCGCTCGGTCCGCAGGCGATAGGCGACCAGGTCGGCGACGGTGATCGACCTGAGTCCATGTCGCTTGGCGAACTTCTCGAGCTCGGGACGCCGGGCGGCGGTGCCGTCGTCGTCGAGGATCTCGCAGATGACACCGCCGGGATAGAGTCCGGCCAGGCGGGCGAGGTCGACGGCGGTCTCGGTGTGCCCGACGCGCTGCAGCACGCCGCCTTCACGCGCCCGCAGCGGGAAGACGTGACCGGGCCGACGCAGGTCGGCGGGAATGGTCGCCGGATCAACCAGCACCTGAATGGTCTTGGCACGGTCCTGCGCGCTGATGCCGGTGGTCACGCCGAAGCGCGGCGCCGCATCGACACTGACGGTGAACGCGGTGCGCTGTTCCTCGGTGTTCACGTCACTCATCGGCGCGAGGCCGAGCTGATCCACCCGCTCCGGCGTGAGCGCCACGCAAATCATCCCGCGTGCATGCTTGAGCATGAAGTTGACGTGATCGGCGGTCACGCGCTGGGCGGCGCAGATGAGATCGCCTTCGTTCTCACGGTCCTCGTCGTCGGCGACGATGACCATGCGCCCTGCACGCATCTCCTCGATCGCTTCTTCGACCGTCGCGAACGCCATGGTCAGGTACGGGGGAGGCGGAAATCGGCCTGCGCCTCGAGAAGACGGCGCACGTACTTGCCGATGATGTCGGCTTCGACATGCACCCGGTCGCCCATCGTGAGCGAACCGAGCGTGGTGTGACGCAACGTATGCTCGATCAACGATACCTGCACCGTACCGGCTGTGGGAAGCTCGTTGACGGTCAGGCTCACGCCGTCGACCGTGAGCGAGCCGTGTGGCACCATCAGCTCCGCGAGGTCGCCCTCGAGCGCGAGATCGACCGTGGTGGCGTCGCCCGCCCGCCCCACCCGCTGCACGCGCGCCACGCCATCGACGTGACCCAGCACGAGGTGGCCTCCAAAGCGGCCGTCGGCGCGCATCGCACGCTCGAGGTTGACCCGGCGTCCCTCGCGCCATTCGTCCATGGTCGTCCGCGCGAGGGTGGTTTCCACCGCGGCGATCTCGAACCACCGCGGCCCGTGCGCGAGGATCGTGAGGCAGGCTCCGTTCACGGCGATGCTCTCCCCCTCGACCAGGCCCTCGTATGCAGACCCGATGCGAAAGCGGCGCCCTGCCGCCGTTCGCGACACGCGCTCGATGACGCCCACGTCATCCACGAGTCCGGTGAACATGTCAAGCCGCTCCAGGAGCGTATACCGTCATGAGATCCTCCCCGAGCGTGCGCCGCCCGATCACGTGCCACCGTGGCGCGTCGGGAAGCGCATGGGCGGGCGCGTGCGCGAATGCACTCCGCGCTCCCGCGCCGAGCACGACCGGTGCCTGAAAGATAATCATCCGGTCCACGAGGGCGTGGGCCATGAGCGCGCCCGCGAGCTCCGCCCCACCTTCGACGAGGATGGAGCGAATCTCGAACGAGCGCAGGTCGGCTAACGCGTCCTCGAGGCGTGTCGCCTCGACGAGCCGAACGCCGGCGCCCGCGAGCGAGCGGGCACGATCGGAGGAGGCGTCGCCCACGACCACTATGGTCGGCACATCGCGCGCACCGCGCACGAGTGCCGAGTCCAGCGGCAAGCGTGCCCGACGGTCGAACACGATGCGGGCAGGCGGGACGCGCGGCCGGCGGGCACTCCGCACGGTCAGGGACGGATCGTCGGCGAGCGCGGTCCCCGCGCCGACGGCGACGGCGTCGTGTCCAGCCCGGAGGTGGTGAACGTACCGTCGCGCCGCGCTGCCGGTGAGCCAGCGCGACCGGCCCGCGGCATCAGCGATCGCGCCGTCGAGCGAGAGCGCGAGCTTGAGCGTGACGAATGGGCGGCGCGTGGACGCCAGCGCGTGAAAGAAGGCGGCGTTCAGCTCTACGGCATCGGCCTCCTCGAGGCCGAACGCGACATCGACGCTGGCCGCCCCGAGGCGCTCCGCGCCGCCCCCGGCGAGGGGGCTCGGGTCTCGCACGGCGCAGACCACGCGCGAGACGCCGGCGCGAACGATCGCATCGGCGCACGGCGGCGTCTTGCCCATGTGCGCGCATGGCTCGAGGGTGACGTAGAGCGTGCTTCCGCGCGCTCGCTCCTTCGCGCCGTCGAGGGCCATCACTTCCGCGTGCGGACCGCCGTATTCGGCGTGCCACCCCTCGCCGACGATCTTGTCGTCACGAACGACCACGGCGCCCACCATCGGGTTGGGCGCCGTGCGTCCCCATCCGCGGCGTGCCAGCAGGAGCGCCCGGCGCATGAACGCGCGATCGCGCGCTGCCCAGAGGGCATTCGCCGGGCGCTCCGCCACGGGCATGCTCAGAGGCCGATGCGAACCCCGAGCGAACCGTAGATGCGGGAAGCGTCCGCTTCCGTATCGAAGTTGTTGTACGTCGGAATGTCGCCCCCCGACACGCCACCCACCGTCGCGACGAGCTTCATCAGGCCGAGGTTGGTGGTCAGGTCGAGAAAGACGTTCGTGCGGGTGACATCGAACGCATAACGAACTGGTCCGCCCTCGAAGCGCGCCAACGGCTCGTTCACCGAGTAGAACGCGTCGGCCGACGCCTCGTACCGATCCTGCCCCACACCGAGCACGAGGGAAAACGCGAGCAGCGACTTGCTGGCCGTGACGCGCCACGACGTCGTCCCGATGTCGAAGTTCTGCAGCCGTGCGGTATCGGCGCTGGTGAGAGCACCGCCCTCCCACGAGGCGATGAGCGTCGTCCGCGGCAAATCGCGCTTCATGTACGTCACCGAGATGCCGGGGAGCACGAGCGATTCCTGGAGCAACCCGACGCGAGCGCCGTACCCGAACTTGAACGAGCCGTCGGGCGTGGTGAGCGAGAGCGGATCGTGGTCGAGCTCCGGGAGGTACGACACGTTGACGAGCGCATCGATGCCGAGGATGTTGGTCAACGGCAACGGGATTCCCTTGAAGACGCCGAACGCGGCATCGACTACGGGGAGCGCCGCCCACTGCGCCTCGGTCACATAGTTGCTGCGCTGCGCGGCGCCGTAGTTCACCCCGGCGCCATCGATATCGGGCAGGCTCGCGCGCATCGCGTTCGCGCGCAGGCTGAGCGCGAAATGGCCGAGCCCGCCTAACGTGCCCCCCTGGCCGATGGTGGCGTTGCCGCCGGCGATCAACGTGCCCAGCTGCGGGGTCATGTAGTTCAGGAGGTCGAGCGCCTTCTGACAGGCGTCCTGCCCCTCGTTGCTCGACCCGACGAGCGCCGGGTCGGTGCACCGGGCATCGATCCCGCTCTGCGCCATCGAGGCCGGCGCCACTGCGCAGGCGAGCAGCACGCTCGCCGTGAGTATCCGTGCGTTCATCTTCGACTCCTTCATTCGAGGATCACCCTGCCACTGCCGCGCACGACCCGCCCGGCAATCCACGCCGCGACGCCGGCCGCGCGCGCACTCGAGATCACCGCGTCGGCCGACGACGCCTCGGTGATCACCACCATCCCCACCCCCATGTTGAAGGTGCGGAACATCTCCTCCGGCGAGACATCGCCCGCCCGCTGCAAGACCTGAAACTGGTTAGGCACCGTCCACGACGAGGTCTCGATCACCGCATCACACCCGTCGGGCAGCGCCCGGCTCACGTTTCCGGGGAGCCCGCCGCCGGTGATGTGCGCCATCGCGTGTGTGACGTGCAGCACAGGCAGCAGCGGCCGCAAATACGACCGGTGGACTGCCAGCAATACGTCGGCCACCGTACCCTCGGCGCCAGGGAAAAGGTCCCCCGGCCCCAGCTGCAACCGTTGCGCGACGAGGAGCCGCGCCAGCGAATACCCGTTGGTGTGGAGCCCCGAGCTCGCGAGCGCGATGAGCACGTCGTGCTCACGCACGCGGTCCGCGCCCAGAATGCGCCCCTCGTCCACATAACCGACGATGAACCCGGCCAGGTCGTAATCGGGGGGCGTGTAGACGCCCGGCATCTCGGCCGTCTCCCCCCCGAGCAGCGCGCACGCATTCTCCCGGCAGCCCGCGGCCACCCCACTCACGATCGCCTCGGCGACGTCGGGATCGAGCCGTCCGAACGCGACGTAGTCGAGGAAAAAGAGCGGTCGCGCTCCCTGCACGAGAATGTCGTTGACGCAGTGGTTCACCAGGTCATGGCCGATCGTGTCGTGGCGCTGCGCTTCGATCGCGAGCTTGATCTTCGTGCCGACCCCATCCGCACTGGCGACGAGCACCGGCGAGGGCACGTCGGTGGGGACGCGGAACATGCCGCCGAACCCGCCGAAGCGGCCGCGCGTTCCCGCGGTGAAGGTGGATTCGACCAGCGCCCGCAGCCGTTCCTTGGCGCTGTCGGCGGCGTCGATGTCGACGCCAGCCGACTTGTAATCAATCGGCCGTGTCACGACAGCATGTCCTCCTCGAAGGAGACGAGGCGGTAGAACTCCTTCACACGCTCCCGAATCTCCTCGCGCGTGAGCTCGTGGAACCGCTGAATCGAGAAGCGCTCGACCGCGAACGATCCCATCGCCGAGCCGTAGACGACCGCGCGCTTCAGGCTCGGCTCGCTCAAGTCACCGGTGCGCGCGAGGTAGCCCATGAAACCGCCCGCGAAGGCGTCCCCGGCGCCGGTGGGATCGAACACATCTTCGAGCGGATACGCCGGCGCGAAGAACACGGTCTTCTCGGTGAACATGAACGCGCCGTGCTCACCCTTCTTGATGATCACGTGCCGTGGGCCGCGCGCCAGAATCCACCGCGCCGCCTTCACGAGGTTGGACGTCTCCGTCAGCTGTCGGGCTTCGCCGTCGTTGAGCGTGATCAGGTCCACGCGCGTGAGCAGCTCGAGCAGCTCGGGGCGGCGGCTCTCGATCCAGAAGTTCATCGTGTCGCACGCGACGAGTCGCGGCTTTCGCACCTGGTCGAGCACCTCGAGCTGCAGGCGCGGATCGATGTTGGCGAGGAAGACGAATGGGGCGTCGCGGAACTTCGCGGGAATCTTGGGCCGAAAGTGAGAGAACACCCCGAGGTGCGTCTCGAGCGTCTCGGCGGAATTCAGGTCGTGACGGTACCGGCCGCGCCAGCGGAACGAGGTTCCGTCGGCCTGCTCGAGGCCGGTGAGATCGACGCCGCGCTTCGCCAGCACCTGGAGGTCGTCCATCGGGTAGTCGGACCCCACGACGCCCACCAACTGCACCGGGGTGAGGTGACTGGCGGACGCAGCGAAGAAGTTCGCCGAGCCACCGAGGACGTTGTCCGCCTTGCCGAACGGCGTTTCGACGGAGTCGAGGGCGACGGAGCCGACAACGAGGACGGTCATGAGGGGCCAGGGGATCGAGGGATCGAGGGATCGAGGGGTCGAGGGCGGCGGTCGAGGGAGCGTCGCCTGGCGCCCTCGACCCCCCGCCTCCTCGATCCCGTGATCCCGGCAGTTCTCACATTCGCTCCGGCGCCGTGATGCCGAGGATCGCGAGGCCGTTGCGGAGCACGATCTGCGCGGCGCGCGCGAGGACGAGCCGCGCGTTCATGATCGGCGCCGGCTCGTTCAGCACATGGTGCTTGTGGTACCAGAGATGCACTTCGCCCGCCGTGTCGTGCAGATACGTCGCGACTCGCTGCGGCTCGAGCGCCTCGGCGGCACCGGAGATGATGGCCGGGAAGTCCAGAAGGCGCGTGATGAGCGCCTGTTCCTCCGGCTCGACGAGGGTGTCGAGCGACGTTCCCGGATCGATGCTCGCCGGATCGATGCCGCCCACGCGAAAGATGCCCGACATGCGCGCGTGCGCCATCTGGATGTAATAGACGGGGTTCTCCTCCGACTGCGTGCGCGCCAGATCGACGTCGAAGACGAGCTGCGAGTCGCCTCGACGCATGAGAAAGAAGTAGCGCACCGCGTCACGCCCCACCCAGTCGACGAGATCGCGCACCGTGACGTAGCTGCCGGCGCGCTTGGAAATCTTGATCTCCTCGCCGGCCCGCATCACCGTCACCATCTGGTGGAGCACGTACTCCGGGTATCTGGGCGGGATATCCATGTCCAGCGCCTGAAGGCCGGCGCGCACGCGCGTCACGGTGCTGTGGTGGTCGGCGCCCTGGACGTTGATGGCACGGTGAAAGCCGCGGTCCCACTTGGTCACGTGGTACGCGACATCGGGCACGAAATAGGTGTACGTGCCATCGCGCTTGCGCATCACGCGGTCCTTGTCGTCCGAGAACTCGGTGGTGCGAAGCCACAGCGCGCCCTCGTGCTCGTAGGTGCGCCCGGTGGCGTCGAGCGCCCGCACCGTGTCATCGACGCGCCCGTCGGTGTAGAGCGACGACTCGAGAAAATACGTGTCGAAGCGGACGCCGAACGCCTGGAGGTCGCGATCCTGCTCGGCGCGAAGCTCCGCGACCGCGAAGCGGCGGATCTCCTCGAACAGGGCACCCCCCGAGCGCACGTCACCACTGGCGAGCACGGCCCCGGCATCGCCGCCGCGCGCCGCGACGAATCGCTCGGCGATCTCGCGAATGTACTCGCCGTGGTATCCCCCTTCCGGGATGTCCGCCGGCTCACCCGCCAGCTCGCGCATGCGCGCGATCACCGACCGCGCGAGGTTGGTGATCTGCGCGCCCGCATCGTTGTAGTAGAACTCCCGGGATACCTTCCAGCCCGTTGCCTCGAGCAGCGAGGCGATCGCGTCGCCTAACGCCGCCTGGCGGCCGTGCCCCACGTGCAACGGCCCGGTGGGATTCGCCGACACGAACTCGACGTTCACCTGCCGGCCGGCGCCTTCCTCGGAGCGACCATACCGCTCGCCGGCGCGGAGGATCCCGGCCAAGCCGCGGGCCGTGTGCGCGGGATCGAGGCGAAAATTGATGAACCCCGGGCCGGCGATCTCCACGTGCGTCACGCCACAGGAGGTGACGTCGAGCCGCTCCACCAGCTGCTGCGCGATGTCGCGCGGCTTCCGCTGGAGCGGTCGCGCCAGCGTCATGGCGAGGTTGGTCGCCCACTCCCCGTGCGCCGGGTCTCGAGGGCGCTCCAGCACCGGGAGAATCGCCGGGGGCGCGCCCAGGTCACGTGCCGCGCGCGCGAGCTCGGCACGAATGCAGTCCGTGGTCTCGCTGTTCATTCGCCGCCGGAGCTTCCAGGCGAGGACGACTTGGGCGTGGACGATTCGCTGCTCTTCCCCGCGTCCTTGGTCGGCCCCGCCTTCGACCCTCCAGCGGCATCCGACGAGCTCGATTCCGAGGGCTTCGGCGCGTCCTTCTTCGCCGGCTGACCCTGGGGCTTCTTGCCGTCCTTCCCGTAATCGGTGATGTAGAACCCCGAGCCCTTGAACACGAGTCCGGCGCCCCCCGACACTTTTCGAATGGCGATCGCTCCGCACTCCGGGCACGGCATCTCGAGGGGCGCGTCGCTGATCTTGCGAAAGAACCGCTCGAACTCGTGACGGGCCGGACAAACGAAATCGTAAGTTGGCATTCCGATGATACTTAGCGTCGGTGGGATCTGTCCAAAGCTACAGGGCGCAGGGAAGGCGTTCAAGCTTTTTGGGAACGGCAAAGACGTCAGAGCTCGGAATACAGATTTCAGAATTCAGCCAACACCGACCGGGGCGAGCCAATGATTCTGAGATCTGAAATCTGAATTCTGACCTCTGACATCTCTGCAGTTCCTCAATCACTCAATGGGCTGATGCAGCTTGACCGGCGTCTTCGACCTCGCGCGCGCCTTGATGTTCAAGGCCTCCACCGCGATCGAGAAGAACATCGCGAAGTACGTGTAGCCCTTCGGGATATGGTAGCCCGTTCCCTCGGCCACGAGGTTCACGCCGATCACGACGAGGAACGAGAGCGCGAGCATCTTGACCGTGGGGTGGCGCTCGACGAACCCCGCGATCACCCCGGCGGCCGCGAGCATGATGCCGAGGGCGATGATGTTCGCGCCGATCATGATGCTCACCTGACTGACCATCCCCACGGCAGTGATCACCGAGTCGAGCGAGAACACGATGTCGATGAGCATGATCTGCACGACGACCCTGGACAGGGACGTCCGCAGCTTGGCGGTGACGTGTCCTTCCTCGCCTTCGAGCTTGTCGTGAATCTCATGCGTCGCCTTCGCAATCAGGAACAGGCCGCCGAGGAGAAGGATGAGGTCGCGCCCCGACACACCGCGCCCGAACACCTCGAACAGCGGCTGGGTGAGGCGCACGATCCACGCGATCGACAACAGTAGGAGGATGCGCGACACAAACGCCCCAATGAGCCCGAGGCGACGCGCCTTCGCCTGCTGCTCGGCGGGCAGCTTTCCGGCGAGGATCGAGATGAAGATGATGTTGTCGATGCCGAGGACGATCTCGAGTGCGGTGAGCGTCAGCAGCCCGAGCCACGCGTTAGGATCGGAGAACCAGTCCATTGGAGTGCAAAGGGGTCTGGGGGTCTAGGGATCACGGGGTCGAGGGCGCGCGCGAGGATCGTGGCGGGGAGCCCTCGACCCCGCGATCCCTCGATCCCGCGACCCCGGCTTCATGCGGGTCGGTACTCGCTCCACGAGGCACGCAACGCGTCGGCGATCTCGCCGACGGTAGCGCGCGCGCGGACGGCATTGATGATCAGCGGCATGAGCTGAGATCGGTGCGGTGCCGGGAGGGTGTAAGAGTGGGACGCGTCGCGCAGCGCCGCGAGCGTATGGTCGACCGCGGCCGCGGAGCGCGACGCGCGCACGGCGCGCACGCGCTCGACCTGGCCGCGCTCGAGCGCCGAGTACTCGGGTGTCGAGATCGATGGAGGCTCCCGGCCGTCCCCAAAACGGTTCACGCCCACGATGACGGTTTCGCCGCGCTCCACCCGCATCTGCTGCTCGTAGGCGCTGCGCGCGATCTCCTCTTGCATGAACCCGGCCGCGATCGCGCGCTCGGCCCCGCCGATCGCATCGACGCGGCCGAGCAGGTCCATGGCGTCGCGCTCGAGCGCATTCGTGAGCTGCTCTACGTAGTAGCTGCCCGCCAGCGGGTCCGCGGTCGCGACGATGCCGCTCTCGTAGCCGAGCACCTGCTGGGTGCGCAGGGCCAACGTCGCTGCTTCGGCCGTGGGAAGCGCCAGCGCCTCGTCATAGCCGTTCGTGTGCAGCGACTGCGTGCCCCCGAGCACTGCCGAGAGGGCCTGGAGCGTCACCCGCACGACGTTGTTGAGCGGCTGCTGCGCGGCGAGGGTCACCCCGCCGGTCTGCGTATGAAAACGCAAGCGTGCGCTGGCGTCGCTGGCCTGAAACCGCTCCCGCATGAGCCGCGCATACATGCGCCGGGCCGCGCGAAACTTCGCGATCTCCTCGAACAGATCGCTGTGCGCGGCGAAAAAGAACGACAGTCGCGGGGCGAAGTCGTCGATTCGCAGACCAGCGGCGAGCGCCCGCGAGACGTATTCCACCGTGTTCGCGAGGGTGAACGCCAGCTCCTGCACCGCCGTCGCCCCCGCCTCGCGAATGTGATAGCCCGAGATGGAAATCGGATTCCAGCTCGGGACCTCGGCCGCGCAGAACCGGAAGAGCTCCGTCACGAGCGCCAGGCTCGGAGCGGGCGGATAGATGTACGTGCCCCGGGCGACGTACTCCTTGAGGATGTCGTTCTGGATGGTGCCACTGAGCGCTGCCCGCGGCGTGCCGCGCTCCTCCGCGACGACGATGTACATCGCGAGGAGCGTCGACGCCGTCGCGTTGATCGTCATCGAGGTCGACACCTTGTCGAGGGGGATGCCCTCGAGCAAGGTGTGCATGTCCTCCACCGAGTCGATCGCGACGCCCACCCGGCCCACCTCGCCCTGGGCGCGAGACGCATCGGAATCGATCCCCATCTGCGTGGGGAGATCGAATGCCACGGAGAGCCCGGTCTGGCCAGCGTCGAGCAGCAGGCGGAACCGGCGATTGGTCTCCTGCGCCGTCCCGAAGCCCGCGTACTGCCGCATCGTCCACAGCCGCCCACGATACATGGTGGGCTGTACGCCGCGGGTGAAGGGAAACTCGCCCGGGTCGCCGAGGTCGCGCTCGTAGTCGATGTCGGCGTCGCGGTAGACCGGGGCGATCTCGATTCCGGAGGGCGAGCGGATGGGGTCAGGCATCTGGGAGAACTTCCGCAGACATCAGGGGTCAGACGTCAGGTGTCAGGTATCAGACACTGCAACCGCACGCGCACCCGGAGGTTCTGACTCCTGACACCTGACGTCTGATTCCTGACGTCTGCGGAAGCTCCCTCCCGCTCACGCCCCTACCCCGGTCAGTTTTTCGCCCCCGAGCATGGCGGTCGCGATGTCGACGTCACTCTTGCTCCCCACGTAGAGCGGAATGCGCTGGTGCAGCTCGGTGGGGTGGATGTCGAGAATCCGGCGCGTGCCGTCCGTCGCCGCACCGCCCGCTTGCTCGACGACGAACGCCAGCGGGCTCGCCTCGTAGAGCAAACGCAACTTGCCCTGCGGGCTCTTGACGTTCGCCGGATAGCAGAAGACACCGCCACCGAGGAGATTGCGGTGAAAGTCCGCCACGAGCGACCCCACGTACCGCACGTTCATCGCCTTCCGCTCTCCATCGAGGCCGCGATAGCGCCGCATGAGCGCCTTGACCGGCTCGTCCCAGTGTTGCTCGTACGAGTCGTTCACCGAGAGATAGCGACCCGGATCGGGAATGCGAATGTTGGGGTGTGACAGGAGAAACTCTCCGATCGACGGATCGAGAGTGAACCCATGGACACCCTGCCCCGTCGTGTACACGAGCATCGTGCTCGAGCCGTAGATCACATAGCCCGCCGCGACCTGCCGCCGTCCCGGCTGAAGCATGTCCTCGAGCTCGCCGCGGGTGCCACGGGTGATCTTGCGAACGACCGAGAAGATCGTCCCGACCGGAACGTTGACATCGATGTTGGACGATCC
Organism: Gemmatimonadaceae bacterium; assembly: GCA_036556765.1. Classification (GTDB taxonomy): domain Bacteria; phylum Gemmatimonadota; class Gemmatimonadetes; order Gemmatimonadales; family Gemmatimonadaceae; genus JAICNG01. The sequence continues at coordinate 14,948 of DATBIU010000020.1, read as the reverse complement.
GTCGAGCGGGTCGAACAGCAGGCAATACTTCCCGCAGCGAAAGCCCTCCGGGATCGGGATGATGTCCGGCACCTCCTCCGACGCCATCGCGCACAGCCGGCCACCGTGGTCGAGCGCCTTGATGATGGTCTCGTTCGCGAACACGTCGAGCTTCTGCTGCATCTCCCCCTGCACGTTCTCGGCTTCGGCCGAGCCGAGGATGTCGACGAGGCCGGCGCGGCGAACCTTGCTGGAGATGATCTTCGCGGCCAGCGCGAGATCGTAGAGAATCCCGGACAGCTCGCCCGTGGCCTCGGGATGCAGCCGCTCCTGCTCGATGATGAAGCGATCGATCGTGACGACCGACGTGGGCGTGTTGTACACCACGGCTACCGGGCTCCAGCGGATGAGGTTTCACGGACGCGAAGCCGCCGCGCAGAATACTCGCGCGCGTCGGCCTCGAACGGATTGTCCTGGTATCCGTGTCGCAGGCTCGCCCACAGATATCGGATCGGAAAGAGCGGACTGGACTCAAACTGCTGCAAATGCCGCAGTTCGTGCAAGAGCAACGGCGGCTGTGCGGGAGCGCCCGGCGCAAGGAACACCCAGCGCCGCAGCGTGATCGCCGCCACGGTCGCGCGCCCCAGCGCCCACCCACCAACACGCGGGGGAAGGCCGCCGCGGCGAAGCCGCAGTCGCTCCAGCTCCGGGTACCGCGCGAGCAGCTCGTCAGCGAGCGGTTCCGGCTCGCCGATCAACGCGGTTCGGATGCGTGTGACGATGCCCATCGCTCTCCTCGAGCCTGAATCTCCAGCGTGCGTCCATCGGTTCGCACGACGATACTTCCCAGGCGGTCGGTTCGCAGCACCGTCGCGCCCTGCGCGGCCAACGAGGCCAACACCTGGGTGCTCGGGTGGCCGTAGGTGTTGCCCGCGCCCACCGACACCAGCGCGATCGCCGGCTGCACGGCGCGAAGAAAGCGCGCGGTAGTGCTCGTGGCGCTCCCGTGGTGGCCCACCTTCAGCACCTCGGCCCGCAAGGCTAGCGAATCGCGTGTGAGCAACCAGCCCTCCTCCTCCCGCTCCGCGTCGCCGACGAGCAGGAATCGCACCGCCCCATACCGTGCTCGGACGACGACGCTCGCCTCGTTGGGATCGGCGAGCGCGCGCGACCAGGCGGAATCAGGAGCGAGAAATTCGAGCTCGATGTCGTCAATCACCCGGCGACTCCCCGGCCGTACCCGCTCCCACGCGATGCCGCTCGCGGCCGCGGCGACGAGCGCGTCGCGATAGGTCTCACTGGTGCCGACGTAGGCGCCGTCCCAGAACACGTCCGGACGCAGCGAGCGCAGGAGCGTTGCCGCGCCACCGGCGTGATCGGCGTGCGGGTGCGAGAGCACGAAGGCGGCGACCGGCCCACCGTGGCGTCGCACGTATGGAATGACGGTCGCGCGCCCGGCATCCCCACCGCGCCACGCGCGCCCCGCATCGACGAGAATCCAGCGACCGCGCGGCGTGCGCAGCGCGACGGCATCCCCCTGGCCGACGTCGATCATGTGCAGCTCGACGCCGCGCATGCGCACCGGAGCGAGCGGGAGCCACGCCATCGCCGCCAGCGATCCCACCCCGACGACCAGACTGCGCCCCGCATGTCGGGCCACGCACGCCACGATGAGCGCGATCGCGCACGCCAACGCCATCGCCGCCGCCACGAGAGACGGCGAGACGTCAACCGAGGCGTAGGGCACGCGTGCGGCCGACGTGGCCACCACGTCGAGCGCCCACAGCATCGGCGAGGCGGCATCGGCGACGAAGCGCTCGACCGATGGAAGTGCCGTGAACGCCAGCGCGAGGAAGAGCGTGGGCTGAAGCACGGCGACGAGGGGCGCAGCCACGAGATTGGCCAGCGGCGCGACGAGACTCAGCCGCCCGAAATGCCACGCGACGAGCGGTCCCGTCACCAGGGAAGCGACGATCGACGCGAGCAGGGCCGCCGCTAGCTGGCCGCGCCAGCTCCCTCGTTCCTTTCCGATCCAACGCCGTGCGAGTGCGCCGCTTGCGACGAGGCCCGCCATCCCCAGAACCGAGAGCTGCCAGCCGAGGTCGTGCACGGTGCGCGGCGAGACGAGTGGCGCGCCGCCCCCGATCGCCAGCGATGCCCATGGCGACGTATTCCGCTGCACGAGCCGAGACAGGGCGGTGACGCCGAGCATCACCGCCGAACGGACCGCGGGAGCCGGTGCGCCGATCACCGCCACGTAGAGCGCGACGAGCGCCATTGTCGTCAGGGATGCGGCGCGAGGCGGCAGGCGCGCCGCGCGGCACAGCAGCTCGACCGCGAGCGCGATGATCGCGACGTGGAGTCCCGAGATCGAAAGCATGTGCACGAGGCCGGCCGCCGCATAACGATCGCGCACCGCGGGGTCGAGTGATCGGGTGTCCGCAATGAGCAGAGCCCGCGCGAGCGCGGCGTTTGAGCCGAAGGCCCGGTCCAATCCGCGTCCCAGGTGCGCGCGAAACGATACGAGCGCGTCGCGATCACGCCCCGGTCGCACGGAGGCCGACCGCACGAAGATACGCCCGCGCGTTTCGCTCGCGCTCCCGAGCACGAGCGCTTCCCCTCCCGCCCGAACGCTGCCTCGGCGCACGGCGACGGTGATCGGAGCCGAGCAGGCGATTCCGGCGATGGAGCGTGTCTCACCGCGCACGAACGCGCCGGGCGCTATCGCGTCCGGGAACACCGCACTGATCTCTCCTCGTAGCCGTGCGCAGCGTACGTCGTCCACGCTCGCGCTCCGCGCGACGAGCCATCCCGCTGCGCCGAGGGATGCAAACGCGACCAACCGCGGGTCGCGGCGAATGACGCCAGCGAGCGCGAGCAGGGCACCGACCGTCGCCGCCAGATGCACGACGCCGCCGAACCCGAGAGCGAGGCCGGCGGCGTACGCGATTACCGCGGTGGCGACGAGGGGCACGGTACCTCCTAGCCCGCGGCACCTCCGCGCCTGGTACCGCCGACGGGATGACGAGGATTGTTGTGGACACGACGCATCGCGTCCAGCACGGCGACCATGAGCTCGGCGCGCGTCTGGTCGCGCTGCAGGTCCACCGAAGTCACCGCCACCCCTTCCCGGGTGCCTCCGGCGTATCTCGGCCGAAGATGGTTGAGCGCGAACGAGAGGACATCGTCCTGACATTGCTCGCAGCCGCAAAACGTCGCGTCGCGAGCGCGAAGCTCGTCGTACACCTCCTTCACCGCGCCCTCGAGCAGGTTCTTCATACGGCGAGCGGCAGGGCCGCGCGCTCGCGAACGACGGCGCCGGTGAACGTGGAGCCGGTGGTTCCGGTGAGCTCGACCGTGAGGTATGCGCCGATCATCGAGTCGTCGCCGGGGACGAGGACGGTGCGGTGCTCGCGCGTCCGCGCCTGCAGCAGCTCTCCACGCCGGGACACCTTTTCGACCAGGACTTCGTGCCGCGTGCCGAGCAGCGACAGGTTGCGTGCCCGCGCACCCTGTCGCACGGCGGCGATGAGCCGTCCCAGCCGGTCGGAGGCCACCTCGTCAGGCACGGTCAGCTCGGCCGGCATCCGCGTGGCGGGCGTGCCCTCGCGCGGGGAGAACTTGAACGTGAAGGCGTCGTCGAAGGCAAGCTCCTGCACGGCCGTCAGCGTTTCCTCGAAATCGTCCTCCGTTTCGCCGGGAAAGCCGACGATCACGTCGGTGGTGAGCGACACGCCGGGGATCGCGTCCCGCAGGCGACGCGCGCAGTCGAAATACTCCTCTCGCGTATAGCGCCGCAGCATTCGCTTCAGGGTGCGCGTGGACCCCGACTGCATGGGAAGGTGGACGTGCTCGCACACCGCCTCCACCTCGGCCATCGCGGCGATGACCCGATCGGAGAAGTCGTTCGGGTGCGGACTCGTGAAGCGCAGACGACGAATCCCCGGCACGCTCCCGACCGCGCGGAGCAGGTCGGCGAAGTCGTGCGTGCCATCGTGATAGGAGTTGACCGTCTGCCCCAGGAGCGTGACTTCGGTAATGCCGTCGGAGACGACTCGCTCCGTCTCTCGGACCACGTCGGCCAGCCGGCGGCTGCGCTCGGGTCCGCGCGTGGTCGGCACGATGCAGTAGGTGCACTTGTAGTCGCAGCCCCGCTGAACCGGGATCCACGCGCGCACACTATCGAAGCGTCGAGGCGCGACGTCCTCGTAATGCTCCTCGAGGTCGAAGTCGACGGCGGTCGCCCGACGGCCGGCGCGCGCGCCCTCGATGAGCGACGGGAGCGCTCGATACCCGTCCGGGCCGATGACGAGATCGACGTGCTTGGCGCGATCGAGCAGCCGCGGGCCCAGGCGCTGGGCCATGCAGCCAGTCACCCCCAGCACCGTGTCGGACTTCATGTGCCGCTTGAGCTCGCCCAGCCGGCCGATCACCCGCTGCTCGGCGTGGTCACGAATCGCGCAGGTGTTGACGAGGATGACGTCCGCGCCGTCAGGCGCATCGACCGGCGCGTAGCCGATCGAGGCGAGCGACCCCAGCATGAGCTCGGAGTCACTGACGTTCATCTGGCATCCGTACGTCTCGACGTAGACGGTGCCGCGCGGCGGGGTGGTCATCGTGTCCAAAGATAACGCGATGCCGCCGCCGAGACAGCTTCGGGTCTCGCCCGCAGGACGGCCTCGTCGTCGGTGAGACGGACGCGGACACGCCTTCCGCGCGGGACGGGTTCCGTCAGGGGAACCGTCAGGAAGTCTTCGGTGACGCCTTCGCATCGCGCGCCGCCCCGTGTGACCACCACGTCGGCCTCACCCCCCGCTCTCCGCGCTCGATAGGCGGCCGCCTTCTTCGCCGCAACATCGCGAAGCTCGGCGGCACGCTGCTCGATCACCGGCGCCGGAGCGGCCGCGCCGAGCCGGGTCGCGGGCGTATCGGGACGCGCCGAGAAGGGGAATACGTGCAGGTAGGTGAATGGCAGCGCGTCGACCAGTGCGAGCGTCGCCTGGTGGTCGGCGTCGGTCTCTCCCGGAAAGCCGCAGATGATGTCGGCGCCGAGCCCGAACACCTCGCGCCCCTCGACGAGTGCGGTCAGCGCGCCAGCGTACGTGCGCGGCGTGTACCAGTGCCGGCCCATCCGCCGCAGGATTCGGTCTGATCCCGACTGCAGAGGTGCGTGCAGATGCGGCGCCAGCCTGCCGTCGTTCGAGCGAAGGAGCTCTCGAAGTCGCGCATCGACCTCGGTGGCCTCGAGCGACGACAGCCGAAACCGCACTTGTGGCACATGCTGCACGAGCGCCTCGACGAGCACGCTCAGCGGCCTCCCGTGCTCGACCCCCCAGCTGCCGATGTGGACGCCGGTGAGCACGATCTCCTCGTGGCGCTCCGACAACGCGAGCGCTTCATCGACCAGCACGTCGAGCCCCCGCGATCGGGCGAGACCACGCGCGAGCGTCGTCGCGCAGAAGGTGCAGTGCTCGTTGCATCCATCCTGGATGCGCAGCACCGCCCGCGCCGTGGTCTGCGCGCGTGTGGCGATGGTGGCGATCGCGCTGGCCGGGAGCTCGAGCGCCGCGGCGATCGCGGGGAGGTCCGCACCGGGCACCGTGTGAGAGACGGTCGGAAGCGAGCGGATGGGGCCCCGATCGAGTGCGGATGCACATCCCATGACGATGCTGCGCAACCGGTCGTTCTGCCGGGCCGCGCGCCGGATGCTCTGTCGCAAATCCGCCTCGGCCTCGGCCGTGACCGCGCAGCTGTTGAACACGGCGACGTCGGCGTCGTCAGGCGACCCCACCACCGAGTGGCCGGCGGCGCCGATCATCGCGCGCACCGCTTCGCTGTCGTAGTGGTTCGCGCGGCATCCGAACGTGCGCACGTAGACGCGCACGTCAGTCGGCGCGGCGGGGGCGCACGGGCAGGGTGAAGTGGAACTGGCTTCCCTTCCCCTCTTCGCTCTGCACCCAGATGCGTCCGCCGTGCGCCTCCACGGCGAGCTTGCAGAACGCCAAGCCGAGCCCGGAGCTGCGAACGCGCGGCACCGATGGCGTCTTCGCCTGCTCGAACTTCCGGAAGATGATCTCGTGATACTCCTTCGGAATGCCCGGCCCGTTGTCGGCCACGGTGAAGAGGACACCGTCCGACGCGGTGTCGTGCCGACCGCGAAGCGAGATGCGCACGTTGCGCGGCGAATGCGTGAGCGCGTTCTGAATGAGATTGGAGAAGACGCGCTTGACGAGCCCCTTGTCGGCGTGGAACACCGGCGCATCGTCGGCGACGTCCATCGTCGCCGACGCCTCCTCCTGCGCGAGGCGCATCTGCCACTCGTGCAGCACCTCGGTGATCAGCGCCGCGGGTGCGATCGCCTGCACGTCGAGCTGTATGCTCGTCTCCTCGATGCGGGCGACCTCGAGCAGGTCCTCGATGAGCGCGAGTAGATCCTCCGACTTTGCCTCGGCGTCGCCGAGCGCCCGGCGCTGGGCTTCGGTGACCTGGCCGAAATCCCCATCGAGCACCATCTCGAGCGCCGCGAGCACCGACGTGAGCGGCGACTTGAGATCGTGCACGATCATCTTCATGAGGTCGTCGCGCACCTTCTCCAGCTCGCGGAGCTTGCGATAGCTCTCCTCGAGCGCATCGGTCGCGAACTTGAGCCGCAACAGGCTGCGAAGGCGCGCGCCGAGGATCTGGCGGTTGTGCGGCTTGGTGAGGAAGTCATCCCCGCCGGCCTCGATCGCCTTCACCCGGTCCGTCGTGTCGTTCAGCGCCGTCACGAAGATGACCGGGATCCTCGCCGTCCGGGGATCGCGCTTGATGCGGCGACACACCTCGAAGCCGGTCGACCGGTCATCGACGCCGAGCGCTCCCGCGGGCATGGAGACGTCGAGGATGCACAGGTCGGGCTTCTTCGCAAAGCACGCCTCGACCGCGGACGGGCCGTCGATCGCCGTTTCGACGCGGTAGCCGAGCGTCGCCAGCTGATCGCACAGTAGCTCGACGTTCGCCGGGACGTCATCAGCGACGAGGATCAACGGCGCAGGCCCGGCGGGATCGGCCACGGGTCAGGGTCGGACGATCAATCCGATGCTGAACGTCGTCGCGCGCTCGCTCGCCCCACCCTCGGCGGTGCGCGACGCGCGCGACACCCCGAAGTCGGCGACGGCCCGGCCGCTCGCGATCGTGAAGCCCCAGCCTACACCCACCGACGTCTCCTCCACCTCCGCTCCTGCCGCGCCAAAGGGCAGCGTACGACGCCTAACGCCAACCCGCAACGGGATGTCGCCGCCGAACCAGCGCGGACCGCGGACTTCCGCGCCCAGCCCATAGTCCCACCCGTCGAACGTCGTGAGCTGATCGCTCCCCAGGCCGTCCAGCTTCGACCAATCCTGCCATTCGCCGCTCGCCGCGATCACCGCACCTCGCAATCCGGTGTAGGCCAGCCCGAGCCCCACGCGGATCGGGATGTCGGCCGTCGCCAGCGTCGTGTCGTTCCGCACCGCACGCAACGTACCTCCCAGACGTCCGGAAGCCGCGACGCCGATCGAACGGTGCGGACGCCAATCGATGCCCGCGCTGGCGGCTGCACCCGAGTAGCTGATGCGGGACTGCTGGGCGAAATCCGCCACGCGACCAAGTGTGTCGTTGAATCGCGTGAAGATGTTCAGACGGTTCGACCCGGAAAACACGTGCGCGCCGACTCCCACGCGCAGCGCGGCCCCCGCCGTCCACGCGCCGGCGAGGCGGATGTCGTTGATCGCGCCCGCACTGCGGAACTGCACCTCGTAGGGAATCTGGTCATCGGCGAACTGGTGCAGCCCGCTCTGCGCCGTCTCCCACGTGCGATCGAGGAAAGTCGACAAGGTGAGCCCGATGATCGTGCGCCCGCCGATCGCGATCGCTGCTCCCGACAGCGGGAAGCGTGCGACGGTCGCGGTTTCGCGCGTGTTGGGCGTGGTCACGCGGCGGAACTCGGGCGCGTACTCGAGGACGACCCCGGACCGCTCCCACCACGCGAGCGCCGCGGGATTGAGCGCCGACGTCGGGTCGAATTCGCCCAGCGCACCCCCCGTCGCGCGCGCACGCGTGCTGATCTGGCCGGGATGATAGCCGAAGCCCTGCGTACTGAGGGTGCCCTGCGCCGCGAGCGGCGAGGCGAGAGCGACGAGCGCGAGTAACGGATGGAAGCGCATCAAGGGAGCGAGAAATCGACGCGAGGAACGTAGCTGATCTCGACCCGGGGGCGCAGGCTGGCTGGCGCCTCGTTCGAGTAGAAGTGGAACTCCGACGGAAACCGCCCCTCGCGCTCCGACCGCAGCACGATCACGCGAGGCAGCTCCGCTTCCGGTATCTGACGCCAGAACGGAATCGTGCTCGCGAGCTCGAAGCGAACGAGACCGCTATCGCGCGGCGCTCGCACCTGCCGAAACAGCCCGGGGACCGAGCGCACGAGAAGCGCCGCGCGCCCCACATCCAGCAGCTCGCGCGCAACCGAGATGTTCGCCTGCACCCCCGCGCGCACCGTGTCATCGGTGCGGCCGCGGACGGGCGCCTGCGTGAGGACGAGTGCCGCACGCACGACGGTCACCGAGTCGACGAGGCGGCTCGGGAGCGCCAGGCGAATGTAGGCGCGCTTCGCGGGCAGCCCACCCACGGCGAGCACCTGCGCCGGCGGAGCGGGCGTCCCGCGCAGGATGATCATGTAATCCTCGAGGGTGGGCAGCTCGCCGTCGTCGCTCGACGAGGCCGACGCGGGAGTCACGCTGCGCGTGACCGTATCGGCGCCGGCGCGCGCCCAGAATCTCAGGAAGAGCGGCCCACCGACCTCCGTGGCCGAGATCGGAACCTGCGTCGAGGAGTCCGACCGAATACGAAGCCCCACCCGCAGGCGCCCCGCCTGCACGCGGGCGCGGAAGGCCGCCGTATCGAGCCGGACGAACAGGCTGTCCGGCAGCGAATCCCGCCTGACGGTGAACGTCCCGAGCAGCGTGCCGGGTCGAAAGCGCACGCGCACCGCGGCCGTGTCGAAGTCCGACGCCGTCGTGTCGACGTCGTACACCTCGATCGTCACCGGAACGCGCTGGAGGCTGTCGCGCCGGCTGAGACTATCCGCGGTCCCACTCACCACGGCCAGTCGCAGGTACACCGAATCGATCTTCGTGACCGCCGCGGAATCGGTCCCGACCGGGACGGTCTTCGGAATGAAGTCGAAGCGCACGACGCCGGCGGTGATGACCGTGTCACCACCCCCGAATCGCTGCATCAGGGTGAGCTGACCGTCATCCCCCGGCAGCGGGAATCCAACCACGGTCGAGTCGAGCGTCACGACGGCATCCAGGGTGTCGTTGACGATCTCGAATCCGCTTTCCGGACAGAGCACCGGACAAGCGGCGCCGCCGGTGAAGTCCTCGGAGCATGCGCCCACGGCCATCACGACCGCGCCGGCAGCGAGGAGCAGGGCAAGACGATTAGGCAAGACGAGCACTCCGTCCTTCGAGTTCGAGGCTGTGCACGGCACCACGCGACCGAATTCTCATTGGTGCGTGAGGGATTGGGGCGTAAAGGGAGACGGCAGAAGCGCGTCGAGCGTCCAGCGTGCCTCGTCCCCCGCGGCCGTCACGCTCACGACCTCGATCGCGGGCGCAAACTCCACCAGCACCTGGCGGCACACTCCGCACGGAGGCGTGGGCTCGGTTGCTTCGGTCGCGACCACGATCCTCGCGAACGACCGCACCCCGGCCGCGACGGCCGCCGCAATCGCGCCACGCTCGGCGCAGATGGTCCCGCTGAACGATGCGTTCTCGACGTTACACCCCACGTACACGTGCCCGTCCGAAGCCTCGAGCGCCGCCCCAACCCGGAACCCGGAGTACGGCGCGTACGCGCGCATCATCGCGCCGAGCGCGGCGGCGCGGAGAATGTCCAGCGTGGTGCCCGTCACGCCAACAACTCGGACAGAAACGAGGTTCCCCGGCCGCGAAACGCGATCCCCAGCCACTCGCCGACGGTGGCGCCGAGGTCGCTGAAGGTGGGCCGCTCTCCGAGATCGACGGGATGCAACCGCGACCCCGCGACGAGCAGGGGGACGATCTCCCGGGAATGATCGGTGGACGGCGTCGTGGGGTCGTTGCCGTGATCGGCGGTGAGAAAGAGCAGGTCGTCCTCGCGAAGGGCGGAGAGAAGCGTGGGAAGGGCGCGATCGAACGTGCGGAGTGCATCGTGAAACCCCGCTGCGTCGTTTCGGTGCCCCCAAAGCTGGTCGAAATCTACTAGGTTCGCGAAGAGGAACCCACTGGGCATCTCGCGCAATGCTCGAAGGATGGCGTCCAGCCCGGCGGCATTGTCACGCGTGTGATGGGCCGCGATCGAGCGGCGGGCGAACAGATCGTCCACCTTCCCGACGCCCCGCCGAGGGATTCCGGCGGCCGCGAGCGCGTCGAGGAGGGTCTCCGACGGGGGCTCGATGGAGAAGTCGCGCCGGTTCGGCGTGCGCGTGAAGCGACCCGGCTCGCCAACGAACGGGCGCGCGATCACCCGGGACACATCGTGCGGGGCGACGAGCATCACGCGGGCGGCGTCGCAGGCGGCATACAGCTCGTCGAGCGAAACCACCCCCTCGTGCGCCGCTATCTGAAAGACGGAATCGGCGGAGGTGTACACGATGAGCTTCCCCGTGCGTACGTGCTCCGCGCCGAACCGGTCGATGACCTCGGTGCCGCTCGACACCACGTTGCCGAGCACTCCGCGCCCAACGCGCTGGCTGAACGCCTCGATCACGGCTGGAGGAAAGCCATTCGGGTACGTCGGAAATGGCGTGCCGAGATGAATGCCGCAGATCTCCCAATGGCCCGTGGTGCTGTCTTTGCCCGCCGACGCTGGACGCATACGTCCCCACGCGCCGGTTGGCGCACGATTCGAATCGACCCCCTCGAGTGGGATGACTCGCCCGAGTCCCAAGCGCGCGAGGTTCGGAACGTCCAGCCCGCCGACGGCGCGGGCAAGATTGCCCAGCGTGTTGCTCCCGGCGTCCCCGTAGGCCGCCGCGTCGTGTGCCGCACCCGCGCCCACGCCGTCGAGCACGATCACGATCGCGCGACGTGTCACGTACGCGCTCCTCCGGACCGGTACACGCGGGCGATCCGCCCGCGCAGTCCCGTCAGCAGCTCGTACGGAGACATGTCCGCCGTCCGCGCCACCGCGGCGACGTCCAGCCCGGGGTCGCTCCCGATGACCGTGGCCACATCGCCTAACGCGCATGGAACGTCGGTGACGTCGACCATGGTCATGTCCATCGTCACCACGCCCGCCACCGGGACACGCCTCCCACCCAGCACCGCGCAACCGCGGTTCGACAGCGCCCGCGGGTATCCGTCCGCGTAGCCGACCCCGAGGGTGGCGATGGTGCGGTCGCCGACGGCGCGGTACGTCGCGTCGTAGCTCACCGTCTCACCATCCCGAACGCGTCGCAGGTCGATGACGCGCGCACGGACGTGCACGACCGGCTCGGGATCGACGTGCGCACCCTCGCCGCTGCCCACCCCGAAGAGGAAGATCCCCGGGCGTACGCAGTCCCAGCCCGACCCGTCGCGCCGAGCGACCGCCGCGGAGTTTTCCGTATGCAGGATCCTCGGCCGCTCGGGGAGGCGGGCGAGCGCCTCAAGAAATCTCGCTTCCTGCTGATCGATCGACCCGTCGTTGAGCTCGGCGGAGTGGAAATGCGTATACGCGCCCTCCGGCGGGCACTGCGCGATGGCCTCGCGCAGGTCATCTAGCTCGTCCCATTGAACGCCGGCGCGGTTCATCCCGGTGTCGATCGCGAGATGCCACGGACCGCCACCCTCGGTGGCCCACCGGATGATGCTCTCCGCGCGTGACAGCGATGGCGCGAGCCCGGCGGCGCGAACGTCGCTGAGCTCCTCGAGCGAGAGCGGGGTAAAGACGATCACCGGACGCGTGATCCCCGCCGCGCGGAGCTCGAGCCCCTCGAGGATGGTCGCGACCCCGTAGCCCCACGGCTCGAGCGGCTCGAGGACGCGCGCGACGGGGAGGGCCCCCAACCCGTACGCGTCGGCCTTGATCATGGGGAGCAACCGCGCTCGCGCACGATGCGCGATCGCGGCGGCGTTTCGCTGCAACGCGCCCAGATCGATTTCGACCCAGGCGCGTTTCTCGGATGCTTGCATTGACGCGTCTCGACTTGGGCGGGTAGTATAACCGGCTTCGGAGGAGCCATGCAAGACAAGACGACGCTTGAAGATGCGCTCGCGCTCATGCGCGACTTGCGAGCGCGGTGCGAGTGGGATGCCGCGCAGACGCACGCATCGCTGCGTCCGTATCTCCTGGAAGAAGCTCACGAGCTCGACGACGCGCTGCGTGCGGCGGCCGACGATCAGATGCGGGAGGAGCTCGCCGATGTCCTGCTTCAGGTGCTCTTCCACTCGATCATCGCCGAGGAGCGAGGCGCGTTCGCGGCGAGCGATGTCGCGGGGGCGTTGGTGACGAAGATGCGCGCGCGGCATCCGCACCTGTACGGCGGCGGTGAGCGCCCGTCATGGGAGCACATGAAGGCGACGAAGCGGGCGTCGATCGTCGATGGGCTGCCGGTCGATCTCCCGGCGCTCCATCGCGCCCACCGCCTTCAGGATCGCGCGGCTGGAGTGGGATTCGACTGGCCCGATGTGGAGGGGCCGTCGCAGAAGGTCGATGAGGAGCTGGCCGAGGTCCGCGAGCAGCTGCGGGAGAATCCGGTGACGACGGGCCCGGGTGGAATCCCCGTGCTCGACGAGCGCCATCTCGCGCTGGAAGAAGAACTTGGAGACCTTCTGTTCGCGTGCGTTAACATGTGCCGGAAGGCCGGCGTGCACGCGTCGCTCGCGCTCGATCGCGCCAACGCGAAGTTCGCGCGGAGGTTCCAGATGATGGAGGACGTGGCGGCGGCGCGTGGACAGCGGCTGGCGGACTTGGGCCTCGAGCGCCTTGACGAGCTCTGGGACCACGCCAAGAGGCAGGGTCGAGGGTCAGGGGCCAAGGGCCAGGGGGCGGGTGGGGGGTCAGGGTAGTCGCACCCAACCCCTCACCCGCCGGATGGCCCGTGGCCCTGGGCCCGTGACCCCATCACGGAGCGAGCCGATTCATGAGCCGCGGAAACGCGATGACCTCGCGGATGTGCGGGGTACCGCAAATCCACGCCACCGTTCGCTCGAGCCCAAGACCAAACCCGGCGTGCGTAAATGTCCCGTATTTCCTCAGGTCGAGGTACCAGCCGTAGGCCGCCATCGGGAGCCCCTCGTCCTTGATTCGCTGCACGAGCCTGCCGTAGTCGTCCTCGCGCTGACTGCCGCCGATGATCTCACCGTACCCTTCGGGCGCGAGGCAGTCGTCGCACAGCACCGTTCGGGGATCCTCGGGATTCTCCTTCATGTAGAAGGCCTTCGCCTCCTTGGGATAGTTGAAGATGAAGATCGGCCGGTCGTGATCCTCCACCAGCAGCGCCTCATCCTCGGCCCCGAGATCGTCGCCCCATTGAATGGAGCTCCCCTTTCTCTTGAGGATCTCGACCGCTTCCGTGTAGGCGATGCGCGGGAACGGGGGCACCACGCGCTCGAGTGGCGACGTGTCGCGCTCCAGCTCCTTGAGCTCCTCCGCGCACCGGTCGAGCGCGCGGCGCACGAGGTACGCGACGAACTCTTCCTGGAGGCGCATGTTGTCGTTGGAGTCGTTCCATGCGACCTCGGGCTCGATCATCCAGAACTCGGTGAGGTGCCGGCGCGTCTTCGATTTCTCGGCCCGAAAGGTCGGGCCGAAGGTGTAGATCTTCCCGAACGCGGCCGCGGCGGCCTCACCGTACAGTTGACCCGTCTGAGCGAGGAACGCGGTGCCCTCGTCGAAGTACTCGGTGGCGAAGAGTCCCGATCGCTCGCCGATCGCGGCCGTCAGGATAGGAGTGTCGACCCTGAGGAATCCGCGCTCGTAGAAGAAATCGTGAATGGCTTGCTCCACCTCGTTGCGCACGCGCGCGATCGCACGTTGCCGCCGGCTGCGAAGCCAGAGATGCCGATGGTCGAGCAGGAAATCGACGCCATGCTCCTTCGGCTGGATGGGATAGTCGGTGGGGCTCGGGCCGATGATCTCGAGCGACGCGGCACTCATCTCCACTCCGCCGGGCGACCGTGCGTCCTCACGCACCTCGCCGGTGACGGCGATGGAGGTTTCGACGGTCAACTGCTGAAAGCGCTCCCAAACTTCCGGCGCGACGTTGTTCTTGACGATGACGGACTGGAGCACACCGGTGCCGTCGCGGAGCACGATGAACGCGACTTTTCCCGACGAGCGCAGGTGCGTGACCCAGCCTCGAACCGAGGCGACGCGACCGACGTGCTCTCGCAGCGCCTCGATACGGACGAATGACGATGTCATTGATATTGCGGCGGTTAGCGACATGGATCGGCAAGCTATTTTCGGCCCTGATCGGAGTCAACGTCGCGTGCGCCGGTGCGTCGCGTATAGTGCCGGGCGATTTGCCGGTGGAAGCACGCGAGTATCTGCTCACGCCCTCACGCGCGCCGTCCGCGCTCGAGACGCTCGATGCCGAGCCGCGGGTCGTGTGGCGCGCCAACGCCGGCCGCGGTGTGACGAGCGCTCCCGCCGTCTCGTCTGGCGTCACGCTCGTGGCCTCGACCGACCGGTGGATCTACGCCATCGATACCCGGAGCGGCGCGACGTTCTGGCGCCGGCGCGGGGACGGCGCGTACTCGACCTCCCCGGTCGCCGCGGGAGGCCGCGTGTTCGTCGCGTCGGAAGGAACCGGCGGGCGGGTGACGGCGCTTCGGGTCACCGACGGCGGACGAATCTGGCAGGCCACGGTGGGCGATGTGTCTGCGCCGCTCGCACTGCGCGACTCCGTGGTGTACGGGGTGACCGACGAGGGCGAGACCTTCGCGCTCGGAACCTCGCGCGGACAGGTGGTGTGGAAGCGCACC
>DATBIU010000019.1:0-1798 GCA_036556765.1 Gemmatimonadaceae bacterium | reverse complement strand
TTGCCGGGAATCGAGAAGGCGTGGAAGGAGTGGAGGGCGAAAGCCAGGAGATAGGAATCGGGGATCGAGGGGTCGGGGGGTCGGGGGATCGAGGGCGCGTGTCGAGATGCCGGCATGCGCCCTCGACCCCTCGACCCCTCGACCCCCGATTCCTATCTCCTGGCTTTCGCCATCCACTCCTTCCACGCCTTCTCGATTCCCGGCAAATCATCGGGGAGGGTCGCGGCGGCGGTGAGCGCGGTCTCGGCCGACTCGCCCGACAACAGCCGGTCGGTCAGGGTGCCGAGGAACTCGCGGCCTTCGTGCTCGGCGAGGAAGATCGCGAAGGCGACCGCCTGCGCGCGAAACAGATCGGCGCCCTCCAGCTTGCCGCGGTCGCGGCTCGGCGGCCCGCCCATGAAGACGCCACCGGCGGGACGAGTGGCCGAGGTGGGCGGAAGCTGCGCGCGACGTTGCGCGTCCTTCGTGGGCTCGGGACGCGCCGCGTCGAGCACGTCGCGCAACGCCAGCGTCTCCGCACGCTCCGCGAGCCGGAGGACGTACATCTCCTGCGCCGGGGAGCCACCGATCAGCTCCGTGAGCGCGTCCTCGATCCAGTCGGGGATGCGGGCATCATCACCGTAGCGTACCTCTGCACTCGGGGCGGACGGCGTTCGACCAACCCGATAGTCCGCGCGCGCGAGCAGCCAGGCGCGCGCGGCGCGCATCATCAGAAACCCCGGCGGCGCGACAGGCGGGCGTGAGGAGCGCTTCTCGGGGACGATCGCCGGCGCGACCGCGCGCCGCGGCCCTTCTCGTGGCTCGACGGTGTCGGGGATCCAGCCATCCGCCACACGGTCGCGCGACACGGGGCGCAGCTCGACGACGATCTTCTGCGGCTCGTCGCCGAAGACGCGGCGATACTCGCGCGCGGTGTGATCGAGCGCCTTACGCGCGTCGGGCAACAGCTCGCGAATCGGCGCCACCAGCTCATACTCGGGCGACTCGAGAACGAACATGGTGTCGTTCCCAATGATGCGCGGCTCGCCGATCGTGACCGGGATCGGCTTGAACACTTCTTCACGCGCCGGAAACATCTCCCGAATGCCGCTGCACGCCGAGAGCGCCGGCAGCGCCAGAACAAGCGCGATGGTGCGGGACAGGGAAACAGTCATTTGAAGAATCCTGAGGGACGCCGGGACCCAGGCGTCGAAGGTCGGAGGGGAACGGCAAGGGACTGGCGTACGAACGCCCTTCCTCTATCATGTCGGGGTCCGCAGTGACGCGGCCCACGTAACTTACCGCATCGGAGACCCCATGCGCATCAGGTACGTCACGTTGTTGGCGGTGCTCGCGCTGTCCTTCGCGCCGGCGCCGGCGGCTGCCCAGTTCTGCCTCGGCGTCGACGAGGAAAACCCGGACTTCAACTCGGCCGCGGCCTGCGCTGCCGCAACCATGACTCCCTTCGGCGCCCTCCCGACGGTGCTGCCCGCAAGCTCGCTCGGGCGAACGGTCACCGGTATCGGGTTCAACTTCCGATTCGCCAACATGGATGAGGAGGGCGACGCGGGCCGCCGGAACTTCGGCATCGGCATCGAGATCCCGATGGGAACCGCCAGCCTCGGTCTCACGGGCGGGTACGTCGATTTTACCTGTGACGTTCCGGGCGAGGAGGTGAGCTGCAAGAGCGCGGTCATGCTGGGTGGTCGCTTCGCGGCCCCGCTCGTCATCAACCCGATCGGGACCGGCGATACGGGCCAATCGTTCGTGCTCGGACTGAACGCGTCGCTCGGGTTCGGGACAGGCGATGTGATCGACG
>DATBIU010000018.1:0-5611 GCA_036556765.1 Gemmatimonadaceae bacterium | reverse complement strand
TCGAGTAGTCGCCCACGAGCGCCGCGTAGGTCTGGGCGTAGGTCGCGCCCGGCGGCGCCTCGCCACTCACGCGCTCCGAGCCCACCTGCTGGAACGGATCGAAGTAGTAGCGCTCGACCTCCACGTCGTACGAGACCTTGGTGCCGGACGCGCCGAGCTCGAAGCGCCGCGTCTGCGAGAACGGATACTGGATCGTCCCGCCAATTTCATCGTAGAAGGCGCGCAACAGCTGACGCTCGATGACATCGAACACCTGGCCGCCGATCAGCGTGTCGTACCCAACCGCGAACCCGGTGAGGTACGGGATGTGCGACGCGCTCACCAGCCAGTTCCATCGGTGCTTCTGGTTCAGATAGAACACTTCCCCACCGATGTCCTTGAACGTTCCCTGCGCCTGCACCGCGCCGCCAACCACGCGGTCGCCGAGCATGTCGCCGAAGTAGAGCGCGATCGCGCCCGACAGGCCCGTGCCGAACGGGCTCGTCGCGACGCCCACCGATGGCGCGCCGATGTAGTCGAGCTGGAGTCTCGACCGGTAGTCCGTCACCGAGAAGTCGGTGGCCGCTGCCGGCAGCCCCGGAAGCGGCGCACCGAGGTACGCCGCAACGATGTTGCTCTCGACGGCGGGGGGCAGAATACCGGCCGTCAACTGCGCGTCGCCCTCGACGAGCGGACTCCCGATCGTCTGCTCGGCCTCGAGCCGGAACAGCGAGGTGCCCTGATTGGTGAAGACCGAGATCATCATCCGCCCGGTCTTGCTCGCCACGCTCAACGCCGGTGACGACCAGGTGATCCCGCTGACGCCGGTTGCCAGGCGCGTCACTTGGCGAACGGTACCGTCCAGGCCCCAGCGGTATACGTCCGCGACGCCACCGCGGTCGGCGATGAAGAAGATCGACTGGCCGTCGGGCGCCCACTGCGGATTCGTGTGCCGGGCTCGCTCGGCGATGCGTGGCAGAAGTCGGATCTCACGGGTTCCCACGTCGATCAGGGCGAGGCGCATCGGCGCGTACGCCAGGCGATCGAAATCGGTCGCGGGATCGCGATCGGTCGTGAACGCGATCGTCCGTCCGTCGGGCGACCAGGCGGGATGCAGCTCGCTGTAGCGATCGTCGGTCAGCCGCTGCACGCTGCCATTGGCCGGATCGAGCACGAACAGATCGCTGATACCGCGGCCGTGGCCGATGAACGCGATGCGTCCATCGGGTCCCCACGACGGATCGGTGATGGCCTCCGCCTCCTCGGGGCGGAACGTTCGCACGATGCGATCCTGCTCCATGTCGTAGATGGAGATCTCGTGGTCGCCCTCCACCTGCGTCACGAAAGCGAGGCGCTGCCCATCGGGAGACCACGATCCCGCCGAGGCCAGAAAGCTGAGCGCGTCGAAGTGATTGTCGTTGTTCGGACTCGTCAGGCGCTTGACGATGCGACCGCGCTCCGCGTCCGCGATGTACAGATCGATGCCGAAGATGCCGCGGCCCGAGAAGAACGCGAGGCGGCGCCCGTCCGGCGACAGGGAGGGGGAGATGTCCGTCTCCCCGCGCTGGCCGCCCGACCGCTCGAGAAGGCGCGTCCCAGCCTGCTCGGGTGCCGTGCGAGACTGCACCACCGGTGTGTAGGCGTCCCTGACCGCGGCGTGCCACTCCTTGGAGACCGAATCCGTCGATCGTCCGAGGACGCGACGAAAAGCCGCCTCGAACCCCTCGCGCAGCGAGACGCGGTAGATGCGCGTGATCGCCTCGTCACCGTAGCGCCCGCCGATGTAGGCCCACAGCGCCTGCCCGTACCGGTACGGGAAGTAGCGCGTGCTCCGCGTGAGCTGATTGATGGTGGGGATGTCGTTTCGCAGCACGGCATCCCGCATCCACATCGCGGTGTGCGAGTCCTCCCGTCCCACCGAGAAGTACTCGGCCATTCCTTCGATGACCCAAAGCGGCAGGGAGCCCAGATTCTGAAGGCCACCGGTCTGGGTCATCGCGATGTCGTACTGGAACCCGTGCACGATCTCGTGGCCGAGCACGTGGTCGTTCTCGGCGTAGAGGCCGGTGAACGGCATCACGATGCGCGTGCGAAGTCCCTCGGTGATGCCTCCGGTGCTCTGATCGATGAACCCACCGACGACGTTCGTCTGCTGAAAGTCGGGGTGATTCGCGTAGAAGATGATCGGCTTCTTCGAGAACGCGTGCGTCAGCCCCTGCGACAGTCGCGAGTACCACCGCTCCGCCATCCGCGCGGCATCGGCGGTCGCCAGCGACTCGGCGGGATACCAGTGGATGTCGAAGTGGTCGGTGTGAAGGACCCGGAAGTCGAACGACTCGTATTGGACCTTGTTGCGTCCGAAGTACTGCGCGAGGAGCACGGCCGGGGCGAGGGAGGCGACTGCGGACGTCAGCGCCAGGTGGCCGCTGAGGCGCGCGAGCGCGCGGAATGGACGAATCACGTGACTGTCCTCGTAGAGGTTGCGGCGCGAAGCCGCGTGCGCGCCCCTGCAACGCAAGAGAAATGCGCGTCCAACGCGGTAACAGATGATCCCGACGGTAAACGTCAGAGGTTCGACGGGTCGTTCCCACTGCGGCCTGACCCCTGCTGGGAGCAGCCGCGTCACTTACGAGCTGAGAGGTGCCGGTGAGTGACGAGGACCGGTTCGGCCCGAGGACGCCGGCGGTGAGACGGTTCCTCGAGGCGATTCAGGGACTCACCATCGAGCAGTGGGGGGAGGTGATCGCCGCCTGGCGGACCACGGTGACGGACGCATGGCACGATGCGGATTCCGCGGTGGCCGCGGCCGTGACGGAGAGCGACCGGCGACAGGCACGAGAGGAGTTGCTCAGCGAGCTGGAGGACCTCACCAGGAGGATGCACTGGAATCGCGGTGGCACGACGGGCGACGCCGCGCAGGCGACCGAGAGGACCGCGCAGTACGTGGCATCCCTCGCCGGGCTCGCGCTGCTCGTTCGCGACCGCATCACGCGTCGTGACTTCGACGCGCTCTACTCCCCGTTCAGGGGGGCCGTTCCGCTGGCGTTGATCGATGGCGCGCGCTAGCCGCGCCTGGCCAGCGATTACCGACGAAGGGCGGCGCGCCGGTGAGCATGGCGCGCCGCCCTTCAACCTCACATGGCCTGCGCCGCGACCGGCGGACGCAGCTCGCGCGCGGTGAATCCCATCCCCGCCAGCACGAGACCCAGCACCAGGTGCAGCCAGACATCGTTGCCGCCGAGCGGGACCAGCCCGAACCCGTTAGGCACGATGAGACCGAGCACGGCGAGCACGAGGTACAGGGCACCGGCGATGCGGGCATAGCTCCTGGCGCCGGAGTACGTCCGCGACGCGGCAAGCCCCCAGATGCCGAACAGCACGTGGACCACGTTGTGGAGCACGTTTACGGCGAACAGCCCCAGCAGCTGCGGCGCCCGCGCCGGATCCGCCTCCATGTTCGACATCCCGGTCGCGGTGAAGCCGTACAGTCCCACGAGGATGAACACGACCCCGAAGATGAGAGCCACGCGTTGAATCGTTGTCATGAGTCCGGCCTCCGTTGGGGAGTGGGCTTCCCAGGTGCTCGAGGTGCTCGAGGTGCTCGAGGCTGAGGCGGTTTCCTCGAGCACCTCGAGCACCTCGAGCACCTCAGGTTAACAACCACGTCGCGACCGAGAAATAGATCAGGATCCCCGCGACGTCGACGAACGACGCCACGAACGGCGATGACGCGATCGCCGGGTCGAAGCCGAAGCGGGTGAACACGAGCGGGAGCGTGGCGCCGACGAGCGTGCCGGTGACGACGACGGCCAGCAGGGTCATCCCGACGACGAGCGCGAGCGACGTCGGCTCCCCACCCAGCATCACGCGAATGAATCCGAACGCGCCGAGAAAGGCGCCGAGCGCCAGTCCCTGTAGCCCTTCGCGCGTGAGAACGCGCCAGGCATGGCGAAGCTCCACATCCCCGACCGCCAGCGCCCGCGTAATGAGGGTCGCCGACTGCGAGCCGGAGTTACCGCCCGAGCTGATGATGAGCGGAACGAAGAACACCAGCGCGAGCGCGCCGGCGAGCGTCGCCTCGTAACGGGCCATTGCCGTCGCCGTCAGTAGCTCGGCGAAGAACAGGAGAACCAGCCACCCGGCGCGCTTACGCGCGATGCTCCAGAAGCTCGCCTGAAAGTATGGCGCCTCCAGAGGCTCCACGGCGCCGAGCCGCTGAACGTCCTCCGTCTGCTCCTCGACGATCGCGTCGATGACGTCGTCGACCGTCACCGCCCCGAGGAGCCGGCCGGATCCGTCGACCACCGGCACGGCCACGAGGTCGTACTTCGATGTGAGCCGGGCGACTTCCTCCCGATCGGCGGTGGGCGGAACGCTGACGACATCGTGCCACGCAATGTCGGTGACACGGGAGCCCGGCGGCGCGGCCAGCAGCTCGCGTATCGAGAACACGCCGCGCAGAACACCGGTGCCATCGAGCGCGTAGATGGCGTACATCGCCTCCTTGCGTCCCGCGCGCGCGGCGGCGCGTACGTTCTCCAGCGCCGCATCCACAGACGACGCTTCAGGCACCGCCACGATCTCGGTCGTCATCAGCCCGCCGGCGGTGTCCGGCTCGTAGGCGAGGAGCCGCTCCGTCTCACCGCGCGCCTCGCCGCCGATCTCGGAGAGAATCTCGTCGGCCCGATCCTCCTCGAGGTCCTCGAGCGCATCGGCACGGTCGTCGGGCGTCATTCGCGACATCAGCTCGGCGGCGCGTCGCGGGCTCAGCGCCTCGAGCAGCTCCGATCGCAGCTCTTCATCCAGATACTCGAGCACGTCGGCGGCGCGGTCGGCGGGGAGCGCGCGCATGAGCTCCGCGAGCCGGTCGCGCGGAAGCGCCTCGGCGACGTCGGCGAGATTGGCGGGGTGGAGCTCCTCGGTTTCCGCCGCGACGTCGCCCGGCGATTCATCCAGGAGCGCGAGGATGTCGGGGACGAGGAGCGCCGCGACCGGTCGCTCTTCCTTCGGGGATGCCATCGCGAGGGACCTCGGCGTTTCGGCCTGATTCGGTCTATTTCGCGCGCGCACAGAAGGCACCCGCCTGCGCAAGCGCAATCGATTCGCGGGCGTCAAGATACCCGAGCGGCAATACGCGAATCAAGCGTTCGCGCATTGTGCGATGGTGCCGGTCGATGAGTGACGCACGCGTTTCTACTGCGTCCCTCCCATAGGTTGGAGGTGCTATGCGAGCGTTCGTGACTGGGGCGGCGAGCCCCCTGGGACGTGCTCTGGTGAGCGCGCTCACTCGCCGCGGGCATCGGGTGGTCGGGTTGGTCCGGCGCCGCAACGGCGTCACCTTGATGGAGAATCTCAAGGCGCAGCCTGTCGTTGGCGACCTCACCAATCCCGACATCCTCGTCAAGGCCATGAAGGGATGCGACGTGGTGTTCCACGTCGCCAACTTTTTCGATCTCTGGGCGCGCAAGCCCAACGTGTTCGACACCGTGAACGTCGACGGGACGAAGAACACGCTGGCCGCCGCGGTCATCGCGAAGGTGCCACGCGCCGTCTACGTCTCCTCGTGCGTCACGATCGGGGAATTCCCCGGTCAGCTCGGCAACGAGTGGACGCACCATCGGGGATGGACGCT
>DATBIU010000017.1:0-6782 GCA_036556765.1 Gemmatimonadaceae bacterium | reverse complement strand
TTGCGGTTGACCAGAATGCGGCGGATCTCGTCGCGCATGTCATCGAGGCTCACCTGCCCACCCGTATCGAGCGAGTCGATGCGCGCGATGTAGAACGCTTCCGGCGCATCGACGATGTCGCTGATGTCTCCGACACGTGATCCGCGGAACGCCCAGGCGCCCAGGTCCTGCACGTAGCGGCCGTTCCACGTCAACGGCTCGCCTTCCGTCGCCACGGCGCGCGCGATCGGCAGGTTGAACCGGCGCGCCGCGCTGTCGAGGCGGGAGGGAATGTCGGCGGCCGCCGCGACGTCGGCGACCGAGTCGGCGAGCGTCGTGACGCGCTGAGCGCTGGAATCGCTCTGCGTGATCGGCAGCAGGATGTGCCTCACGACGATCGAGTCGCCCCGCTTCTCATCGACTTTGATGAGGTGGTAGCCGAAGGGGGACAACGCCGGCTGTGAGATCTCGCCCGGTCGCAGGGCGAACGCCACGCGCTCGAACTCGGGGACGAACGCTCCACGTGCGACCGTGCCCAGCAGCCCGCCCTGTGCGGCCGACGCACTGTCCGATGACTCGCGCCGTGCCACGGTGTCGAACGGGACACCGCCGACAATCTCCTGGCGAAGCGCCGCCGCGCGCTCACGAGTGGCGGCGCTGTCGGCCGCGGTGACGGGGCGCGGCAGCTCGATGAGCGACAGCACCGCCCGCCCCGGGCGCTCGCCGAAGTCGGCGCGATGCTCGTCGAAGTAGCGGCGGATCTCGTCATCGGTCACGCGCACGGCGGTGTCGGGCACCGACACCGGGCGGAACGCGACGTACGACACGCGCGCCGAGTCGCGCTCGTCCTGCCAGATGCGCCACAGCCGTGCATCGGTGAGATACACGCCCGCCGCGATCTGCTCGAACAGCTTTTGTCGCGGGATCTCCGTGCGATAGTACTGCTCCAGGAACAGCGTCAGGCCCTGCTGGCGCGCCATCGGGCTCTGCAACAGCCGCTGGTACTTTTCCGGATCGAACTGGCCGTCCGTCTGGAGATCGGGGTTCTGGGCGAGATCCGGGTGCGGCATCGAGGCCGCCGCAACCTGGATCTCACGATCGGTCACGGTAATGCCGCGGCGCTGGTACTCGCGCGCGAGCAAGATCGAGTCGACGATCTGCTGAAACGCGATGTCCTCGATGCGGCGCATGTCGTCCTGATTCAACGCGCCGCCGCCTCGGCGCTGCTGCTCCTGGGTCGAGAGCGAGCGCACCTGGGTATCCCAGCGATCGAAGGTGATGTCGACCCCGTCGACGCTGCCAACGGCCGTGCCGCGCGTTATCCCGCGACTGGTGAGGCCAGAGGTCTCGGCGAATAGAAAGACGCCGACGAACGAAATGAAGACGATCCAGAAGACGATTTTCGCGGATCCGCGGAACGCTTGCAGCACGGAAAGGACAGGCTGTGGGTGGGCAGACGTGGCAGCCGGAAAATCTACCCGGCCGCGCTTCATAAAATCAAGCCACGATATGACTTCCGATTGACTTCAATCGTCAGGAGGGTATATCTTGCCGCGTCTCGCCGCCCCGGGCCCGGGGCAGTTCCTCTGAGGGCATTGCATGGCCAACACCGCCCTGATCGAAGACCTTCTTCGACAATACGCTGAGAACCCACGCCGTGTCTTTGCCCGACTCGCGAACGAGCTTCGAAAGTCCGGCGATTACGACCGCGCGATCGAGATCTGCCGCGGTCAAATCCCGCAGCAGCCCGGCTACATCAGCGGGCACATCGTCCTGGGCCAGTCGCTCTACGACTGCGGCCGCCTCGAGGAGGCGCGCCAGACGTTCGAGACCGCGCTCAATCTCGACCCCGAGAATCTGATCGCGCTCCGGCACCTCGGCGACATCGCCCGCCAGCACGGCGAGAACGATGTCGCCCGGGGATGGTACCGCCGGCTCCTCGAGGTTGATCCACAGAACGACGAGGTCGTGGCGCAGCTGGAGGCGATGGGGGCGAGTGCCCGGGGGACGCCGATCACCAACCAGCCCATCGTCGCCGAGCAGTTCGCGCCGACGATCGAGATCGACGGGATGGATATTCCGGCGGTCGAAGGGGCGCCATCGCCCGAGACCGCGAGCCCGGCCGCGCCGCCCATCGAGCTCGACGAGTATCAGCTCGCGACGGGCGCGAAGCCGAGCGACGCCGTCGCCGAGCACGAGCCGCTCGAGATCGAGACGGCCGACGCGTTCGAGCCGGCCAGTGGCGCCGAAAAGGCCTTCCCCGATCTCGAGCAGAGTCTGGAGGTCGGCGGCATCGGGTCGGACGACGCCAAGCCGATCGAGACGCAATCGATGTTCGGCGATGCGATTGGCGAAGACGCGGGTCGCGAGAGTGGCGGCGAGCCGCGCGATGCGGTCGACGTCTACTATCCCATGCTCGACGTGCAGGCGAGCGGCCCATCGCCGGCGGCCTTCGTGACCGAGACGATGGCCGAGCTGTATCTCCAGCAGGGATACGTGCAGGAGGCGCTCGACATCTATCGCCAGCTCGCGGCGCAGAACCCGGCCGACGACACCCTGCGGGAGCGCGTTAGGCAGCTCGAGCAGGGATCGCGGTCGAGCATCGGGATCGCGGCGATCTCCGACGAGGTCGTGGAAGCCGCGCACAAGCGCGCGACGACGAAGCCGAAGAAGACGATCCGCAGCTTCTTCGCGAAGCTGGCGATGCGTCGGGTGGTCGAGCGTGAGGAAGCGGCTCCCACCGAGGAGGACACGGGGTTCGACGATCAGGAGCCGGCAGCCCTCGCGCCGCCAGCGCCCTCAGCGCCCTCAGCGCCCTCAGCGCCCCGCCGTACGGCACCGGAGCTCGACGAGCCCGCATGGCTGAGATCCGATCCGGAGCCGGACTCGCCGCCAGCGCCGTCGTCGGACGAGGGCGGTGGTGCGTTCGCGCTCCTCGACGAGGCGGAGTGGAACGCGACCGTGCCGCGCGGGCCGACGCGGGGTGCCGAGCCGGCCCAGCCGGCGTCGCAGGAGGAGGTGCCCTGGCTGGCCGGGTACGAGCCCGATGCGGCCGAGCCCCCGCCCGCGGCGCCCGCGGCCCAGGGGCACACCGGCGAAAACATCGCGATCCCGCCGTCCGAGCTGTTCCCGACGCGCAGCATCCAAACCGAGGATGAGAACGCGGCGGCGACGCTCGCGAGCGTCTTCGAGCCGGAGTTTGCCGCGAGACTCACTCCCGCGCAGCCGATGGCGTCGCAATCGCCGCCTCAGGAACGCCACCGCACGCCCGCCGAGGGCCACCCGGGGGCGACTCGTAAGGCGGAGGAGGAGCTGTCCCTCGACCAGGTGTTCGGGCGGACGCCGGCCTCCGGCTCCCCGCCGGCGCGCTCCGGCTTCACCTTCGATCAGTTCTTCGATGAGCAGAAGGATGCGAATCGCGAGGGAGCCCCGGACGGATCGAGCGAGATCGAGCTGTTCAACACGTGGCTCGACCAGCTCAAGAAGTAGTGCGCATCGCCGTGCTCAACGGGCCGAGCCTCAACCTGCTCGGCTCGCGCGAGCCGGAGATCTACGGTCGCGCGACGCTCGGCGACATCGAGACGCGACTGCGCATCGTCGCCGACGAGATCGGGGCGGAGGTCGAGTTCGCGCAGCACAACGGTGAGGGCGAGCTCATCGACCGCATTCACGCCATGCGCGGCACGACCGACGGGGCGCTCATCAACGCCGGCGCTTACACCCATACGAGCCTCGCCATTCGCGATGCTCTGGCCGCCGTCGACGTCCCCTTCGTCGAGGTGCACCTGACGAACATCTTCGCGCGCGAGGCCGAGCGGCGGCATTCGATGCTCGCCAGCGCGGCGACCGCGGTGCTGTGCGGATTCGGGGCCCTGGGTTACGAGCTGGCACTTCGCGGCCTCGTGGCGAAGCTGGCTGCGCCGAGTGCCTGACCGACGACCGCAGCGCCTCGAGGCGCTCTCGGAGTCCATCCTCGAGGCGCACCTCGATGCGATTCTCCTCACCAGCCTGCCGAACATCCGGTACATCACGGGCTTCTCCGGCACGAGCGCCCTCGCGCTCGTGACGGGGAACGACGCGACGCTGATCACGGACTTCCGCTACCAGACGCAGGCGAGCGCGGAGGTCGGTGACGTGGCGCGAGTCGTCATCGAGCCGCAGAGCCTGTGGGCCGGGCTCTGGCGAACTCTCCCGGCGGCGACGCCCGCGATCATCGGCTTCGAGTCGCATCACCTCGTGCACCGCGATTTCCAGCGGCTGCTCGAGCAGGGCGCGCGATGGCAGTGGCGTCCGACGATCGACATGGTCGAGACGCTTCGAGAGCGAAAGGATGCGGATGAGCTCGCGCTCATCGCGCGCGCCGCGCGTATCGCCGACGCCGCCCTCGAGCGCGCCATCGGTGAGGTTCGCGCCGGGATGACGGAGCTGGAGATCGCGGGGGCGCTCGAGCGCGCGCTTCGCGATGCCGGCAGCGAGGGGTTTCCCTTTCCGACGATCGTGGCCTCCGGGGAACGCTCAGCGCTTCCCCACGCCCGGTCGTCCGAGCGTGCCGTGAGGCATGGCGATTTTCTCCTGATCGACTTTGGCGCGGTGGTCGGCGGCTACTGCGCGGATGTGACGCGCACGTTCGTCGTCGGCGCGGCCACGGAGGAGCAACGCGAGATCCACGCGATCGTTCGCGAGGCAAACGAGCGCGCATCCCGGGCCATCCATGCGGGGATGCGGGGCCGGGATGCCGACGCGGTCGCGCGGGGCTACATTGAAGGCCGCGGATTTGGCGACGCGTTCGGCCACAGCCTCGGGCACGGTATCGGTATCGAGGTGCACGAGGCGCCGCGGCTCGCGCGGACGGCCGAGGGGTCGCTGCCAAACCACGCCGTGGTCACGATCGAGCCGGGGATCTATCGGCCGGGATGGGGCGGCGTTCGGATCGAGGATGACGTCTCTCTGGAGGACGGGGGCGCGCGCGTGCTCACGGCGTTTTCCCATGAGCTTATCGAGATCGGCTGACAGGCACGAGGAGTGGGACGTGAACTATGCGGAATGAGGAGTGAGCACTGAGGCGATGGGTTTGGGAGCGCACCACTCCAATCGATTTCCTCACTCCTCACCGCTCATTCCTCATTTCTCAACCAGCGTGACCGCCTCCACCCATAGTCCATGATCGACCTACGCTACGTGAAGAAGCTCGTCGAGATGCTCGATGAATCGAGCGTCGACTCGATCGAGATCTCGACGGACAAGGGCATGAAGATCCGCATCTCGAAGACGCCGCAGCAGCGGGGGACGGTGCAGGTAGCGCCCCCAATGTCCATCCCGATGCCGGTCCCCCCGGTCCTCCCGGCCCGGGCGACCCCCAGCGAGTCCCTCCCGGCGGTGGGGGAGGCCGAGGGGCCCAAGGCGGAGCCCAAGTCGAAGATGCTGGAGGTGAAGTCCCCCATGGTCGGGACGTTCTACAAGTCCCCGGAGCCCGGGGCTCCCGCTTACGTCTCGGCAGGGGCGCGCGTCTCTAAAGGACAGATCCTCTGCATCATCGAGGCGATGAAGATCATGAACGAGATCGAGTCCGAGTTCTCGGGCGTCGTGCGGGAGGTCCTCGTGGAGGACGCGCACCCGGTCGAGTATGGGCAAGTCCTCTTCCGTATCGATCCCAACGGGTAACCGATGACCACCGCCGCACGCACCGCTCCGACCCCGGCAGGCCAGCCCACGGCCGGCTTCAACTTCAAGGCGGTCCTCCAGCGGATGATCCAGCAGAATGCGTCCGACCTGCATTTGAAGGTCGGCCGGCCGCCGGTGCTCCGCATCAACGGCGAGCTTCAGCAGCTCGATCTCCCGCCCCTCAAGCCGGAAGACCTGAAGCAGCTGGCCGAGCAGATCATGACGCCGAAGCAGGTAAAGGAGTTCACCGAGAACAAGGAAGCCGACTTCGCGATCGGCGTGCCCGGCATCGGTCGCTTCCGCGTCAACGTCTTCCAGCAGCGCGGCACGATCGCGTACGCGCTGCGCCTCGTGCCGTACCAGGTGAAGAACTGCACCGAGCTCAACCTGCCGCCGGTCGTCGAGGAGATCGCGATGAAGCCGCGCGGGCTGGTGCTCGTCACCGGCGTCACGGGCTCGGGCAAGTCGACGGCGTTGGCGGCGATGATCCAGCACATCAACGAGCGGCGCCACGCGAACGTGATCACGATCGAGGACCCGATCGAGTTCCTGCATCGCGACATCAACTGCAACATCAACCAGCGCGAGGTCGGCACCGATACCGGCAACTTCGGGTCGGCACTGCGGCGCGTGCTGCGTCAGGATCCCGACGTCATCCTCATCGGTGAGATCCGCGACCTCGAGACGCTCGAGGTCGCGCTCAAGGCCGCGAGCACGGGGCATACGGTGTTCTCGACGCTGCACACCACCGACGCGACGCAGACGATCAACCGCGTTCTGTCGTTCTACGCGCCGCACCAGCAGAGCGAGGTGCGGTTCTCGCTGTCGAGCGCGCTGCAAGCGGTGATTTCCCTGCGCCTCGTGCCGCGCTCGGACAAGCCGGGCCGCGTCCCGGCGTGTGAGATCCTCATCAACACCGCCGCCGTGCGCGACCAGATCCGCGACATGTCGAAGTCGCTCAACATTCCCGACCTCATCAAGGAAGGGACGGTGCAGTACGGGATGCAGAGCTTCGACCAGTCGCTGATGCACTGGTACACGCAGCGGGTGATCTCGTACGAGAGCGCGATGTTCTACGCGACGAACCCGAGCGAGTTCGCGCTCCGCACCCAGGGCGTCGAGGGCTCCAGCGACAAGAGCTG
>DATBIU010000016.1:0-13710 GCA_036556765.1 Gemmatimonadaceae bacterium | reverse complement strand
GATCGCCTCGATGCACTGCTCGCGCCGTATGGCGGAGGGCGGGCGTACGGCCGGGACGATCAGGCCTCGAACGTGGTCCTCACCGGCGAGGTCAAGCAGCTGCGCGCGTTCGGTATCGTGATGCCGGCCGTGTTCCTGTTCGTCGCCGCGTTTCTCGTCAGCATCGTGCTGTCGCGACTCGTTGCCACGCAGCGTGGAGAGATCGCGACCTTGAAGGCCTTCGGGTACCACAACCACGACATCGCGCTGCATTTTCTCGGGTACGGGCTGGCGGCCGTCCTGTTAGGCGTGGTGTTGGGCGTGCCCTTTGGGGCCTGGTTCGGCTCGAGGTTCACGGGACTGTACGTCGAGTACTTCAGCTTCCCCGAGCTCGTACACCACACGAGTGTGGGGCTCGTGGCGGTGTCGGTGGCGGTCGCGGCGGCGTCGGCGGCGATCGGCGCCCTCGTGGCGGTGCGCGCGGCGGCGGCGCTCCCCCCCGCGGAAGGGATGCGTCCCCCCTCGCCTCTCCTTTACCGTCCGCTGGTGCTCGAGCGCCTCGGCTTCACCGGCATCTTCTCGCCGACGGTTCGCATGGTGCTGCGAAGCCTCGAGCGCCGACCGTGGCGCGCCGCGGCGTCGATCGCGGGCGTCGCCCTCGCGGTCGGTACGTTCGTGGGGGGCACGTTCGCTTTCGACGTCGCCATGTACATGGGCGACCTCCAGTTTCGCGTCGTCGAGCGCGAGGACCTGTCGGTGGCGTTCACCCGGTCCCTGCCGGCGCGCGCACGACACGATCTGAGCGCGGTACCCGGTATCGCGCGCGTCGAGATGTATCGCACCGTTCCAGTGCGACTCTCCTACGGCCATCGGTATCGCCAAATGGCGATCACGGGACTGGAGCGCGACGCGACCCTCCGCCGACTGGTCGATGGACGTGGACGGGCCTACGACGTCCCCCCATCGGGGATCGTTCTCACGACCACGCTCGCGTCGGCACTGGACATCGTGCCGGGGGACACGGTGCGACTCGAGCTCCTCGAGCGCGGCGGGGAAGAGCGCCGCGTCGTCGTCACGGCCCTCCTCGACGAGCTGTTAGGCATCGCCGGTTTCATGGAGATCGGCGAGCTCAATCGGCTGGTCGGTGAAGGGCCGGTCGTGTCCGGGGCATTCGTGTCGCTCGAGCCGGGCGCCGAAGCGCGCGCCCTCGGCGTGCTGCGACGTCTGCCGAGCGTTGCCGGTGCGACACCCCGTGGGGCGATGCTCGAGACCTTCGAGGACCAGATCACGAGCATGATCACGTTGACGACCAGTGTCGTCGCGCTCCTCGCCTGCGTGATGGCGATCGGCGTGCTCTACAACGGCGCCCGCGTCGCCCTCTCCGAGCGCGGGCGGGATCTCGCCAGCTTGCGCGTGCTCGGCTTCACGCAGCGCGAGGTCGCCGGAATGCTGTTCGGCGAGCAGGCGGTGGTCAACGCCGTCGGCACGCCGCTGGGGCTGCTGACCGGGCTGGGGTTGGCGTTTCTCATTGCGTCTGCCTTCGAGTCCGAGCTCTACCGGTTCCCGGTGATCGTGACCGCGCGAACGTACCTGTGGGGCGTGGTGATGGTGGTCGTGGCGGGACTTGGCGCGGGGGTGGCGATGCGGCGCCGGCTCAATGCGCTCGACCTTGTCGAAGTGCTCAAGACGCGGGAGTGACCATGCGAACGAAACGGCGCATCATCACGCTAAGCATCCTGGCCGTAGCCGCCGTCGCATTTGCGGCGTATGCGTTCCGTCCGGATGTGTTCGCGGTCGACACGGCTCTCGTGGCACGCGGCCCCATGCGGGTGACCGTCGATGCCGAGGGGAAAACCCAGGTACGCGACCGATTCGTCGTCGCCGCGCCGGTGTCAGGCCGTATCAGACGCATCACGCTGGATGAGGGTGATGAGCTCCGTGCGGGGCAGGTGGTGGCGTGGATCGCGCCACTGCCGCTCGATGCCCTCACCCGGGAACAAGCCTTGGCCAGGGTGCAAGCCGCCGAGGCGCTCCGGCGCGAGGCAGTGAGTCACGTCGAGCAGGCGCGCATCGCCGAGGCGCACGCCGCGGAGGTGGCGCGGCGCCGAGTCGCGGTGTACGAGATCGGCGGCATCTCGCAAGAGGACCTCGATGCCGCGAACCTGGCGCATCGTGCTCGGCGCGATGAGCTCTCGGCCGCCCAGGCCCGCGCTCGCGCAGCGGCGGCCGACGTCGATGCCGCGCGCGCCGCGTTGGTTGCTCTCGATGGCGGAACGAGTGGCGCCATCCCCGTCCGCGCGCCCTGTAACGGGAGTGTGCTGCGCATCCCGGAGCGGAGTGAGCGCGTGATCGCCGCCGGCACGCCCATCCTCGAGATGGGCGACCGCGGCGCACTGGAGATCGTCGTCGACGTGCTGTCGACGGACGCGGTGCGACTCAGCCCGGGCGATGGCGCCGAGATCGTCGAGTGGGGGGAGGACAAGGTTCTGCGCGCGACGGTGACGACGATCGAGCCGTCGGCGTTCACCGAGGTATCGGCGCTTGGCGTCGACGAGCAGCGCGTCAACGTGCGCCTGACGGTGACCGACCCCCCGGCCAACCTCGGGGACGGGTTTCGCGTCGAGGCGCGCATGAGCGTCTGGGAAGGGGAGGACGTCATCACGGTGCCCGCGAGCGCCCTCTTTCACGATGCCGGTGCGTGGCATCTCTTCATCGTTCGGGATGGACGGGCACGCAGCCGCCAGGTGGAGATCGGACATCGGTCCAGCGCCGTGGTCGAGATCGTGCGAGGGATCGACGTGGGAGACGAGGTGATCGTCTTCCCGTCCGATGAGATCGGGTCCGGAGTCCGTGTGAAATCGAGGACGACCATGAAGGAGGCGACATGACGACGACCCAGACATCCCGTTACGGGATTGGCACCACGCTCGACCTGCCTTACGAAGCCGCCGTCGAGCGCACTCGCGAAGCGTTGGCGAAGGAGGGGTTTGGCGTCCTGACGGAGATCGACGTGCGCGCCACGCTGAAAAAGAAGCTGGACGTGGAGACCCGCCCGTACATTATCCTCGGCGCCTGCAACCCGTCGTTCGCGCACAAGGCGCTCGCCGCCGAGCGCGACATCGGACTCCTGCTCCCCTGCAACGTCATCGTCTACGCCAGCGATGAGCCGGGGAAGAGCGTGGTGGCGGCGATGGATCCGGTGGAGGCGCTGTCGCTGACCGGCAACGACGACGTTCGCCCGATCGCGGAGGAAGTGAAAGGGCGCCTGACTCGGGCGTTAGAGAGCCTGAGGTAGTCGAGGTGCTCGATGTGCCCGAGGTGCTCGAGGGACATGCCGCTCCCTCGAGCACCTCGGGCACATCGACTACCTCGAGCACCCGCTGTCACGCACCGATGAGGATCTTGTCCTCCACCATCGAGACGCCCGGCGCCGACCAGGCGGCACGCTCGGCATCGGTGCGCTCCGCCCACGAGCGAACCTTGCCGGTGAGCACCACCGTTCCGTCGTGCGCGTCGACCTTGATGTGCTTCGAGTCGAGCTCCGCGCTGCGGCGCAGCGCATTCTCGATCTTGTCGCGCACTTCCGTCACGGACACGTGTGGGCGCACCGTGATCAGATTGGTGATCCCCCGAACGCCGGTCAGGTACCGCACCGCGCGCTCCGCCGCCGACCGCTGGAACTGCCACTCGACGTTCCCCTCGAGCGTCATCCAGCCGTTCTCCACCCGCAGCTTCAGCGTCTCATCCGGGACTTCCGTATCCCACCGAATCGCCAGCAGCGCCGCATGGGCGATGTCGGTGTCGGTGCGGGTGCTCGTGAGGGGCGGCTTGACCACGATGTCTTCCGCGACCGCGCGCACGCCGTCCACGCGCTTCGCCGCCGCCTCGGCGGCATACTTCTGCGCATAGGTATCCACCTGGCCACTCAGAGTGATGACGCCGTCCTTCGCCGCCACCCCGACCTCCGCACGGCCCACTCTCGGGTCCCACTTCAACTCCTCGATCACATCGAGTTGCAGCTGGCTGTCGGTTTTCATGGTTCCCTCCTCGTTAGATGCTGCGTGAACCACTCGCTCGCGTGACGCGCCACGGCCTCGAGCGCGCCGGGCTCCTCGAACAGATGCGTCGCGCCGGGAACGACGGTCAGGCGTCTCTCGCAGCGAAGTCGCGCGAATGCCTCCCGGTTGAGGGCGAGCACCTGCACGTCATCGCCGCCGACGATCAGCAGCGTCGGCGCCGACACGAGCGCGAGCACGCGCCCCGCCAGGTCGGGACGTCCACCGCGCGATACGACCGCGCGCACCTCGCGACACTGCATCGCCGACGCGGCGAGCGCGGCCGCGGCGCCCGTGCTCGCGCCGAACAACCCGACCGGCAGTCCGCGCGCCTCCTCCGACCGCATCGCCCAGTTGATCGTGTCGACCAATCGGGAGGTAAGAAAGCCGATGTCGAATCGAAGGCCTCCGGTGAGCTCGTCCTCCAGCTCCTCCGCCTCCGTCAGCAGATCCACCAGGAGCGTTCCCAGCCCGGCCTCGCCGAGCACTCGCGCCACGTATTGGTTGCGCGGGCTCAGCCGGCTGCTTCCGCTGCCGTGCGCGAAGATCACGATCCCGCGAGCTGTCTCGGGAATGACGAGATCGCCGCGCAACTCGGCTTCGTCGCGCAGCGGGATGCGAACCTGACGCCGAATCGTTCCTTTGAGTGTCGTGTCCACCGTCTCCTCCATCGAGCGCGCAACCTGGTCGCTCGAGCGTCACACCGTGAATGGGTACGTCTCAGGAACTTCCCCCGCCTCCCACGCCGCGGTGCGCTCGAGCGGCTCTACCGCGCGGGTGACGTCGTAATGCAGCACGACATCGAATTGGCTCGGCAAACTCGCGCCGAAGTAGTGGCTGAATCGCTCCGACTGCGGCCGATAGATCACACCAATGGCGCGCTCCAGCCGCGGCTCCTCCAAAGCCGTGCGGAGCGGGCTCGCGGTGCGCAGATCGAGCATGAAGCGAGGCGGCCCGGCATTGTGAAATAGCGCCTCGTAGCTCTCCGAAAGCGCCGGTTGCACGGTCATTCGTTGGGCCGCGCCATCCCAGCTCGACGCGGCCGTCACGGTCCCGGTGTACGTCGTGAAGCCCACCAGCACGGCAGCGTCGCCGAGCCGCTGTCGCACCAACTGCCCGACGTTCCACTCTCCAGCGCGCGCCATCTGAGTTGCCCGCGCATCCCCGAGATGGGAGTTGTGCGCCCACACGATCACCTTCGGCGCGCGCCCTTCACGCTCGAGGTGCCGCTCGACCTCGATCAACGTCTCCGCCATGTGTGCGTCGCGCAGATTCCAGCTCGTGGCATCGCTCGTCAGCATGAGGCGGTAGTAGCGCTCCGCGTTGCGCACCAGCCTCGCGTTCTGCTCGGCCGAGAAGAGCGCGTTAGCGGTGACCCGGCCATCGCGCGACGCGTACTCGGTCGCCGACCGCTGCAGCTCGAGAAGCTGCCGCACGGCATCGTCCTCGCACGACGGACGCGTCCCGATGGCCGTCGCGTAGCCGTACGCACGAGCATCATCCCCGAACTGCGCGAAACACCCATACCGCCGCCGAGCGATCTGCGCCTGGTTCGGATCGACGATGTCGAGGTACTCGAGCACGGCCTCGATCGAACGGTGCAGGCTGTACAAGTCCAGCCCGGCGAACCGTACCGGCGGGGCATCCGCATGCGCCTCGTTATGACCGCGCAGCCACCCCACGAAGTCGAGCACGTCGGCGTTTCGCCACATCCACTGCGGGAACCGCTCGAACCCGGCCAGGGCGTCACTCGCCTCGGCGTCTGCTCCCTCGGCGCGAATGAACTGGTCCACGCGATACGCATCGGGCCAGTCCCCCTCGATCGCGACGGCCGCGAATCCCTTCTCGCGAATGAGGCGCTTCGTGATTTCGGCGCGAACGCGATAGAAGTCGTGGGTGCCGTGGCTCGCTTCGCCGAGGAGGACGACGCGGGCGTCCCCGATCAGCTCGAGGAGCGCGTCGAAGTCCTGGGGCCCACCCGCGAGCGGACGGGCGGCATTTCGAACGGCGAGCGCGGCGGTGCGGTCGTGTGCTTTCATGCCCACCTCCCGATGCTGCACGATCGCATCGGCGAGCGTCGCCGTCAGTCAGCGCCAGCCGGACCACCGCGCCGAATAACCCTTACCGGCAATCGTGTGCGCTAGGGCGAGAGCGGCTGGAGCTCGGCACGCGCCATCGCCGGCGCAATCGCCGGCAGTCTCGCCGCCACACGATCGGCCAGCGAGTCGGGAAGCAGGGGAGCGACGACCAGACCCCGTCGCCAGAAGGCCTTCGTCTCCAGCGGCGAGCGCACCGTCCCCTCCAGGACGACGTCGTCCGTCGTCGCATAGGCGATCCACCCCGGCCGCCCGGGAGCGCCATGGGCTGCCTCGAGCGCGGTTCGAACGTGAGCGAGACACAGCTCGAGTGCGGTGCGGTCGCCGTCCGTGCTCCGGGATGCCTCTGCCAGCAGCCGGGCAAACACGCGGTCCAGCTCCGTGCGCCATTTGGTTGGCGTACTCGTATCGGAGGTGTCGATGAACACCGAGAGCACGCGCTGCCCGCGAAGGGCGCGCTCCATCCCGAGCACCTGCGTCAGCGTCAACATCGGTCGTTTCTCCGTGCGAGAGTTCGGGGCGGCGCCGCGCGCCCATCGTTCCGAGCAACATGCCCTTCCCGGTGGGCGACGTCTGTCGGCATAGCCCCGAGCGTTCGACGTGGTGGGCCTTGCCGCGACGTAGGGCTTTCACGTACGCGGTGGCCCCATGCGCCGGACAGACGGCGCGAGCTCCCCCTCGTACCTTGGTGATTGCACCAAAAGCGATAGCGCGAACACTTGATCGAGGAGGATGTATGGCGAACACCAGACTGCAGCGGCGCGTGATGACACCGGCCGCTTTTCGTCCAGTCTTCCCGCTGGCGACGTCGGAGCTGGAGGAGATGGAGAAGGGAGTCCGCCGGATGTTCGGCGATGTCTTCGGCCCCGACCTCCTGGCGCAGCCCGTCGGCTGGATGCCGGCCGTCGAGATCAGCGAGACCAACGAGACCATCGTGATCGTCGCCGAGCTCCCCGGGATGAACGAGAAGAACGTGACGGTCGAGTTCGAGGATGACACGCTCACGCTGCGTGGCGAGAAGACCGAGGAGAAGAAGGAAGGGAATGGCGACCGCAAGTTCCATCTCTATGAGAGGACCTACGGCGCGTTCCGCCGCTCCTTCACGCTCCCCCGCGTCGTGAACGCGGACAAGATCGCCGCCGAGTTCAAGAACGGCGTGCTGACGATTACGCTGCCGAAGACCGCCCAGGCGAAGGCGAAGGGACGCCATATCCCCATCGTCACCAAGTAGTTCCCTGGCGGGTCGAATGAGGAGCGAGGAGTGAGATGGAGCGAGCGTGAGGAACGAGGACTGAGGAGTGAGGAAGTCAGCTCGGTTGGATTCCTCACTCCTTACTTCTCATTCCTCATTCGCCCCACAGCCTACGATGAGGTAGCCACGCTCACTGCCCCATCCAGCTCCTCCGCTCGACTGAGCAGCTGCCGCACCTCGGCGTCGGTCGTCTCCGAGAAGTCCTCGTACCACAGGCCGACGGCGTAGAACCGGTCAGGGATCATCGCGCACAGGCACCCATCGGTAACCGCTCCAATCGCACCGCACGCCTCGCGTGACCCCACCGGGGCCGCCACGATCACCGATGCGGGTCCCTCCTTCCGAAGGGCGGCGATCGCGGCCTGTACCGTGGAGCCCGTGGCCAGTCCATCGTCGACCAGGATGATCGTGCGGCCGCTGACATCGACCGGCGGCCGCGAGCCGCGAAAGAGCTCTTCCCGTCGCGCGAGCTCAGCCCGCTCCATCGCGATCACCCGCTCGACGGCATCGCGCGAGATCCGCAACTCGCCGATCGTCTGCTGGTCGAGCACCAGCGCGCCACCAGACGCAATCGCGCCCATCGCGAACTCCGGTTGTCCCGGTACGCCGAGCTTCCGCACGACGAAGACATCGAGCGGTACGCGCAGCGCACGCGCGATCTCGAACCCCACCGGCACTCCACCGCGCGGGAGCGCGAGTACGGTCACGTCGGGTCGCCCCGCGTATTCCGCCAGGGACAACGCCAGTCGGCGGCCGGCGTCATATCGATTCTCGTAGCGCATGTGTGCCCTCCGTCGTTCGATACCTGGATCATGACGTCGCCGGAGGGAAAGGTCTGTCGGCGGAGACCGGAACTGCTGTCGGGAAACCCCGAAGCACTCGGCGCCGAAGGCCCCCGGGAGCGCGGTCTGCGCGCAATCGCGGACGGAATGTCAGGGTTTTGCCCTGGCTCACCGGCCCGGTCGCCGACGACATCTCGCGAGAATGCTGACAGACATCGTCCGTGCGGCAGACGACTCTTCGCCATGGACTACGCGTGCGGGGGGAACGAAGCATGACACGATTCTTCTCGTGGAAGGCGGTGCTGGTGGTGATGGTCACCATGGGGCTGCTCTGCGCGGGCGGGGCGATGCTCGTGCGGACGGCCGCGGGATCGACTGCACCTCAGGACACCGCGGTGGTGCTGCGGCTCAACATCCCCGCCTTCCGGCTACAGCTCATCGAGCACGGGGTGGTCACGGCGACCTACGAGGTCGCCGTCGGGGAGCGGCGATACCAGACGCCGTTAGGCGCATTCCAGGTGACACACGTTACCTGGAATCCGTGGTGGTATCCCCCGCGCAGTGAATGGGCGCAAAACGACACCGTCCATCCGCCGGGTGACCTCAATCCGATGGGCCCCATCAAGCTGCGTTTCGGCGGATTGTACTTCCTCCACGGCACGCCGTTCGAGAGCTCCATCGGCAAGGCGTCGTCGCACGGGTGCGTCCGGATGCGACCGGCCGACGCAGCTTCGCTTGGGCGCGCGCTGAATCGGCTGGCCGGCGGCGGACTCCCCGATGATACGATCGATGCCCTCGAAGCCGACTCGACACGGACGGTCACGATCGAGCTTCTCGAGCCCGTTCCCATCGACGTCGGGTACGTCACCGTCGAGGTCGACGCCGGTCGCCTCTACGTCCACCGCGACATCTATCGGCGCGACCCGCCCACGGGCGACCGCGCGCTCGAGGTCCTGGCGATGGCGGGCTACGACGTCGCTCTCGTCGACCGCCAGCGGCTGAATCGGCTTGTGCGCCGAGCGCGGTCCCGTTCCACCAGCGTCGCGCTCGACAGTCTCATCGCCTCGCCGGCCGTCGCGGGCGCGCGCGGTCCCGCCGTTACGCCATCTCCTGATCGCGCACCAGCACGTCCGTCACTGCCCGGCGCGCGGTCTGACGGGTCTCCGGGCCAAAGCCGAAGCGAAGGATCGCCAGCGGCCACCACGTCGTGTTCAGAAGACGGCGCACGCGTTCGCGCGCTTCGGGAACCTGGATGGCCTGGTTCATGAAGCCGGTCGCGAGCCCCTGAGACGACGCGAATAGCAGCGCCCGCTCCATCCCCTCGCCGGCCATGATCCACTCGCGCGGCTCATCGTTCCGCGTCAGCAGAACCCCGAGCAGCGGCGCCTCGCGGGCGAGCTCATCGTCGCGGACGACCCGGATCGAGTCCCACGACAGGGCATGGAGCGCAAAGGGCGCCAGCGCCGCCATCGGAGCGGAGAGGCCGAAGGCGAAGCCCGGCATTCCATCGAGGCGATCCGTTTGATTCCCACGAAGCCAGGCCGCGAGCTCCAGGCGGAACTTCGCATCATGGGCTTGCACGCGGTCCGCGAAGGTGATGATCTCCCCCAGAGCGTCGCGTGTGTTGGCGCTGTACAGGTAGCGCAGCGAGGCGCCCATCCCCTCGACCGCCTGCGCGAGCGATGGCCCGACCCCCAGGGGGATCGGACGGCTGTAGAAGCGGGCGCGGTTGGACCGGCGCTGTGGGATCGCCGTGAAGTAGCGGGAGTCCGCGAGCGTCGGATGACGCACCGCGCCCACCCGAACGCGTGCAACGAAGTGCGGGCGCGCCCGATCGGGGAGGATGGCGATGTCGGCTTCCCGTCCGAGATGCCGAATCGTGACCCGCATGTTCGCCAGCGCCGCGCCGCATGCGAGATACAGCTCCCGATTGGCCGGGTCGGCGACCTGGCGCCCACGCGTCACATCCGCATGCAGCTCCAGCGTGCCATCGAGAAGGCGAAACCGCCACGGCTGTGTGTTGTACGCCGAGGGCGCGCGCAACGCCGATTCCACGGCGCGCTCGAGCGCGAGGTCAGGGTCCAGCTTCGCGGAGTGCGAACACGCGGTGCAGTGGAGGCTCTCGGCGCCTCGCTCGGTGGTGGCGGTCATGCGCTCCTCGCGTCGAGGGGACAACCTCACCATGTCGCGAGGGCACGCGCTTGTCTGTCGGGGGACTCCCGCTACGGTTGTGGGGAAATCTCAACCAAGCGGGAGCCGAACGACGTCTCGACACGGTGACCCCTGGCCGATCCCGTTCCCCAGCTCCGTCAGCGGCCGCTCGTTAGATTGCGCGGCTATGCCGAAACGCCTCTTCGCGATCGTCGCGGCCGCCGCGATACACAGCCCGGTACTGGCGCAGGATACGCTCCGTCCGGCGTCTCCCCGCCCGACGGAGCCAGACTACCCGCCCGCCGCGTGCGCGGCGGGCCCACAGACCCGTCTGACGCCCGACTCGATTCTCATTCCGGCGGCGCCCCTCATCGCGACGCCCTCCCCGCTGCGGGGACTGTACGTCAATCGCTGGGCGGCGGTCGGCGAGAAGATGTGGCAGCTCATCGACGTCGCGAAGCGCACCGAGATCAACGCGCTCGTGATCGACGTCAAGGATGATCGTGGCTATGTCCTCTACCGCTCGAGCATCCCGCTCGCGCGCGAGATCGGCGCCGACACCGTGGCGCCCATGCGCGCCGACCGTATGCGAGCGGTGCTCGATACCATGCGAGCGCATGACATTTATCCGATCGCGCGCATCGTGGTCGTGAAGGATCCCGTGCTGGCGCGCAAACGACCGGAGTGGTCGATCAAGCGCGCCTCCGATGGAACGCCATGGCTCGACAAGGGCGGCAATCCGTGGATCGACCCGCACCACCGCGGCCCGTGGCAGTACGCGGTCGACCTCGCCTGCGAGGCGATCGCCCTCGGCTTCAGCGAGGTGCAGTACGATTACGTGCGCTTCCCCGATGAGCAGCGGATCGTCACCGAAGCGGCCTTTCCGCTCGCGCGCGGACGCGACCGCGCGTCGGTGATCCGCGACCAGCTGCGATTCCTTCGAGGGTCGCTCAGGCCGTTAGGCGTGCCGGTCACCGCCGACGTGTTCGGCCTCACGACGTCCGACTCGACCGACATGGGCATCGGTCAGCTGTGGGAGAAGTTCATCGACGCCGTGGACGTGGTGCTTCCGATGACGTACCCCTCGCACTATGCGCGTGGGAACTACGGGCTTCCGCACCCGAACGGTGCACCATACAAGGTCATCGACCGGGCGCTGCGCGATGCCAAGCGGCGCAGCGCGGGCATCCCGAATGCCGCAAAGGTCGTCCCCTGGTATCAGGACTTCACGCTCGGGCCGCCCCGATATGGCCCGGCGCAGGTGCGCGCGCAAATCCAGGCCGGCTACGACAACGGCGTACACGACTGGATGCTCTGGAATCCCGGCAGCCGCTACACGCTCGCGGCGCTGCGCCCGGCGGGCGATCGCGCGGCGGCCGCGCCCTAGGAACCCTCGGCCTTCCGCCTCGCCGCGTCCGAGATCCAGCCGGCGATCGCCTCGATCTCGTTGAACAGACGCTGATCGGCATCGGTGACCGGGACCATCGGCGGCTGAGATCCAGCGGTCGTCGGCCGGCCCTCCGGCAGCCGGAACCCGCGCACCTTGATCTCTGTGCCCCCGAGCGTCTTCCGCCCGATGTCCACGCGCACCACCCAGTACTCGGCCTCGCGGCGGTTGGCCGCATCGCGCACTTCGCCCGGCACGGCGCGGGGCTCGGTGATGAGGGTGGTCCCTCCCGACGCGCCCACCTTGTAGTTGTGCAGCTGCAGCTGCGTCCTCGCGATTCGGACGGCCGTATCCACGGGGACGTCCACGGTCCGAGACACCGTCTCGCGGCCGCTGCCGCCGCCGAGCGAAGCACAACCCACCAACCCCATCGCGCACAGCACGGTGGTCACGCGCATGTTCATCCTCCGATCGTTGGCCACGAAGTGTGGTCAGACGGCTAGAGTATGCATCCCGCGGGCCAGGTTGTCCCGCCCAGGGCGGCCGCGGATATTCCGCCCCACGGGCGCGCGATCCGCCCTGTCTGAGCACCGGAGGCTCCGTGAGCGCCATTCCTACCTTGGGTATTCCCGAGCTTGCCGGCGTCGGGACGTACGCCGGCGCGGCGCGGGTCGGCTGGTCCGTCGACGAGAACGTGCGGCGCCTGTTGCGCTTTCATTGGGTCGAGCGGCGGCTGATGCTGATCGCCGTCGCCCACCTCCCAGCGACGCCCGAGTGGGAAGTGAAGTGCGCGCTCGCGTTGCACCAGTGGCTCGACGTCGGTCACGCGACCGCGCTGGGGTCGCGCATCAGCGAGATGCGGAACCCGGTCCCGCCGATGGACGTCGCTCCGGATTCGGCGCTCGACGCGTTTCTCGAGGAGCTGCTCCGCGCTGAGGGAACGGTCGAGCTGCTCGCGGGGCTGTACGCCGTCGCCCACCCGGCGCTGGCCGCGGCGTATCGGGGGCACATCGAGGGCACCAACCCATTGGTCGATCATCCCACGGTGCGCGTGCTGAAGCAGGCGCTCGCCGACGAGGAGGAGATCATCGCCTGGGGCACGCGAGCCCTCCAGGCGTGCACGCGCGACCCAGCCGCGCGATCGCGTGCCGACGCGTGGATCGCGCACCTGGCGGCATACCTCGATGCGGCGGGGGGAATCGCGGGTGAGTCGGAGCCGCGCACAACGCCGCCCGCTCCTCGTGCCCGCGAGCGCTTCGTCCCCGACATGCACCCGCGTCGCGATGCGCGGTTCCGGGGACAGTACAACTTCAACTTCCCGCCGCATCTCGTCTACGCCGTCCCGGACGTACCGGCCGACGAGCGCAATCTCGCGCTCCTCTGCAAGCGCACGCTGGAGATGGATGTGCCCGAGATGATGGCCTCGTTCATCCTCGAGCGCGCCGATCAGCCCTGGTCTTTCTACGTCGACTACTCGCGCCAGCTGTGGGATGAGGCCCGGCACGCGATGATGGGAACCGTGGCGTTCGAGGCGCGGGGGATCGACTGGTCGCGCATTCCGTTGAACGTGAGCTTCGCGCTGCGTCTCAACCTGCACGCGACCCCGCTCGAGCGGCAAACGATGCTGTACGGCATCGAGCAGAGTCTCATGCCGGCCGACACCGGCAAGCGCGCCGAGAAGGAGATCGCCGAGCAGTCGGGGGACGTGTTGTCCGCGCACTTTCACGACTACGACTGGGCCGATGAAGTCCTTCACGCGCAAATCGGCCGGCGGTGGGCGCGCAAGGAGGGGATCCAGCCGGGGGACGCCATCGAGCGTGCCAAGGCCATTCACGAGCGAACCTGGGCGGAGCTCGAGCGGTATCGCGATCGCGATCCACAGTCCTCATGGTGGGCGGAATTCGTGCGTGACGTGCTAGGCCACGACAGCGCCGTCGACGAGCGCGAGCTCGGCGAGGTGAAAGCGATCAGAGAGTAGGTGCTCCAGATGCTCCCGGTGCTCGAGGTG
>DATBIU010000015.1:0-3662 GCA_036556765.1 Gemmatimonadaceae bacterium | reverse complement strand
GGTCGTCCGCGCGTTCACCGACGACGTCGATCTCCAGCGATTGCACCGGTGTGCGCCGCTTTGCCAGAATGCCGACGACGTCGATCGATGAGCACGCCGCGAGCGCGGTGAGGAGCACATCGACGGGGCTTTGCGCCACCTTCCCATGGCCGTCGATGCGCAGCGTCGGACCGCCCGGCCGGCCACTCTCGAACTC
The DNA here is from genome assembly GCA_036556765.1 of Gemmatimonadaceae bacterium. GTDB lineage: Bacteria > Gemmatimonadota > Gemmatimonadetes > Gemmatimonadales > Gemmatimonadaceae > JAICNG01. Next base: position 3,466 of record DATBIU010000015.1, on the reverse strand, counting down.
CTCATCGCCCCGCCACCGAACGACGACGTGATTGGGCGGCCGCGTCTTTGGGGGCGCGGCCGCGCTTCCCCCTTTCCCGTCGGCGGTCATCTCTCGATCGGTGCTCTCACGGAATTGCCCCACTCCGTCCACGAGCCATCGTAGTTGCGCACGTGGTCGTAGCCGAGGAGATACGACAGGACGAACCAGGTGTGCGACGAGCGCTCTCCGATGCGGCAATACGCGACGACGTCATCGGATTTCTTGAGCCCGGCGTCGCGCTCGTAGAGCTGGCGGAGCTCGTCGGCGCTCTTGAACGAGCCGTCGGCGTTGGCCGCGCGCGCCCAGGGAACGTTCTTCGCCCCCGGGATGTGTCCGCCGCGCAGCACCCCTTCTTGCGGGTACTCCGCCATGTGCGTGCGCTGGCCGCTGAACTCCTCCGGAGAGCGGACGTCGATGAGCGGACGGCGTGCACGCATGTGCTCGAGCACCTCGTCCTTGAACGCGCGAATGCGCGAGTCATCGCGAGGGGGTGCCCGGTAGCTCGTCGGCGGGAAGGTCTTCACATCCGTGACCATCGGCCGTCCCTCCTTCTCCCACTTGGTGCGGCCGCCGTCGAGCACGCGAGCATTCGTAAACCCAAAGAGCTGAAACACCCAGAACGCGTACGTCGCCCACCAGTTGTTCTTGTCGCCGTAGAAAACGACGGTCGTGCTCTCGTCGATGCCCTTGGATCGGAGCAGGTCCTGGAATTTCTCCGACGAGATGTAGTCGCGCACGAGCGGGTCGTTGAGGTCGGCATGCCAGTCGACCTTTTGCGCGTTCGGAATGTGACCGGTGTCGAAGAGCAGGACGTCTTCATCGCTCTCGATGATCCGGAGGTGGGGATCATCGAGATGCGCGGCAAGCCATTCGGTGGTGACGAGGACCTCGGGCCGGGCGTAGCCCTTGCGCGCGGTCTCGGCGTCCAGGGTCATGCCAGGCTCGGCGGCGGTGGAGGTCATGGTTCCCTCCCATTTATGGGGTTTGGCGAAGTGGTATGGGGCCGGTTCCCGCGTGTCAAGCTGGCGGGGGCATCGGGTGGGTCCTATACTCTTTGCACCAGCGACAAACTGAGGAACGAGGGACGAGGAGTGCGGAGTTCATCTCGAAGCGACTCCGCGCGGGCCCCGTTTAGGCGAATCCCGCGGCCTCACTCCTGGTTCCCTGCCGCCCCTCGATGGTGACTGACCTCCGCGACCAACTTCAGGCCTCGCTCGGCGACGCCTACCGGCTCGATCGCGAGTTGGGGGGCGGCGGCATGTCGCGCGTGTTCGTCGCGCAGGAGGGAGCGCTCGACCGGCGCGTGGTTGTCAAGGTGCTCCCGCCGGAGCTCACGGGCACGCTCAGCCTCGAGCGGTTTCGCCGTGAGATTCAGCTCGCGGCGCGCGTGCATCATCCGCACGTCGTCCCCGTTCTGCTCGTTGGCCAGGCGGACGGGTTGTTGTACTACACCATGCCGTACATCGAAGGCGAGTCGCTGCGCGAGCGCCTCGACCGGGAAGGGCCGCTTCCCATCGACGACGTGATCCGGATCATGCGCGACGTCGCCGACGCGTTGAGCCATGCGCATGCGCTCGGTGTGATCCATCGGGATGTCAAGCCCGACAACATCCTGCTCGTCAGGCACCACGCGCTGGTCACCGACTTCGGTGTCGCGAAGGCGCTGCGCCAATCGCGCCACGGCGAAGAGCGCCGCGCGCACGGCCGAACGCCGTCGCATGGCATGGCGCTCGGGACGCCGGCGTACATGGCACCGGAGCAGGCCGCCGCCGATCCGACGATCGACCATCGCGCCGACATCTACGCTCTGGGATGCGTCGCCTACGAGATGCTCACCGGGAAGCCGCCGTTCTCCGGTCGCCCGGCGCAGAAGATCCTTGCCGCCCAGGTCGCGGAGCGGCCGGTCCCGATCTCGAAGCTGCGACCCGTGCCCCTGGCGCTCGAGTCGATCGTCATGCGCTGCCTCGAGAAGAATCCGGCACAGCGGTGGAGTGATGCCGATGATCTCACCGATGAGCTCAACACCCTCATCGCGCGGAGCATGTCGGCGGCACTGACCGGCGGCCAGCCGTCGATTGCGGCGCCGCGCTCGATGTGGCGCGTGATCGGGACCTATCTCGGAGTCGTGATCGTGGTCGCGGCCGCGGCGCGTCTCGTGCGCGATCTGTTCGAGCTTCCCAACTGGGTTCCGACGGCGGCCCTCCTGTTGACGGCGGCGGCGCTCCCGGTGGTGGTGATGCGGGCGCGTCGGGCGACGACCGAACGGCAAGGGGTCTGAGGGATCGAGGGATCGAAGGGATCGAAGGGATGGAAACGCAACGGCGGCATGGCCGCCGTTGCTCATCTGATGGGGCGGCCGCGGCCAAGCCGCGCCGAGGCCCTTGGCCCCTGGCCCTCGGCCCTGCCACTACCCCACCGCCACGCCGTTCGCCACCGCGGTGTCAGGGCGCAGCAGGATGACATCGTCCTTTTCGGGGCAGCCACCTAACACCAGAACCTCGCTCGCGAATCCCGCGATGCGGCGCGCCGGGAAGTTGACCACCGCCACCACCTGGCGGCCGACCAGCGCCTCGGGTGTGTAGCGTCGCGTGAGCTGCGCGCTCGAGCGCTTCATGCCGATTACCGGGCCGAAGTCGATGGCCAGCTTGATCGACGGCTTCCGCGCCTCGGGGAAGGGCTCCGCGCTCACGACCGTTCCGATGCGAATGTCGATCTTCTGAAAATCGTCTAGAGTCGCCATTGGCGAATGAGGGGTGAGCGATGAGGAATTCATTGTACGGTTTGACGGCATGGAGTCATCAGGTCATTTCCTCACTCCTCGTTCCTCATTGCCGTTCCACCAGCTCCAGCTCGCTCGCCAGAAACTCGGCCAGCCAGAGCGTGCGTCCGTCGTCGGTGCACCGTTCCACGAGGTAGATCCCGTCGCCGACCTCGTCGACGATCGTTCCGATCTCCCCGATGCGCGGCTGCTGCGGTGGATCGACCGAGCTGTCGACGTCGCGCTCCTCCCCGTCGAGACTCACGACGCGCACCAGGTCCGTGGGATAGAAGGGTGGGGAAGGCATCGGCCCAACGATGACAGCGTCAGCGGTCTCCGGCCAGTGGCCGCGCGATCGAGGTTGGGTACATTGAATTCCTCGCTCACCTTCCTCCTTCTCTCGCGCCAACCGCACTGCATGGGTCAGTACAAGTACCACGTGTTCGTGTGCACGTCGGGGAAGGAATGCCCCACGCAGGGCTCGGAGGAGGTGCACAAGGCGCTCAAGAAGGGCGTCGCGGCCGCCGGCCTCAAGGGGCTGGTGCGCGTCAATCACGCCGGGTGCATGAATCAATGTGGACACGGCCCGATGGTCGTGGTCTATCCGGACGACACCTGGTACGCGGGCGTCGATGTCGACGGCGCGCTGCGGATCGTGCGCGAGCATCTCTGCGGCGGAACGCCGGT
>DATBIU010000014.1:0-2804 GCA_036556765.1 Gemmatimonadaceae bacterium | reverse complement strand
CGCGGCGCGCGCAGGCCGTGGAGCAACAGGTGGGCGCTGCGGTCGGCCAGCTCGAGCAAGCGCACATCGAGCTCCATCGGCGCGCCGAGACGGTCCGCGAGAAAACGCGGACGCTCTATCTCATCGAGCGCGTGCTCGGCCTCGACGCGAACTCCACCGATCCCCGCCAGCTGGTGGATGAGCTGCTCTCGCTCGTCGGCGACGACATGCAGGCGCAGCGGGTCTCGCTCATGCTCCGCGCGCCGGACGGAGATCACCTCTTCCTCGCTGCCTCACGAGGGCTCCAGCCGGGCATCCTCGATGGCCGGCGAATCCCGATCGGCCAGGGCGTGGCGGGGCGAGTCGCCGCCTCGCGCGAGCCCATTCTCGTGCAGGACGTGACCGACGCGACGAAGCACCCTCTGCTTCGCGACCAGTATTTCACCACCGGCTCGTTCATCAGCTTTCCCCTCGTCTACCGTGGCGAGCTGGTGGGCGTGGTGAACCTGACGAATCGTGCGCGACAGGGACTCTTCCTCGAAGAGGACGTCGAGCGCGTTCGACTGCTCGCGCTCGTCATTGCCCTGGTCGCGACGAACGCCGCGCTCCCCGAGCGCCTGCTCGAGACCATTGGCACCCTCTGAGCCGCTCGCGCGCGCGATTCGCCAGCTCGCTGGCGGGCACTCGTTAAGCGCCGAGGACACGGCGGAGGCGTTCGGGGCGATCATGCGGGGGGAGGCGAGCCCCGCGCAGGTGGCCGCCATCCTCGTCGCGCTGCGCGTGAAAGGCGAGACGATTCACGAAGTCGCCGGTGGTGCGTCGGCTCTCCGGCAGGCCATGGTGCGACTCGCCGCCGATGCCCCCGATTCTCTCGTCGATACCTGCGGAACCGGCGGCGGTGCGGTGACGACGTTCAACATCTCCACGGCGGCCGCCCTCGTCGCCGCCGGCGCGGGCGTGCGCATCGCCAAGCATGGGAATCGCTCTTTCACCTCGCAGTGCGGCAGCGCCGACGTCCTCGAAGCGCTGGGGGTGCGGATCGAGTGCACGGTGGACGAGATGGCCGCCACGCTGCGGAAGGCCGGCATCGTGTTCATGTTCGCCCCGCTCATGCACCCTGCCATGCGGCACGTCGGGCCAGTGCGCCGCGAGCTCGCGATTCACACCGTCATGAACATCCTCGGGCCGCTGGCGAATCCCGCCAGTGCGGGGCGCCAGGTGGTCGGTGTCGCCGACGAGCACCGGCTCCCTTTGCTGGCCGGCGCGCTCGCCGAGCTCGGGAGTCGGCGGTCGATGGTCGTGCACGGCGAGCCGGGGATGGACGAGGTCTCGCCGCTGGGCCCAACCCGCGTTCTCGAGGTGCGCCACGGGCAGGTTCGCGAATGGACGATCGATCCCGCGCCCCTGGGACTGAGCGCGCGCGACGCGCGCGAGCTCGCCGGCGCCGAGCCGCCGGCCAACGCGCGCATCATCGAGGGGATTCTGGCCGGGGCGATCACCGGGGGCGCGCGCGCCGCCATCGTGCTCAATGCCGCGGCGGCGATTCACGTCAGCGGCGAGCACGACGACTTCGCTCGCTCAGTGGATCAGGCCGAGGATTCACTGAGCAGCGGAGCAGCCCTCCGCGCACTCGAGCGACTCAGAGCGGCCAGCCCAAAAAAAGAATGAGGAGCAAGGAATCAGATTCCTCACTCCTCATTCCCGCCTTCGAAACCGTTCTAGTATTTCCGCATCACGCCGACGACGATGCCCTGGATTGTCACCTCGTTCTCGTGCACGTAGATCGGTGACATCGTCTCGTTCGCCGGCTGAAGCCGGATACGGCCGTCGCGCTCGCGATAGAACTTCTTGACGGTCGCCGCGGAGTTGTTGACGAGCGCGATCACCATCTCGCCGTTGTCGGCCCGGTTGCGACCCGCGACGACCACGAAGTCGCCATCGCGAATCTGCTCGTCGATCATCGAGTTCCCGCGGACGCGAAGGCAATAGTGATTCTCGCTGCGGCGCACGAAATCCTCGGGAACCGAGATGCTTTCGTTCGTCGCGACCGCCTCGATCGGCATGCCCGCCGCGACGCTTCCGAGCAGCGGCAGCTCGACGGCGCGCGGGTTCACCTCGGAGGGAAGGATCTCGATCGCGCGACTCTCATTGTACGCGCGCTTGATGTAGCCCTTGCGCTCGAGATTGGTGAGGTGCTCGTGCACCGTCGCCAGCGAGTTATAGTTGAACTGCCGCGCGATCTCCTCGAAGCTCGGCGCGTAGCCGTTCTGCTCCGAGTAGCTGGTGAGAAAATCGAGAATCTCGCGCTGACGCTTGGTGAGCGGCATGGCGTGCCCCTGGTTCACGAGAAGTAGCGGGCGCCCGGTCAGCCTGACCGAAAAGAGCCCGAATAGACATTAGCCGAACAATCGCCGAAGTGCAAGCATTTCCCGCCAAATGGTTCCCACCGACCGGTGTCCTCGGTCGGATCATACACGAGACGAGCAGACGGGTCGCGACGGCACGCGGCCGGCGCTCGGACCTCGAAATGCGGGCCCGAGCGGCCGAGGTCGCGCCCGATTTCTTCGCCGCGGTTCGCGGTGACCAGGTCAAGGTCATCGCGGAAGTGAAGCGCCGGTCACCGTCGCGCGGAGACATCAACGCGCGGCTCGACCCCGCGTCACATGCCCGCGACTTCGAGCGCGGGGGAGCGGCGGCCATCTCGGTGCTCACCGAGCCGACGCATTTCGCGGGAAGTGGTGATGACCTGGTGCAGGTTCGCGATGCGGTCGACCTACCGGTGCTGCGAAAGGACTTCATCCTCGATGAGACGCAGATCATCGAGG
>DATBIU010000013.1:0-10893 GCA_036556765.1 Gemmatimonadaceae bacterium | reverse complement strand
GTCGATTCGATCCGCTGTCGTTCTCACGAGTTTCCTGTTGACGCCGACACTCGCCGCGGCGCAGAGCCACGACCATTCGCACGAGGCCGCTGCCGATCCAACGGCCGGTGGGGGCGCGGCCGCGATGGGCGGGCCCATCGTTCAGACGCCGCACCTCAAGCTGACCGCCATGCGGGCGCCTAACGCCGCGGACAGCATTCGCGGCGCTGCGCTGTTGCAGGGAATGCGCGAGGGCATCGAGGAGTATCGCGACTACCGCAAGGCGATCGAGGACGGGTATCGGATCTTCCTCCCGAACGTCCCGATGAAGGTGTACCACTTCACCAACTATCGTCGCGCGATGTGGGAAGGGCGGTCGTTCGATGCGCGGAAGCCGAGCTCACTCCTGTACGAGCGTCGTCCCGATGGGGGGTACACGCTCGTCGGCGCGATGTACGTCGCGCGGAAGGATGCGACGCCTGACGAGCTGCACGCGCGTGTGCCGCTCAGCCTCGCGCAATGGCACGCGCACGTGAACATCTGCGCGCCACGACCGCGCGACCGCGAGCGGTGGCGCGAGACGGTGAACGGGCAGATGAAGTTCGGGCCGGCGGGCGCGATCAGCACCAAGGCCGAGTGCGAGCGCGAGGGTGCGCGGTTCATCCCGCAGGTGTTCGGGTGGATGGTGCATGTCTCGCTTGGAGAGGGGTTCGCGAGGGAGACATCGGGCGCCCATAAACACTGACTCAGGGCCAAGGGCCCGGGGCCAAGGGCCAAACCCCCAAAAGAAGCATGGACCCTGGGCTCCCGGCCCCAGGGCTAACCCCCCAAAAGAGCACGGACCCGGGCCCCCGGCCCATGGCCAGTCAGGGGTGGGCAGGAGTGGCCACGACACCCTCTCCCTGGCTTGCTCCCTGACCCGTTTGGATCTCGCCGGCCCGCTTCAGCGCGATGCGCGACAACACCGGGCCTAACAGCTGATTGATCGCGATCACGGCCAGGAAGAGCGTCGCCATCTGCGATCCGCGTTCCGGGTACGCCTCAGACACGACCGCGACGAGACCGATCGCCACGCCCGCCTGCGCAACGAGACCCATCCACACGTACCGCCGTTCCAGGTCGCCCGCTTTGGAGAGGCGAGCCCCGATCTGACATCCGAAGCGAATGGCGATCGCGCGGACGGCCACGATGGCGACGGCGATCGGCCAGATGAGGAGCACGTCGCGCACGATGATCGCCGCTCCCGCGAGGGCGAAGAACACCACGAACACCGGGGCCGCCGACCGCTCCATCGCGTGCAGCAGCTCCGCCGCGCCCTGCTTGGTTCCGTTCTCGACGACGAACCCGGCGACGAGCAGCGTGAGGAGAACTTCGACGTGCGCGAGACGGGCGATCTCGCTCCCGAAGAACGTCACGACGATCGCGAACAGCAGGAGCTCGCGCTTCACGAACCGCATGTACAGGGCGATCGCGCCACCGAGCGCCGCCCCCACGAGGAGCGACCCGCCAATCTCCCAGGCAACGAGGCCGAGCGAAGGCCCGCCCGCGGATGCCGTCGATGGAACCGCCGTCCTCGTGACGGCGAGAAGCCCGCTGAACAACAGCACGACGACGATGTCGGCCACGAGCACCATGCCGAGTGTCGTGCGCGCCACGGGACCACGCGCCCGCGTCTCGGTGAGGAGCGCCATCACCACGGCGGGGGAATGCACGATGGCCACCGAGGCAAAGAGTGCCGAGAGGACGATCGTCTCCGGCATCGGGAGACCGGCGAGGAATGGAACATAGGCCCGCGCGCCGACCAGCAGCGCCACGAGGGCCACGAACGACAGCGCGAGCTCCGCCCCGAGCATGGTCAGGAGCGGGCGGGCGCGATCCCGCAGCTCGCTCCACCGCAGCTCAGCGCCGGCGAGGAAGGCGATGAGCGCCACGGCCAGCCGGCTCACCGGCGCCAGCTCGGCGATCGAATGGAGCGACACGACACCTAACGCCGACGGTCCAAAGAGGATGCCGGCAGCGAGGTAGCCGGTGACCTTGGGGAGCTGCACGAGCGTGACGATCTCCCCCACCGTGTACGCCGCGAGGATGAGAAACCCGAATACGAGCAGCGTCTCGGAGCTCGCGGTGTGATCGCCCAGATCCAGCGACAGCAGCAGCTCCATGCCGCCCCAGAGCAGCAGGAGAATGATCGCGCGCCTCACGACGCCTCTCCTGCCGGGCGCGCCGCGCGCTCGGCGTCGGCCGTCATCGGCTCGACCACGGAGCGAACCAGCCATGCCGAGGAGACGTCGAGCAGGAGGACGGCGGCGATGGCGGCGGTGAACACCACGTTAGGCACCATCGCGTTGGGCATGCGCACGTACTCGAGGCCGAGCGCCAGGGCAAGCGGGCCCTGCCCTATCAGCGCGCTTCCCCAGTGGGGTCCCAGGGCGGGGAGCATCCCGGTGAGGCGTGCCGAAAGACGAGCGCCACCCGACTTTGCCACCGTGCGCGCGACGAGGTAGAGCAGCACGGGAATTACCCACGCGCGCAAGCTTGGCTCCCACGAGGCGCCGGCGAAAATGAGCAGGACGAAGTAGAAAGGCCGCTCGGAAGCATGAAGCGTCTTGACGATCTCCTCCCGGTTCCCCGAGAGGTTCACGAGCGTGGCGCTCATGGCCATCGCCGTGAAAATCGGTGACAGGTGCAGGAAGGCGGCGGCGCCGCTGGTGAGCACGATCGCGCCCGCGAGCGAGATGAACAGGCGGTCTTCGTCTCGCTCACCGCCGAGAAAGAGCTCGAACAGCGCACCGCCGACGACGCCGATCGCCAGGCTGATGACCACCCACTCGGTTGGGGTGATCGGCCGTGACACCGCCACGTCGCCCGGATGGCGAATCGCGAGAAGCACCCCAATCGTGACGATGCCGACGAGCGCGTCGATCGCGGTCGTGACCTCGAGCTGGCGAAGCAGCGCGCTCCGCCGGCCAAGATGGCGCGCGACGATGCCGATCCCGGCCGGCGCGGATACCGCCGCGATCGCGCCGAGCGCGATCGCGGGCGCCAGCGCGTCCGCCCGCTCCATGCCAAGCCACCATTGCATCACGGCGAGCTCGACGAGGCCGACGAAGACGAGCGTCAATCCCGCTTCGCTGAACGCGACGCGATACGACAGCGCGCGCACACGCACCAGCGAGGGAATGTGGAACTGGGTTCCGACGATCGCGCCCACCCATCCCAGCGCGAGCGTGACCAGCGGCGAGAAGCCCGCCATCACCTCGACCGACAGCACGTTGGCGACCTGCGGTCCGAGTAGGATGCCGAGCAGCAGATACTCGGCGCCCGAGATGATCAGAAACCGTTGCGCGAGCCAGTCGAACGCGACGTGCGCCGCGAGGTACGCGACGGCGACGGCAAGGATCAGGAGTAAGGGTCCCGACATTTAAGAGCAGGGCCGAGGGCCAAGGGCCAGGGGCCAATGGGTTGGGTGGGGCTGGCCCTCCCCGTGGCCCGTGGCCCCTGGCCCTTGGCCCGCGAAGCGTGAACAGTATCATGTCCGCGGCGGTACTACTACTCAATGTTCCGAACTCGCTTTCTCCTTCCGGGGCTCGTACTCCCCGTCATCCTCGCCTGCGCGGACATGCCGACGCGCGTGGTGGACGCGGCGGCATCCGCCACGTTCGAGGCGGGACCGCTCGACGCCCACTTCGAGGCGGCGGCGCGGGAATTCGGGGTGCCATCGGCGCTGCTCAAGGCGATCGCGTTCGCCGAGACGCGCATGCAGATGGTGAAGGGGAATGCGGAGTTCGACGGTCAGGCGCCGGCGTTCGGCGTGATGGCGCTGCGTGGCGAGCAGTTGACGCGAGGCGCCGCGCTCGCTGGAGTGTCCGTTGATGCAGCACGCTCCGACCCGCTCGCGAACATCCGCGCCGCGGCGGCGCTGCTGCGCGCCTACGCTGCGGAGCTGGCCGTCGATCGGACTCGCATCGGGGACTGGGCGTCGGCCGTCGCGCGCTACTCGGGGATCTCGCAGCCGCAGGCGCTCGCCTCGTACGTCCACGACGCGGTCTACGGCGTGCTGCGCCGCGGCATCGACGTCGCCGATCGCGGTCGCGTGCTGAGTCGCATCCCGCGCGTCGACGCGATCGTACCCTTTCCGCGTCCCTCGATCATCACCGCGTCGAGCATCGATTTCGCCAGCGCGGTATGGCGGCCTTCGCCGAACTTCGACGATCGTGCACTGGGCGACGCCGGCACGCCGCACATGATCATCATCCACACCTGCGAGGGGAACTACGCGAGCTGCTGGGGATGGCTCGTCAATCCCGTGGCGAACGTGAGCGCGCACTACGTCGTGAACGAGGACGGCTCCGAGATCTCGCAGCTCGTCGAGGAGCCGAAGCGCGCCTGGCACATCGCCGCGACCTACGACTGCACGCTGAACGCGAATCACGATTGCGCGCGGAACGGGCAGCAGAGCAATCACTTCACGATCGGTATCGAGCACGCGGGCTTCGCGTCGCAGACGTCGTGGTCCACGTCGCAGATCGATGCCTCGGCGCGGCTGGTGTGCGACATCACGCGTGATCGCGGAATCCCCCGCGATCAGCTGCACATCGTCGGTCACGGGAAGCTCCAACCCTACAATCGCACGGACCCGGGCGCCGGCTGGCCCTGGGCGGACTATCTCCGCCGTATCGAGCAGCACTGCGGCAGCGTACTGATCATCGACAGCAACAACGCCGCGAACGACGCGACCCACGCCCGCGTCGAGATCTCGGCATCGTGGACGCAGTCCTCGGCGACCGCAGGCCACTACGGCAATGGGTACGCGTTCGCCGCGACCCAGGCGGTGAGTGATCCCGCGACGTTCTGGTTCTATCTCGACGCGCCGGCCACGCGGACGATCGATGCCTGGTGGACGTCGGGCACGAACCGCGCGCCGAGCGCCCCGTACCTGGTGTGGACGTCAGCGGGGGAGCGCCTGGCGACGGTGTACGTCAACCAGCAAGAGAACGGCGGTGGGTGGAGTGCGCTGGGGACGTGGACGTTTCCCGCTGGGTGGAATCGGGTTCAGCTATCGCGCTGGACGACGCCGGGGTACGTGGTGATTGCTGACGCGATTCGCGTGCGCTAGGTCAACTTCTGCAGACGTCAGGGGCTAGACGTCAGGCGTCAGGATTCAGAAACGGCAACCACATCGCCCGATGCCGTTGCCGTTTCTGACTTCTGACATCTGAAGTCTGACCCCTGACGTCTGCAGAAGTCATCCCGCCTTCGCGACCCGCCCCGGCTTCCGCTTCTTCTCAGCGCGAATCGGCATGCCGTCATGTGCGCGGATCACCGCCTCGCACTCGTCCGCCGCGAGCGGGTGGCTCACGTAGTAGCCCTGGTAGGCGTTACAGCCGCGGCCGCGCAGGAATGCGAGCTGGCCCTCGGTCTCCACACCCTCGGCGATCACCGACAGCCCGAGCGAGTGCGCCATCGCGATCACCGCCGTGGCGATCGCGGCGTCGCCCGACGTGGCCGTGATGTCGTGCACGAACGACTGGTCGATCTTCAGTGAGTCCACCGGGAAGAGTCGCAGCGCGCTCAGCGATGAGTAGCCGGTGCCGAAGTCGTCGATCGAGATGCGGACGCCAAGACGCTTCACCGCGCGCAGCTTGTCGATGGTGTCGTCGTCGCTCTGCATCGCGATGCTCTCGGTGATCTCGAGCTCGAGCGCCGCCGCCGGAAGGCCGGTGTCGTGCAGGATCGACGCGATCGTCTCGACGAAGTCGAGCTGCTGAATCTGCCGCACGGAGAGGTTGCACGACGCGTGAAGATCGGACAGGCCGCGATCGCGCAGTGCCTTCACCTGCGTGCACGCCTCCTTCAGCGACCACTCTCCCAGCGGCCCAATGAGGCCGGTCGCTTCGGCGAGGGTGATGAAGTCGGCCGGATAGAGAAGGCCGAGCTCGGGGTGGTTCCACCGGATCAGTGCCTCGACGCCCACCACGTGGCTCGTCTCGAAGCTGACGATCGGCTGATAGTGCATGATCAGCTCGCCGTTCGAGATCGCCTTGCGGAGCCCGTTCTCGAGCGCGAGCTGCTCGAGCGCCTTCGCGTTCATCGCAGGTGCGTAGAGTCGGAACGTATCGCGGCCCTGGGCCTTGGCGCGGTACATCGCGGCGTCGGCGTTGCGCAGCAGCGCGTTGGCGTCTTCGCCGTCGTTCGGGTACAGCGAGATCCCGATACTCGTCGACACGTACAGCTCGCGGCCGTCGATCTCGATCGGATGCTTCAGCGCATCTCGCACCTTGCGCGCGACGACGATGGCGTCGTCCGAATGGTGCAGGTGCGGAACGAGAATCGTGAACTCGTCTCCCCCAATGCGGGTGACCGTGTCCCCTTCGCGCAGGAGCCCGGTAAGCCGTCGCGAGATCGACTGGAGCAACCGGTCGCCGATCGCGTGCCCCAGCGAATCGTTGATGACCTTGAACCGATCGAGGTCCAGGAAGAACACGGCCAGCCGGCGCTGCGAGCGATGCGCATGCGAGATCGCGAGGTTCAGCCGATCGAGAAAGAGCTGCCGGTTGGGAAGCCCGGTGAGCGTGTCGTGATACGCGAGATGCTCGATCTGCGCGGCGGCCTGCATCGCCGTCTTCTGCTCGTTCTCGAGCAGCCAGATGACCGTGCCGAGCGCCATCAGGAAATACATCAGGATGTCGAGGAAACCGGTGTACGAGACGTAGGCCGGGTACGACTGTGAGACGGTTTCGTAGATGGCGACGCCGAGGTAGTGAAGCTGGAGCAGGCCGTAGACGAAGAAGGCGCCGCTGACCATCCGCGGTCCCAGCCCCTGCACGGTGGCGCGCACCCGCCAGATGCCGTACGCGGCAGCGAGGAATCCGGCGCCTGAGAGAATGGCGCGGAGTCCCACGCGCGCGAGGAAGCGGGCGAAGCCGGCGTCCTCCTTCCACACGAACACGATCGCGGTCACGAGGCCCGTCGTCGCGGCCGCGATCAATGCGCGGCGAACTCGGTCGGCGGGGATGGCGCGACCGGTCGTCAGCTCATAGGTACCGAAGAGGACGAGCGGGATCTGCGTGAATCCCGCGATGCCGGCGATGATGTTGACGAGAAGCCGAGCCGGATGCGTCGCGTCGAACGTGCTCGAGAGGTAGAGCCCGACGGCGCCGGCGAGGAGATGGACGCTGAGCGCGAGCCAGCTCCACTGCAGGTGGGTGAGGTACGCCTTCTGGTAATACCGTTGAAAACTGCGAAACACCGCGGCCGTGAGGAGCGCGCCACCGGCCTGAATGATGAACGAGATGTAGACCGCGGTGATGAAGTCGGCCATACCACAGCGTGGGGCGGGGGCGCGCGAATGGGTCGCGGCGCGCGACCCGAGAAAGGACGAGTGGGCCGGTGAAGCCGCAACCTGCTGTAATACTTCGAGCTACGAGGCCGCGAGTGCGGCGTCCGCGCCTCAGGTGAGGCGTCGTAGAAACGACTGGGGGTCGTTCAGGAAGGCTCGCGTGAGATTCACGTGCTCGAGGTCCTCGAAGGCCACCCGTTCGGGCGGAGTCCGGTCGAAGGTGTAGATCGTCGCGCCCGGAAAGGCGAGCAGAACCGGTGAATGGGTGGCGATGACGAACTGGCCCTCTCGGGCAATCATGTCGCCCATGAGCGCCATCAGCGCCAGTTGCGATTGCGGCGACAGTGGTGCCTCGGGCTCGTCCAGGAGGTGCAGCCCACCGGGGACGAACCGCGCCTGGAACAGCGTGAGAAAGCTCTGCCCATGTGAGCGACCATCGAGGTCGCCTCCGTACTGCGCCTCCATGGCGCCGAGCGACGCGAGCGCGGGCCCCATGGCCAGCCCCTTCGCGTAATCCGATACTCCATCGAACTCGGTCTCGATCCGAGCGATCTCCTCGCGCATCTCGCTCTTGAGCCGGGACAGACGCTTCGCGTAGCCAAAGAAATCCTCGGCGCGCAGAAAGAACCCGCGCTTCGAGCGGGCAGTCCACGTCAACGTGAGGTGTTTGGCGAGCGCACGCTGGGCGGTGAGGGTGGCGTCGGCACGTGTCTCGTCACTCCCCACCGTCGGCAGCTCCGCCGCGAGCGCCACCGCCTCGAGAAGCGTGGACTTACCGGATCCGTTCTCGCCGACGAAGAAGGTGACGGGCGTTTGCAGCTCGATCGTCTCGAGGGTGCGCACCACCGGGACGTCGAACGGGAAGCCCGCGGGCATCGCGCCGCGGCGCCTGAGGGAGACGGAGCGAAGTGACAATGAAGGGAAGCGACAATGAGATATGAGGGCTGAGCAGCGAGGAACGACCTCCGAGCTTAGTATCTCGACCCTTGCGCACGTCGGCCAGAGGTGCCACTTCCTCGCGTGAAGAGAATGAGGATCCCCTCGGTCCTCAGTCCGCGGTCCTCATTGCCTGGCAGCGTCCCAAACGCGGAGTACCACAATGAATGTCGCCACGCTCGTCGGCTTCCTCCTCATCATCCTCGGCGCGATCGCGCTCGCGTTCAAGGGGATCGAATACACGAAGCGGCGCGAGACAGTGCAGGTGGGACCCATCGGCGCCACCATCGAGGAAAAGGAGACCATTCCGATGAGCCCGGTGCTCGGCGGCGTCGCGTTGGTGGCGGGGATTGCGCTGGTGGTGGCGGGACGTCGCGGGAGACGGCAGGGCTGACCGCTACCCGGAGACGGCTTCCCAGAACTCGTGTTGCGGGATGACCGGCTCGAGCCGCTTTCGCACCATGGCGACGATGGCGTCGAGTGCCTTGGGATCCGCGACGAGGTCGTAATCGCGAACGTCGATCGGGAGCATCGGGCAGTGGCGGAAGTTGGCGATCCACTTCTCGTAGCGCGCGTGAAGAATGGCCCAGTATTCGGGCTCGGTCTCACGCTCCGACGGGCGACCGCGCGTGCGGATGCGGCCGAGCAGGACGTCGAGTGGTCCGTGGAGATAGATCAGCAGCCTGGGCGGTCGCGCGGCGGGGGAATGCAGCAGCTCGGCGTACAGCCGCGTGTACAGATCGTGCTCGATGCGCGACATGAGGCCACGCTCGTACAGGCCGTGCGCGAAGACTTCGGCGTCCTCGTACCAGGTGCGATCCAGAATCCAGGTTCCGCCTTGCGCGCGCATGCGGCGCATGGCGGCGAAGCGGGTGGCGAGAAAATGGAGCTGGAGCTCGAGTGAGTATTGGCGGCGGCTGTCGGTATCGCGGTAGAACAGCTCGAGCCAGGGATTGTCCTCGTCGACACTCTCGAGCGCCAACTGAAGGCCAAAGCGCGCGGCGAGCGCTCGTGTCAGCGTTGTCTTGCCCGCCCCGACCATGCCCGCGACGCCGATCAGCATGGGGGATAGGATAATTCCGGGAGGGGTCAGGATGTCAGGAGTCAGGGGGCTTCACACATGATGGATCGTGTCGTCGCGTTGTCGATCGCTCTCGTCGCCTGTCGCCCGGCGCCATCGCTTCCTCCCCTGCCGGCGGCCGCGACGGAGCAACCGAGCACCGACGTCGAGGCCACGTCGCTGCTTGGCCAGCCGCTCCGGCGGCCGGTGCTGCCCGAGGAGACGAGGCGTCGCTTCGAGGAGGCGCTGGTCGAGGCGCGGCAGCGGAGCTACGCCGATCCTGGCGATGCGGATGCGCTGATCTGGCTGGGGCGGCGCACCGCGTATCTCGGCCGATATCGCGAAGCGATCGAGATCTACACGCGGGGAATTCAGCGACACTCGCGCGACGCGCGCTTCTACCGCCACCGCGGCCACCGGTACATCACCGTTCGCGACTTCGATCGCGCGGTCGCCGACCTCGAGCGCGCGGCATCGCTCGTCGCCGGCGATGACGATGAGATCGAGCCCGACGGCTTGCCCAACGCGCGCAACACGCCGACGAGCACGCTCCAGTCGAACATCTGGTACCACCTCGGCCTCGCCTACTATCTCCAGGGGGACTTCGCTCAGGCGCTGCACGCGTACCGGTCGTGCCTCGATGTGTCGGCGAACCCGGACATGCTCGTCGCGACGTCGCACTGGCTCTACATGACCCTGCGCCGTCTGGGTCGCGATGACGAGGCGGCGCGCGTGCTCGAGCCGATTCGCGCGGACCTCGATGTCATCGAGAATGGCGCCTATCATCGGCTGTTGCTGATGTACAAGGGCGCGTTGCCCGTTGACTCTCTGCTCTCCGCGTCACCGAGCGCGACGCTCGACGACGTCACCACGGCATACGGCGTCGGGAACTGGTACCTCTACCATGGAGACGCGGCTCGTGCCGAGGGGATCTTCCGGCGCATCGTCGAGGTGGGGAACTGGGCGGCGTTCGGGGCAATCGCAGCCGAGGCGGAGCTCGCGAGGACAGTCAATGAGGAGTGAGAACTGAGCAATCGAATTCCTCACTGCTCACTCCTCAGTCCTCATCCCTCATGTGCGAGTTATTGACTTCCCGCCTCCCTTATCTCGGAAAACGGCACCACTCTCCCGTGTAACGCCGCGACCCGATCCACCCGCAGGCCGAGCCGCTCGACGTTCTCGACCAGATTGCGTGCGAAGGGAAAGCTCGGCGGCGGGGGCTGGTTAGGCGCAGGGGGATTGTAGGCGTCGGCCTGGACCAGCATCCGCTCCATCGGCAGGTAGGCGACGATCATCGTCGATGTGTGCGGGCTGCCGCGTACGTGATAGAGCTCCACCGTACGTGAACGATCCTGGAACACGCGCTTCTCGCCGACCGGCACGATCGTCGGCGACTTCGGCGCGCGCGCGAGCGCATCGGGCTGGAGGGTGTGCGGACGACGGGCGACGTCCCGATAAAAGGCCACGTTACCGGCATGCGTCACGATCGTGAGCCCCTCCGAGATCGCCGCGCGCACGCCACCCGAGTGATCGTGATGATGGTGCGTGTTCACCGCATAGCGCAGCGGCTTGTTCGGAC
>DATBIU010000012.1:0-5900 GCA_036556765.1 Gemmatimonadaceae bacterium | reverse complement strand
GCGGGCGTCCGTGACGTCATTCTCTGCTCGCCCCCGCGGAGCGAAGCGGGACGCCCATCCGATGTCCTGCTCGCCGCGGCCGCACTGTGCGGTGTCGATCGCGTATTCGCGGCCGGCGGCGCCGGCGCGATCGCCGCGATGGCATTCGGGACGGAGATCATCCCGCGCGTGGATCTCATCGTCGGGCCGGGCAACGCCTACGTCGCCGAGGCCAAGGCGCAGGCGAGAAGCGTCGTCGCGACGGACGCGCCGGCAGGGCCGAGCGAGCTGCTGGTGATCACCGATGGGAGTGCCGATCCCGAGGTCATCGCGCGCGAGATGCTCGCTCAGGCAGAGCATGACGACGACGCCTGTGTCGTGTGCATCGTGGTCGGCGCGGCGTCCGCCGACGCGGTCGAGCGGGCACTTCGCGCGCGCGTCTTCGACCAACCGCGGGCAGCGACCATTGCCGCCTCGCTGGCGGCCCGTGGCGCGCTGATGGCTGCCGAGTCGCTCGATGACGCGATCGCGTTCGCCGAAGCGTTCGCGCCGGAGCACTTGCTGCTCGCCGTTCACGATCCTCAGGCGGTTCGCGAGCGTGTGCGGAACGCGGGCACGGTCCTCCTCGGCGAGTCCAGCTCGGTGACCTTCGGAGACTACCTGACTGGGGCGAACCACGTGCTTCCCACCGCCGGGCTCGCCCGCTGCTACTCCGGTTTGTCCACGCTCGATTTCGTTCGCTGGACCACGTATCAGCGGGTGTCTCCCGCCGCGGCCCGCCGCCTCGCCGCCGACGTTGTCGTCTTGGCCGAGGCGGAAGGCCTAACGGCACATGCCGACGCTGCCCGCGCGTGGGCCGACGCCGACGCGGTCGAAGAGGTGACGACGTGAGCACCTCGCTCGAGATCGCGAGAGCCGCGTACCGCGACCTCAGTCTGTACGGCACCGAGGCCGCGCCCTGTGAGGTCGACCTCAGCGACAACACAAACTTGTGGGGCACGCCGCCGGCGGCCGCGCGCGCCCTTCACGAGCTCGCCGGGGCCGGCGTCGCCCGCTATCCCGCCGCATACGCCGCTCCGCTGAAGGAGGCGATCGCCGCCTATGTTGGCGTCGATGCCGCCTACATCGTCACCGGATGCGGCTCGGATGACATCCTCGATTCGGCGATTCGCGCATTCGCCGAGCCGGGCGATCGTCTCGCATTCTGTGCCCCGACGTTCGCGATGATCCCGATCTTCGCGCGGGTCAACGGCGTCGAGGCGCTACCGTTGCCGATGGCGGCCGGCTGGGACATCGATGTCGATGCCCTGACGAGGAGCGATGCACGTATCATCTACGTGTGCTCGCCGAACAATCCCACCGGAACGATCGCGAGCCGCGCGTCGCTCGAACGGCTCATCGACAGCGCTCCCGGACTCGTCATCCTCGACGAGGCCTACGCGGAATTCGCGGAGGAAAGCCGCCTCGATCTCACCGCCGCGAGCGATCGCGTACTCGTCGCGCGCACCATGTCCAAGGCGTTCGGGCTCGCCGGACTTCGCGTAGGCTACGCCGTCGGCGCGCCGGCGCTCGTCACCGAGGTGGAGAAGTCGCGTGGGCCATACAAGGTGAGCATCACCGCCGAGCGCGCGGCCGTCGCCGCGTTGACGCACGACCGCGCGTGGGTCGCCGACCACGTCGCGGCGGCGCGGGCCAGTCGAGCGCGCCTGAGCGAATCCTTACGTACCATCGGCCTCGGCCCGCTGCTGTCGGATGCGAACTTCGTTCTGGTTCCGGTACCCCATGCCGCGCGCGTGGCCGGGCAGCTGCGTAAGCGCGGAGTGGCGGTTCGGGCCTTCGAAGGCCTCCCCGCGATTGGAGATGCGCTGCGCATCACCGTCGGGCCCGCGCCGATGATGGACCGCGCGCTCGCGGCGCTCGAGGAGGCGCTCGCATGCGGGTGAGCATCCTGGACTATGGCGCCGGCAACCTGCACTCTCTGGCGAAGGCCATTGACGGTGGAGCCTCCCGCGTGCGTCTCGAGACGGATCCAATGGCAGCGCTCGACAGCGACGTGATCGTTCTTCCCGGGGTCGGTGCGTTCGGGCACGCCGCCCGTCACCTCGCGCCGGCCCGGACGGCGTTGCGTGACGCCATCCGCGGCGGCCTGCCGTGCGTCGGCATCTGTCTCGGCATGCAGCTGCTCTTCGATGAGAGTGAAGAGGGTGCGGGAAACGGACTTGGCGTGATCGAAGGTCGCGTCACGCGGTTGCGAGCCCATCGTGTCCCACACATCGGGTGGACGACGATCGACGAGCCGAGCGACGCGGCATTTCGTCGCGCACCACTCGACGTCGCCTACTACGCGAACGGCTTTGCCTGCCGGCCATCGCGCCCCGAGGTCGTGCGCGCGTGGAGCGTTCACGAGGACGATCGCTTTCCCGCCATGGTGCGTGAGGGGAATGCAGTGGGTGTGCAGTTTCACCCCGAGAAGAGCTCGCGCGCCGGAGTGGCGTTCCTCGGCGAGCTGATTCGAGGCGCGGGCACATGATCGTCATTCCCGCGGTGGACCTGCGTGGCGGGTCCTGCGTGCAGCTGGTCGGCGGCTCGTACGATCACGAGCGGCTGCGCTTCGATGACCCCCTCGGCGTCGCGCGTGGATGGGCCCGACTGGGCTTCGCGCGATTGCACGTGGTGGATCTCGATGCCGCGACTGGACGCGGCTCGAATGAGGACCTCGTCGCCGAGCTCCTGCGCGACCGTGAGGCCAGCATTCAGGTGGGTGGTGGAGTGCGCAGTGGCGATGCGATCGAGCGTCTGCTGACACACGGTGCGGACCGCGTGGTCGTGGGCACTCGCGCGATCGAGGAGCCGGGCTGGATCGACGCGATGGCCTCGCTGTTTCCGGGTGAGCTCATCGTCGCTGCCGACGTCCGCGATCGCCGCGTGGTGACGCGTGGCTGGGAGCGTACGCTCGCGCGCAACGTCATCGACGTCGTCGAAGAGCTGAATGCGCTGCCCCTCGCCGGCGTGATGGTGACCGCGGTGCACCGCGAGGGGCAGCTCGCTGGCACCGACCTCTTTCTCATGGAAGACGTCGCGGACGCCAGCGAGCACCCCGTCTATGCATCGGGGGGAATCACGACGTATGCCGATCTTCGGGCGCTCGAGGACCGCGGGCTCGCCGGCGCCATCGTCGGCATGGCGTTGTACACGGGCACGCTCGACGCGCGACTGGTCGCCGAGGACTTCGCGGAGGAGCTCGTCGAATGACTGTCATCACGAGGGAGACGCGCGAGACGCGCGTGCGCGTCGAGATCGGAGCAGGCTCGGGCGAGGGAACGATCGACACGTCCGTCCGCTTCCTGGATCACATGCTGGCGACGTTCGCTCGCTACGCCGGTCTGGAGCTGTCGGTGACGGCGCGAGGCGATCTACCGCATCATCTCATCGAGGATACGGCGATCGCCCTCGGGGCCGCGCTCGAGCAGTTCCGGCCCGCGGGCATCGTGCGCTACGGCGACCGGACCATCCCAATGGACGACGCGCTCGTGCACGCGTGCATCGACCTCGGCGGCCGGCCGTTCTATCGGGGTCCGCTGCCGAGCACGCTCTACGATCACTGGATGCGGTCGTTCGCCGATCACGCGCGTGCCACGGTGCACCTGCGTGTGCTGCGTGGGCGCGACCGGCACCATGTCGTCGAAGCTGCGTTCAAGGCGCTCGGGCTCGCCGTGCGCGATGCGCTGGTCGCGAGCGGGGCGATCATGAGCACGAAGGGCACCGTGCGGTGGGACGACCGCGTATCGGCGGGCGAGCGCTGATGCTCACGCGTCTCATCGTCTGCCTCGACGTTCGCAATGGTCGCGTCGTGAAGGGCGTTCGCTTCGAGGGGCTTCGTGATGTCGGCGATCCCGTGGAGCTGGCCACGCGCTACGAGGCGGAGGGTGCCGATGAGATCGTGTTCCTCGACATTTCGGCCAGCGCGGAAGCGCGCACCACGCTGCTCGCGACCGTTCGTCGAGCGGCCGAGGCGCTGTTCGTCCCACTCACCGTCGGTGGAGGAGTGCGGACGGTCGATGATGTCGCGCGTGTCCTGCGGGCGGGGGCGGACAAGGTGAGCATCAACACCGCCGCCGTGGCGCGGCCCGGGCTGCTCTCGGAGTGCGCCGACCGCTTCGGGTCGCAATGCGTCGTGGCGAGCGTCGACGCCAAACGAGAGCAGGCGGCATGGTGGGTGTGGACGCATGGCGGCTCGGTGCGCACTGACATCGACGCCATCGAATGGGCGCGCGAGTGCGTGGCGCGAGGAGCAGGCGAGATTCTCTTGACGAGCATCGATCGCGATGGAGCGCGGTCGGGGTTCGACGTGGCGCTCACGAGAGCGGTGTCGGATGCGGTGTCCGTTCCAGTGATCGCGTCCGGCGGCGCCGGCAGCGCCGAGCACGTACGTGACGCGGTCATCGAGGGCCGCGCGGACGCGGTCCTCGTCGCCGGGATCCTGCACGATGGTGTGACGACAGTCCGCGCGATCAAGGACGAGATGGCACGCGCGCGAATCCAGGTCAGGGCGGTGGCGTGATGGCGACGGTCGAGCAACGCTCCCTGCTTCTCGAGGCGGTGCAGGATGCCGCCCGCATGGGTGGTCGTGTGGCCCTGCGACATTATCGCACGACGTTCGCGGTGGAATCGAAGGCTGACGGATCACCTGTCACCATCGCCGACCGCGAGGCGGAGACGCGGCTGCGCGAGTGGATCGGTCAGCGGTTCCCCGAGGATGGGATCGAGGGGGAGGAGTTCGGCGTGCTTCACCCCAATGCTCGCCGGCGGTGGATCATCGATCCGATCGACGGCACGAAGACGTTCGTGCGAGGCGTTCCGCTGTGGGGAACGCTCATCGCCGTTGCGGAGGGTCGCGACGTGATCGCCGGTGCCGTGTATTGCCCCGCGGTCGATGAGATTGTTGCCGCTGCTCGTGGCGAGGGAGCCTGGTGGAATGGCGCCCGCTGCGCGGTGTCGAGGGTCGACCGGCTGGATCGGGCGACGATCCTCACGACCAACGACCAGTTCCCCGGCGACGCGGCGCACCGCGATGCGTGGCGCCGCCTGAGTGAGCGCGCGATGATGAGTCGCACGTGGGGCGACTGCTACGGATACCTCCTGGTCGCGACCGGGCGCGCCGAAGTCATGGCCGATGCCAGGATGGCGGCGTGGGATGCCGCCCCCCTCCAGCCCATTCTCGAAGAGGCCGGTGGAGTGTTTACCGATTGGGCGGGGGTGCCGACCGCGTTTGGCGGGAGCGGCATCGCGACGAATGCGGCGCTCGCCAGGCCGGTTCGCGCGCTGCTCGTGCCATCATCGACCGCGACATGATGCCCGACGTCGATTTCTCGAAAGGCGACGGTGTGGTCACCGTCGTGGCGCAGGATGCACGCACGGGTGCGGTCCTCATGGTGGCGCACGCGGATCGCGAGGCGCTCGAGCGGACGGTCGCCACCGGCGAGATGCATTACCGCTCGCGCACCCGCGGGCTGTGGCACAAGGGCGCCACGAGCGGCAACGTCCAGCGCGTGGTCTCGCTCACCGCCGACTGCGACCGCGATACGGTGCTCGCGCGAGTGATTCCCGCTGGCCCGGCGTGCCATACGGGGACCGCCACCTGCTTTGGACCGGAGGATGCCGCCCACCGGGCGAGCGACGTGCTCGGCCGACTCGACCAGGTCATCGCCGATCGCGCAGCGACGCTGGGCGCCGACGACACGAGCTACACGCGGCGGCTCCTCGCCGATCGCAATCTCCGGCTCAAGAAGCTCGGAGAGGAGTGCGCCGAGCTGGTGACCGCGTGCGCCGATGGTGATCGCGCGCGAGCGGTCGCCGAGGGCGCCGATCTGGTGTACCACATGCTCGTCGCGCTCCGCGGGCTTGGGGTGTCGCTCGACGAC
>DATBIU010000011.1:0-43692 GCA_036556765.1 Gemmatimonadaceae bacterium | reverse complement strand
TGGATTTCCTCGACGCACTCGAGAAGATCGTGCTCGGCCCCGAGCGGCCGATCATCATGAGCCGTCAGGATCGCGAGCGGATCGCCTATCACGAGGGTGGGCACGCGATCCTCGGCCTGGTGGTGCCCGGGGCCGATCCGGTGCACCGGGTGACGATCGTTCCGCGCGGACAGGCGTTAGGCGTGACCTATCAGCGCCCCGACAGCGACCGGTACAACTACCCCGAGGCGTACCTGCGCGGCAAGATCGTCGGCACGCTCGGCGGGCGCGCCGCCGAGGAGATCGTGTTCGGAACACGGACCACCGGCGCCGAGAACGACATCGAGCAGGTGACGAACCTCGCGCGCGCCATGGTGACGCGATGGGGCATGAGCGACCGCCTGGGGATGGTCCAGCTCGCGCCGCCCCAGAACCCCTACCTCGCGACGTTAGGCGGCTACGGAGGCGCGCAGTCCTTCAGCGAGGAGACGGCGCGCGCGATCGATGCCGAGGTCCTGCGGATCATCGCCGACAGCCACGAGGAAGCGCGGCGTCTGCTCACCGAGCACCGTCGCGAGCTCGATGCCCTGGCGGAGGCCCTGCTCGCCCGCGAGACGCTGGACGAGCAGGAGATTCTCCGGGTGACGGGACTGCCGCCCGCGCCGGCGCTCGAGAGCGGAAAAGTCGCGCTGAGCCGCACGGCATCCCCCGAGTAGCATCGGCGTTCACCGTCTAGCTCGCGAGATACCCCCCGTCGACCGGGTAATAGGCTCCGGTGACGAAGCTCGCCTGATCGCTGCTCAGCCACGCGACCAGATCCGCCACCTCCTCCGATCGGCCAAGCCGGCCGATGGGGTGGAGAGCGACGAGCCCCGCGCGCGTCTTCGATGGAATCGACTCCAGCAATGGCGTATCGATGTATCCGGGACCGACGGCATTCACGCGAACTCCCTGCGCGGCGTACTCGAGTGCCGCCGCCCGCGTGAGGCCGACGATGCCATGCTTCGCCGCGACGTATCCGGCGGCCCCCTTCGTTCCCACCTGCGCCAGAATGGACGCCATGTTCACGATCGCGCCGCCCCCCGCTTCCAGCATCCGCGGGATCTGCGCGCGCATCGCGTAGAAGACACCGGAGAGGTTTACATCGATCACCTGCTGCCACCCCGCGACACTGAGATCGGCGACGAAGTTGAGCTCGCCGCCAATGCCGGCGTTGTTGCAGGCGATGTGCAGCGTGTCAAAGCGATCCACCGCCGCCTTGACCAGCGCGTCGTGGTCGGCCGGCCTCGACGCGTCCGCGCGGACGAACGCGACCTGCGCGCCCGGCGTCGCGTGCTGCACGAGGCGCACCGTCTCCCGACCTCCCTCCTCCGCGATGTCCGAGACGATGACCCGCGCGCCCTCCCGGGCGTACGCGAGCGCCACCGCTCGCCCGATGCCCGACGCCGCGCCTGTCACGATGGCGGATTTGTCTTTCAGCAGCATGAATACACGTCCGGAGTCAACGGTACCCGGCGGCCTGCAGCTCGAAGAGCTCGGCGTAGCGACCGCGTTGCGTCAGCAGCTCCTCGTGTGTGCCAATGGCCTCGATCTCGCCCTCGGCGAGCACGAGAATGCGATCGGCCATGCGAACGCTCGAGAAGCGGTGCGAGATGAGCACCGCCGTCTTGCCGGCGCTCAGCTCCTTGAATCGCTGAAAGACCTCGAATTCCGCGCGTGCGTCGAGCGCAGCCGTTGGCTCGTCGAGGATGAGCAGCTGCGCGTCGCGCATGTACGCGCGTGCGATGGCGATCTTCTGCCATTCCCCCCCCGAGAGCTCGACGCCCGTCCGGAACCGCTTCCCGATGACCTGATCGTATCCGGCCGGCAAGCGCTGAATGACCTCGTCGGCGAGACTGCGCTCGGCGGCGGCCTCGATGCGTTTGCGGTCGGCTCGCGCCTCGATGCGACCCACCGCGATGTTCTCGGCCGCCGTGAGGTGATAGCGCACGAAGTCCTGGAAGATCACGCCGATGTTCGCGCGCAGCTGCTCGAGGTCGTATTCGCGCAGGTCGTGCCCATCGAGGAGAATGCGACCCTCGTCAGGATCGTAGAGCCGCGCGAGAAGCTTCACGAGCGTCGTCTTGCCGGCCCCGTTTTCGCCGACCAGCGCGAGGACCTCCCCCGCCTTCAGCGTGAAGTCGAGATGCCGAACCGCCCACCGCTCCGCGCCCGGATAGATGAAGCCGACGTCCTCGAAGCGAAAACCCTCTTGAATGGAAACGGGAAACGGTCGCGCGCTCGGAGCCGAGCGGATCTCCGGCTCGATGGTGAAGAAGGAGAAGAGATCGTCGAGGTAGAGCGCCTGTCCCGCGGTTTGCGAGAACCCGACCAGCAGGCCCTCGAGCAGCGTCCGCAACCGGCGGAACGATCCGGCGAGGAAGGTGAGGTCGCCGATCGTGAGCTCGCCCGCCAGCGTTCGCCACACGAGGTACGCGTACGCGACGTAGTACCCCACCGTTCCAACGGCCGTCAGCGCACTTCCCCACGTGGCGCGGCGAATCGCGAGCCGGCGATTCCCCTGATAGAAGCGCGTCGCCAGCTCGCGATAGCGATCGATCAGGAACGCGTTCAACCCGAAGATCTTCACTTCCTTCGCCGTTTCCACGCTGGCGCCCGTCTGGCGCACGTAGTCCAGCTCGCGCTGCTCCGGCGTGCGCGAGTACGTCAGCGCGTAGGACTGGGCGTTGAAGTGGGCTTCGCCGACGAAGGCGGGGACGAGCGCGATCAACAGGAGCGGGATCAACCACGGAGCGTACGCCGCGAGGCCCGCCCCGAAGGCGATGATCGTCACGACGTCCTGCGCCTGACCGAACAGCTGGCTCGTTAGGGTCATGCGCCCGGACGCCTGCCGTCGCGCGCGGTCGAGACGGTCCTGCAGCTCGCTGTCCTCGAAGTCCTCGAGGTCGAGTGTGGCGGCGTGCTCCATGAGGCGCACGCTCGTGATGTTCGAGAACTGCTCCGCGAGGAGCGAATCGAGCAGCGCCACGACCCGGCCGAGCACGTCGAACACCACCGCCAGCGCGAGCTCGGCGGCGATGAGCCATGCCAGACGGTCGAGCAGGCCGCTCTCGAGCCATGCGCCGAGGGTCGCCGGTATCTGGGGCGCCGACGCCAGCGCGATCACCTCGTCGATGATCAGCTTGCCGACGTAGAGCGTGACCACCGGCAGCACGGCCCGCACCATGCGGAGCAGCAGCGTCCCCGAGGCGAGGGCCGGGCTCGTCTGCCATACGAGCCTCAGGAACGGCGGAAGGTTGCGCAGCGCGCCGAATCGCTCGCGGAGGGAGCGTGGCGGCGGGAGCGGGACTCGTCCTCCCGCGTGGAACTGAGGTGGCATGACGAGATGCTAGTGCAATCGGCGGGCTCCGGGAACGAGCGCGGTGCCGGGGCCGCGGACAGCCGGAACTGCCGAATGACCCAAATGACTGAAATGACCCAGGAGCGCGCTGCGCTGGTAGCACGCTCCACGCGCGGGCGAAGTACGACGGCTTATGGTCAAATACCTCGCGGAGCCGGACGCGCGCGCTCGATCATTCGCGCGTCATTCGAGTCATTCGGCAGTTCCGCAGTCCGTGGGCGCTGGCGGGCAGCTCGTTGCGCGATGAGCCGACATTCATTCACCGAGCCACAAGTGTAACGTGGCGTAGCTCCGCCATGGACGCCACGCCTGCGACAGCTCCTCAGCCCTGGCCGCGCCAATCCCCCCGAGGCGTTTCCGCAGCGCCAGATCCTCCTTCGGAAACGCATCCGGCCAGCGCAGCGCCCGCATGGCGATGTAGCTCGCCGTCCACGCTCCGATTCCCGGAAGGGCGACGAGCTGTCCGATCGTCTCGTCCGGAACCGCCCCCGGCTCGAGCTGCAGCCGGCCCGCCGCCGTCTCCTGCGCAAGCGCGATGATGCTGCGTGCGCGCGATTGCACTATCCCGAGCCGCGCCAGCTCATCCACGCTGACGGCAGCGACCCGCTCGGCGGTCGGGCTGGCGTGCGTGAGACCTTCGAGTGGCGTCTCGAGCGGCTCACCTAACGCGGCGACCACCCGTCCCCCGAGCGTGCTCGCGCCCTTCACCGTGACCTGCTGGCCGAGAATGGCGCGCACGGCGAGCTCGAAGCCATCGAAGGCTCCGGGCACACGCAAGCCGGGGTTCCGCGACACGACGTCCGCGAGCGTCTCGCTCTCGGCCAGCTTCGCGGCGATGACGTCGGGGCGGGCATCGAGGTCGAAGACGTGGCGCAGGCGGCCCAGCACCGCCGGCAGCACCGGCGTCAGCGAATGCGTCAGCTCGACCATCAATGCGCGCCTGGGAGCGGCATGACGCACGCCCACCCACCCCGTGTGGCCGCCGAGCTTCACTGTGCGGTAGTACACGCCTTCGTGGACTCGCTCGACCCCGGGGAGCGCGCGCGCGCCGAGGAATCTCAGCACGCCATCCCAGTCGAACGGCGGGCGATAGGCAAGCTGCAAGGTGAACGATCCGCGCGACATGGCGGCAGCGGACCCGCCCGTCGCGGCTCGCCTCAGCCGCGTTGGTGGCATGCCGTACCGTGCGCGGAACGCGTCGTTGAAGCGGCGGAGACTCGCGAATCCGCTGGCGAACGCGACATCGATCACGGGAAGCGTCGTCTCGGTGAGCAGCTGCTTGGCGAGCAGCAGTCGCCGGGTGAGCACCAGCTCGATCGGTGAGACGCCGAGCTCCTTGTGCACCATGCGGCGGATTTGCCGGGAGCTCCAACCGAAGCGGGCCGCGATCCCCTCCAACCCCGCTCCGTCGTCGAGCATGCCTTCCTCGATGCGGTTCACGAGCAGGCCGGTGATGCGGCGGGCGTCGTCCACTGGGGCGTTGCCGGGCGCCAGCTCCGGTCGGCAGCGAAGGCACGGCCGGAAACGCGCCTTCTCGGCCGCCGCCGCACTCCGGAAGAAGCGACAGTTCGCGGCCTTTGGTGTTTTCGCCGTGCACACCGGGCGGCAATAGATGCCCGTGGACGTCACCCCCACGTAGAACACGCCATCGAACCGCGGGTCGCGAGCGGCGAGGGCGCTGTAAAGTGCAGCGGGATCGTGCGTCATGACCTGAATCTAGGTCATCGTTCCAGCGTGGCTAGCCATTTTCGGACAGGAGCCCCGACCAATCCGCAGGCTGCCGCGCGACGTACACCGAGTGTGCGTAGCGTCGCGAACGATTCGTGGGCATGCTTTCCGGGACTGTCCCAGCGGAGTCATGTGTGAGCGATCAATCCGAGCGCCCCGCGGGGCCTGACCTTTCGGCTGGCGTCGCGTCCGATCTCATTGCCGAAGGCGGGCTCCTCGCCGGGCACGTCGGTGACGACTCGGTCCTGGTGGCGCGTGTAGACGGCCGCTGCTACGCCGTCGGAGGGCAGTGCCCGCACTATGGCGCTCCCCTCGTCGATGGACTGCTCGTTGGGGAGATGGTGCGGTGTCCGTGGCATCACGCCGCGTTCAACGTCACAACCGCCGGGCTCGAGCGACCACCGGCGCTGGACGATCTCCCATGCTGGGATGTGGACGAGCGCGATGGGCAGGTGCGTGTCACCGACCGCGTCGCCGCGACACCGGCACGCACACAGCAGAGGACGCGCTCCGCCGCACCCGTGCCCGCATCGGTTGTCATCGTCGGCGCGGGTGCCGCCGGCGTCGTCGCGGCCGACACCCTTCGCCGCGAAGGGTACGAGGGCCGCATAACGATGGTCGATGGCGATCGCGATGCGCCTGTGGATCGCCCCAATCTCTCGAAGGACTACCTCGCCGGAAGCGCGCCCGAGGAATGGGTCTCGCTCCGACCGCCCGAATTCTTTCGCGATCGCGAGATCGAGGTGCGACTCGGACGGACCGCGACCCGCCTCGACCTGTCGAGGCGCCGCGTCACGCTCGACGACGGCTCGGCGGTGTCCTTTGATTCGCTGCTGCTCGCGACGGGGGCCTCTCCGGTGCAGCTACCGATGCCCGCGTCGGATCGCCTTCCGCTGCGGACGCTTCGAACGCTCTCCGACAGTCGAGCGATCATCAAGGCCGCGGACGCGGCCGGCGCGGGCGCCGTCGCCGTCGTGGTGGGCGCGAGCTTCATCGGACTCGAGGTCGCCGCCTCGCTGCGCGCGCGAAACCTCGAGGTGCACATCGTGGCACCGGAGGCGCGTCCGCTCGAGCGCATCCTGGGGGTCGAGCTCTCGCGCCTCGTGCAGCGCACCCACGAGGAGCATGGCGTCATCTTCCACCTCGGGAAGAAGCCCGTCTCGATCGACGGCCAGCGCGTCATTCTCGACGGCGGGGAGCATCTCGAGGCGCACCTCGCGGTCGCCGGCGTTGGCGTTCGCCCGAACGTTGGCCTCGCTCAGGCAGCGGGCCTTGCCATCGATCGCGGTGTTCTCGTCAGCGATTACCTCGAGACGCAGGCAAAGGGTGTGTTCGCCGCCGGCGACGTCGCGCGCTACCCGGACGCACGAACGGGAGCGCTCATTCGCATCGAGCACTGGGTGGCGGCCGAGCGACAGGGACAGACCTCGGCGCGCAACATCCTGGGGGCGCGGGAGCGATTCGCGGCCATCCCGTTCTTCTGGAGTGCGCACTACGACCTGACGCTCAGGTATGCCGGTCACGCGGAATCGTGGGATGCGGTCGAGATCGAGGGCGACCTCGACGCCCGCGATGCGGCCGTGTCGTTTCGGGCGGGGGGCCGTACCATGGCGACGGTAACGGTGGGACGGGACCGCGCGCTCCTCGAGGCAGAAGTCGCGATGGAGCGCGCGGTCTAGCCCGCTCGCGAGGGGATCTCGTGTGCAGGCACCGCCCGCTACCGCGCCTGCCTTTCCTCCGCGGTCGCCTTGTCCCGGACCAGGTCGGCCAGCATTTGATTCTCGAGGCTTCCGATCACCTTCCCGCGAATGTTGAGGAGGCCGCCGCTGGGCAGGTTGTCGAAGCGGAACCGACGCAGCACGAGCAGGTAGATTCCGGCCGAGCCGTTCGGGGCTGCCCGGTCCACGATCGTCGTCAGATCGAACGCGGCCTCGAAGTAGTGGTTGGCGTAGATCTGCTTTGCGGCAGCGAGCGTCGTGCCCGGCAGCTCGGGTGGCGAATACACCGCGAGGTGTGAGACCGTCAGCGTGCGACGCATGCGCGGCGCCGCGGTTTCCGCCCAGAACAGCACGTCGCGCACGCCCTCGAGCTTCGTCCGCGGGTACGCGGCCAGATACCGGGCGAGCGAGGGAGCGTATTTGTAGACGTACGGCGATTGCGCGAGCAGGTCCGCGAACGCGTCGCTGGCGCGGACGTTTCCGCGGTCGTCGTAGACGACCATCGCCGCATCGCCACGAGCGCGATAGTCGGTTGCATAATCGAGGAGGCGCTGCCGCGCGTAGCCCGTCACCTGGGCTCGTTGATCTCCGTTCGTCCAGTCGATGCGCTCCTGGATTCGCGCCATCTCGGTCGCGGGGAGCTTGAAATCGCACTTGCCCGGCCGGCATTTTCGCAGATCGTTGGCGTCCTGTTGCGCGAGGCTGACGGACTCCACATCGGCGAGAGTGGCAGGCTCGCTGAAGATCCCAAGACGGGTGCGGGCAGGAGCTCGCAGCGATCGCTCGAAGTCGGAGAGGTGGCGCACGTAGGACTCGCGCGACGCGCTGGCGGTGATGATGCCGAAGATCGCGACGTCGCGCGGGCTCTGCGTCTCGATGACCTTTACGACCGCCTCGCCTCGCTCGACCAGGGCAAGCTGCGTGGCGTCGAGGCCGATCGCGTCGCGCAGGAATTGAGTCAGGGCCTCGGGCGGCTCCTGCGCCGATCCGCGCGCGGCGGTGGCGACCAGGATGAGCAGGACAACTCGAGCACTCCGTGGGATTCGCATACCGCGATGACTGCGCAGCACGCATGGAGGAAACACGATGTCGTCCCTGACCTGTCGCCTCACCTGCTCGCTGTTGGTCGCGACGCTCACCCTGGGCGGGTGCCGCACCGCGACGCCGGGGGCCGGTGTCGCGCCCCCGGAGCACTCGCCGGCGTCTCCCCTCCGCGTGATGACGTTCAACCTTCGGCTCGACGTGGCGAGCGATGGACCTAACGCGTGGCCTCATCGGCGCGACTGGGTGGCGGCGCTCATTCGCTTCCATGCGCCAGACGCGGTGGGTGTGCAGGAGGCGCTCGCGCACATGCTCACCGATCTCGACGCACGCCTTCCAGGCTTCGCGCGAGTGGGCGTCGGGCGCGCGGATGGCCACGCAGGCGGGGAGTTCAGCGCGATCCTCTATCGCACCGATCGACTCGAGCTGCTCGACAGCGGAACGTTCTGGCTGTCTGCGACGCCGGAGACCCCTGGAAGCAAGGGGTGGGATGCGGCCATCGAGCGCATCGCGACCTGGGGGCGCTTCCGGGATCGGCGCACCGGATGCACGCACGTCCATCTCAATACGCACTTCGACCACATCGGTGAGCAGGCACGCCAGGAGAGTGCACGCCTCATCCGCCTCCGCCTCGGCTCCATCGCCGGCCGTCTCCCGGTCATCGTCACCGGAGACCTCAACGCCGACCCGCAGAGTGCACCCTATCGCATCTTCACACGGGATACGATCGCGAGCGCGAGCGCCCCGCTACGCGATGCGTTGGCGGCGAGCCGCGATGGCCACTACGGGCCGACGTCGACATGGAACGCCTTCCAGGCCATCGAGCCGGGGCGGCGCATCGACTACGTGCTCGTGTCGACGCCAATCCCCGTGCTGTCGCACGGGATTCTCCCCGACAGCTGGGACGGTCGCTTTCCATCGGACCACCTCCCCGTGCTGGCGGTCCTTGGACGAGCGTGCACCTAGCGGAGGTGCTCGCCCCCGGCGCGGCTCGTTATGTGCTGCGCAATCCAGCGCTGGGCCGCGTCGAGCTCGTCCTTGGTCACCGTGTGCCCGGCATTCTGCCAGTGCACCGCGACATCGGCTCCGGCGTCCCGCAGCATCGATGCCAGCCGCTCCACCTGGACAGCGGGGGCAATCGGGTCGCTTCGTCCGGCGCCGATGAACACCGACGTTCCCTCCAGGTTCGGCAACTCCTCCGGCTCGTAAGGCACCATCGGGCTCAGGAGCACCGCGCCCCGTAGCAGACCGGGCCGCCGCAACAACAGGCTCCCCGCGATGTTCGCCCCGTTCGAGAACCCCGCCGCGACGATTCCGTCGCGCTCGAGCCCGTACGCGGCCGTCGCCGCCTCGACGAAGCTGGCGAGCTCCTCCGTGCGACGCGCCAGATCTTCCAGATCGAACACGCCTTCAGCGAGGCGACGGAAAAATCGCGGCGCCCCGCGCTCCAGCACCTTGCCGCGCGGGCTCAGTAATCCCGCGCCCGGAAGGAGACTGCGCCCGAGTGGGATGAGGTCGTTCTCGTCCCCGCCCGTCCCGTGCAGGAGGAGCAACGTCGTGCCGCCGGCGAGCTCCGATCCCGACTCGGGGGGAACGTACCGGTGCACGAACCCAAGGGCGTCTCCGCTCACGTCCTCCGGCCCATCGCTCTCCGCGAGCACCGACGCCGCGGACGAAGAAACCGGAAGGTGAATCCGCGGCAACACGGCTTCGATCTCGGCGCGATGTGGCTCGTACTGCGGTGGCAGCATCAGCCGTTCACCGAGGCGCTCTATCGGCTCATCGATCGCGAACCCAGGGGTCTTCGTCGCCAGCTCGTAGAGGATGCCACCCGGCTCCCGGAAATACACTGACTGGAAGTAGGTGCGGTCGATGACCGGTGTGGGATGCAGCCCCGCGCCCACGACCCGCTCGCGAACCGCCAGCTGCGTGGCATCATCCGCGACGCTCCACGCCACGTGGTGCACCGTGCCCGCGCCGCCCGCACCCTGCACGAACCCGCCGATCGATCGGACATCGACGAAGGTCCCGGGCCCGCCCTCGCCGGCTTCGAAGCGACGCGTGCCCCGTTCCTCGCGGACCGGACGGAAGCCAAGCGTGTCGACCAGCACCTTCTCGGACGGTTCGCCGTCGCCAACCCACAGTGTCACTCCATGGAAACCGTGAATCGCGTTCTCGTGCGCGATCCCCGGAGCGTCGCCCCACGCCGGCCGCGCCTCGGCACCGGCGTGCGCGACGATCTCGAGCATCAACCCGTCGTGATCCTTGAATGCAATGACCGCCTCGGTGTCCGCACCCGACGGCCCACGCCTCGCCGGACCGTCGTACTTCACACCATGTCGCAGCAGACGCTCGATCCAGAATCCGAGGGCGGCGGGAAGCACGGCGAACGACGTCACCGCGACCTGTCCGGTCCCCTGGCGTCCGCGCCGCGCGCCCGGCCAGGGGAAGAAGGTCAGGATGCTTCCCGGATGCCCAGCGTCGTCACCGTAGTAGAAGTGATAAGTTTGCGGATCGTCGAAGTTGACCGTCCGCTTCACCAGCCTGAGCCCCAGCACGCCGGCGTAGAAGTCGAGATTGCGCTGGGGATCGCTCGCGATCGCGGTGACGTGGTGAATGCCGCGAATGTGCGTCATTGGCCGGTCCGGTTGCGGCGCACCTACAGCTTTTCTCGAACCGCGCTCAGCAGGTCGATCAGCGTCCTGAGCTGGGTTCGCCCGAGGTGATGAAAGCGACGCATGTGCTCCGCGGTTACCGCAGAGTCCACCTCGTCGAGCACGCGCAGCCCCTTGGCGGTGATCCTCGTCGAAACCAGTCGGCGGTCGTCGGAGTCGCGCGCACGGGCGACGAGCTTTGCATCCTCCATCCGGTCGAGGAGACGGGTCACGTCGGGCATGCGCGTCAGCATGCGGTCGCGGAGCTCGTTCCGGCACAGTCCGTCCGGCTCGGCGCCGCGCAGGATGCGGAGAACGTTGTACTGCGTGGCCGTGATCCCGAACGGCTTGAGCATCTGCTCGAACGCATCGACCAGGAGCGAGGCCGTGCGCACCACACTGAGCTGAGCTTCCTGCTCGAGGCTGGTGAACGGCTTCCGCTGGCGAATGTCCTCCTGGAGGTCGGGCGTCATGCAACGAAACTACGTGTTATAACACGCTTTGTCAAGGAAGGTTCGAGAGGCGTTGGCAAAAGCGCTGGAAGAAGCGCTGGAAGCACCCTGAGCACCCTGAGCACCCTGAGCACCCTGAGCACCCTGAGCACCCTGAGCACCCTGAGCACCCTTTACTGGGCGGTCAGGCGAACCTCCGTCCCCCACGGGTCGGTCGCCACAGCGCCGGTGCCCTCGCTCCTGATCTCGAATCCCGATGACGCCAGCGATTGCGCCGCCTCGGTCACATCCTTCATCGAGGGGAGCGCCACCGTCCAGTCGATGAGCCGCGCGTCGCGCTCCGTGGCCGGCAGCGCTCCGGCCGCCCAGGTGTTGGTTCCGAGGTGGTGATGATATCCGCCCGCCGACATGAACAGCGCGCCCGGATACTCGACGTTCACCTTGTCGAGCCCCAGGCCGGCGTGATAGAACGACGCCGCCATCCCGAGGTCGCCCACGTGGAGATGCACGTGACCGATGCGTGTCCCGCGCGGTGCGCCGGCCCACGGTTCGTCTCCGCCGGCGCGCACGAGATCCTTCGCGTCCAGGGGCAACGTCGCCATGGCGATCGTTCGTCCCTCGGTACGCCACGCGCTTCGGGGACGGTCGGCGTAGACCTCGATCCCGAGGCCGTCGGGATCGCTCAGGTAGATCGCCTCGCTCACCAAGTGGTCCGACATGCCGGCGGATTCGCCGATGCGGGCGAGGTGCGTCACAAAGCGGCCAAGGGCTGCGCGATCGGGGAGCAGGATGGCGAAGTGAAAGAGCCCGAGCCGTCCGCGCCGTGGCACCGGCGTCGCGCCGGGGCGTTCGCGAAGCTCCACCAGCGGCGTGTCATCGCCGTGAGGGGTGAGCGTCGCCGACGAATCCGTCGTCGCGATCGTGCGCAGTCCGATCACGCGCTCGTAGTATGCGATCGACCGGCCGAGATCCGCGACCTGAAGGCGAACGCGATCCAATCGGAGGTCGGCGGGAAGTCGGTATGCCGGCGGCGGCACCGTGAAATTGCCCGCGCCGCCGGTGGCGTGCGCAGTCACGGCGTTCGAGCGTACGGATCGCCGACCTCGGACGACCGGCGTCGCGCGATGCCTTCGTCAACGCTCAGCGCGCCGGCGCCCGCGATCACCAGGGCGACGCACGCCACGCACAGCAGAATCTCGAACTCCGCTCCGTTCGGCGCGAAGAACCCTCCCTCGAGGCGGACGAGGAAGATCGCGACCAGCATGTCGATCGCCAGGCCGAGCGCGGCCAGGCGTGTGAGCACGCCGAGAACGAGTGCGATTCCGCCTGCGACTTCGAGCGACGCGACGAAGGGAGCCATGAGGGCTGGCGCGGGGACGCCCACTTGGCTGAAGAAGCCCGTCGTGCCCGGGATACCCATGACAAAGAACTTCAGGTATCCATGCGCGATGAAGATCACGCCGGTGATGACCCGGACGAGGGCGATGCCCAGGCTGAGCTGGCGAGGGCTGGCGGGACCGAGGAGCGACATGATTGATTCCGGGCTGAGGGTGAGTATCCATTACACACTACACACCCCGACCCGTGTTGACCACTTCGCAGAACGAGCTGATCGTCGGCATCCAGCAGCGGCTTGCCGAGCATCTCCCCGCGGCTGATCAGAACGGCTGGATCGCCGGCCGGCCGGTGACGATTACCCCGCTCGATCAGCAGACGGTGGAGTTGGTGTTTCGGGGAGTCCCCCAGGTGAGCGAGGCCGAGGTCCGAGCGGTTCGTCGCGTGCTCGAGATGAACGTCTTCTGCTCGGTGGCCCCGGAAAGCGCTGACACCCTCCGCGTGACGTTCCTCTGCCACCTGCCCTGACGCCGCGCGACCGCCCGGTCGCGTCCCGCCGAACGCAGGACCGCTCGCTTCCACACGACTAGTCGGACCGGATTCGCGATCGCGGCACGTTTGCGAAGTTCGGGGTATGATTGGTTTCGGGGACGTCCGTGCCCTCGCCCGCCCCACGCTCGTCATTCACGGAGAGCGAGACCCGCTCCCCGTCACCATGGCGCGGGATCTCGTGACAAACCTGCCGGGGGCTTCGCTGGCGCCGATTTCTGGCGCCGGTCATCTGCCCTCTCTGGAGACACCGAACCACCTCTTCACGCTGGTCGAGCCGTACCTCGCCGGCCTCTACGGGCCACCTTTCCCGCCTTTGGTATCCCGCCATGAAGCGCTTCGAGCTCGTTCTCCTTTCGATCGTGATCGCGATGATCGGCTTCGTGGCCACCCAGGCGGTGAGCGCATCGCGGATCACGGCGACCACTGAGAGCGCACAGCTCGAGGTGGCCACCGTCGAGCGGCCTGGCAAGGTCAACCGCGCCGCGCGCAAGGGCGGATTGGCCGCGGTCGTCGCGGGTGACGTCGCCCCCGCCCCCGCTCGCGACAATGAGGAGATCTGGCGGCGAATCCGCGAAGGCGCGGCCGGCACGTACATCCACGAGATCCTGATCGAGCGCGATTCCTCGCTGGCCCGCTGGCCGGAGCGGCGCGTCAACCCGCTCCGCGTCTGGGTCGGGCATGGCCGGGGCCTGAGGAGCTGGGACTCCACTCACGTGCGCCGCGTGCGTGACGCGTTCATGGAGTGGTCGCTCGCCGGAATCCCCGTGCGCTTCACCTTCGTCACGGATTCCGCGGACGCCGACATTCACGTGACCTGGACCGAGCAGTTCACCGACGCCATCAGCGGAAAGACGCTGTGGGCGCGCGACCGGCATTGGTGGATCGTGAACGGCACGATCACGATCGCGCTGCACCACAACGGTGGCGAGGTGCTCGACGGGAGTGCGATAAAGGCGATCGCGCTCCACGAGGTGGGCCACCTCCTCGGCCTCGACCACACGATGGACACCACGAACATCATGACGCCGAAGGTACGGGTGCGTGCGCTGTCGGAGGCCGACCGTGCGACACTGAGACTCCTGTATTCGCTACCTCCCGGATCATTGAAGTAGCCGGAAGAGCAACGAGGAATGAGCAGTGAGGAGTGAGGAAATCGATTTCCTCACTCCTCACTTTTTTTGTTCCTCGTTCGCTTTTTGCATTTGGGCTCGGCATGTCACAGCAATACGATGTCACGATCGTCGGCGGGGGCCCGGCCGGGCTCACCGCCGCCCTCTTTCTCGCGCGCTATCTCCACTCCGTCGTCGTCGTCGACTCCCGCGACCCACGTAACTGGGAGGCGCGAGGGATCAATGGCTATCTGGGCCTTCACGGTATTACGCCGCCTGAGCTACGCGAGCGCGGGCGCGCGGAGGCGGCGCGATACGGCGCCGTGTTGATCGACGGATGTGTGAGCACTGTCCGGCAGGAGCAAGAAGAGCGGTTCCTCACGACACTGGAGGGCGGGCAAACGCTGAACTCGCACCGCCTCCTGCTCGCGATCGGGATCAAGGATGTGTGGCCGCAGGTGCCGGGGCTCGACCGCTGCTACGGTCAGACCGTTCATCACTGCCCCGACTGTGACGGGCACGAAGCGCGGGACAAACGCACGGCCGTCATCGCCTCCGGACGCAGCGCGGCCGGGATGGCACTCTCCCTAACGACGTGGACGCGCGACATCGTGATCTGCACGAACGGGAAGCCCGCCGGCATGGAACCGCGCGTGCGGGCGAAGCTCGACGCGCTGCACATCCCGGTCGTCGAGGAGCCGCTCGAGGCCCTCGAGTCCGATGGCGCGGAGGTGCGAGCGCTCGTGCTGGCCGGTGGTGCGGTGGTGGAATGCGAGCGCGTCTTTTTCGCGATCGGTCACTACCCGGCGGATGACCTCGGGGTGCAGCTCGGATGCCAGCGGGATGACGAGGGGCTGATCGTCGTCGACGACAAGTATCGCACGTCGGTCCGCAACGTCTTCGCGGCCGGCGACATCACCCCGGGTCCGCACCTGGCGATCGCGGCCGCCGGCGGCGGCGCCGTCGCCGCGCTGGCGATACATGCGTCGTTGGTGCCGGGGGACAGGAAGGTGGAGTGAGAGCCTGAGGGGTCGAGGGATCAGGGGGTCGAGGGATCAGGGGATCGAGGGATCAGGGGATCGAGGGATCAGGGGGTGGAAAGGCGCCGCGGTGAAGCCGCGGCGCTCATCTGATGAGCGCGGCCGGCTGCGAAGCAGCCGCCGCGCTTTCCGACCCCCTGATCCCCTGATCCCTCGATCCCTTCGACCCCTTCGATCCCTTCAGCCCCTCACCAGTCCATCACCACGACCTTCCGCTCGCGCTTCCGCAGCAGCTCCAGGCGCAGCGTGCCCTTCTCCGAACGTTCCACGGCGCGGATGAGGGCGGGAACGGAGCGAAGCTCGCGGCCATCGACGGCGATGAGCACGTCACCCTTCTGAATCCCCGCGCGCGCGGCGGGCGTACGAGGCCCCACGCGCAGCACCAGGAGTCCGTGCTCCGTTCCATACGGCTCGCCGAGGGTGGCGTCGAGGGGGATCAGCTCCGCCCCAACCGTAAAGCCGGAGAGCATACCCATCGGCGGCAGCGGAGCGACCGCGGCTCGAGGGGTCGCCGGCGAGGGCGGAGCCGGCGTCACGACGACGTCCGGAAACTCCTCCGACGGAACCCTCACTCCGTATGGAACTGGGGTTCTGCTCCGGACCGCAACCCGCGGCCGTTCCGCGACCTTCACGTCCACCGAGCGAGTGCGATTATCGCGCGTGAGACGCACCGTCACGGTATTCCCCGGGCGCAGCACCGCGTTCATCGGAATCTTCCCGCGCCGGAGGTCCTTGCCGTCGAAGGCGACGATCATGTCGCCAACCAGTATCCCCGCCCGTTCCGCCGGGGACTCGCGCTCAACCGCCTCGACCTGCGGATAGTCGTGGAACGTCCAGAGCGCATCGCCCTTGTCCGGCTTCTCCACGTGTACGCTCGCCGACCAGAGCACACCGATATAGCCATCGATGGCCTGCGTCATATACTGGCCCGGCGGCGGTGTGGGAGCGATCACCGCCGTCCACGAGCGCTCCGAGAGCGACTGCAGCTGCGCGGCCTGTCGGGCGTACGTGCGAGTGAGCTTCTCGATCGCCTGCTGCATCCGCTCGTTGAGGCGCCGCGCCGTCGCGCTGTCGACGCTCGACTCGGCGGCGGCAAGCTGCCGCTGAATCACGGCGAGCTCGCGTTGCACGCGCTCGATTTCCTGCTGATAGCGTCGAACGGCGCGTTCGCGATCCTCCGCCTCGCAGGACGTGCACTTGGTCTCCTGTGCCGCGCCCATGGCCGGAACACCGAGCGCTCCCGCCAGCATCCCGATCGCGATCGCGCGCAGTCTAATGCGTGTCATGCTTCGTATTCCTCAGAAGCCCACGAGCTGCACGTTCTCGGGAAGCCGCTCTCCGAGCTGTCGGAGCGTCGCATCCCGCGCGCCAAGCGTGGACAGATAGTAGCGGTTCATCAACGGGTCCTGCGGCGCCTGGTGCACGGCACTGAGCGCCACCCCAGCCATCTCGTCGAGCGCGGCGAGCCGCGCGCGGTAGATGTCCGGATCATCAGCGGCCGGTGTGACCGTGTCCTGCCCGGCCAGATACATCATCGCCATCCGATAATCCCGTTCCGCGCGCTGGAGCACCGAGATGGCGTCGGCGGTCGAGCGGAAGGTGACGGTCGTGTCGGCGTTCGATGCGAGGCGCGTCGTTTCCACCGGCGGTTCGGCCGTGGCGCCTGCGCCGCCCATCGCCGCGGGGGCGAGGCGACCGATCCCGAATCCGCCAACGAGGAGCACCGCGGCCGCGGCGGCCTGGAGCCACCATGGGGATCGAACGCCTCCGCCATGACCTCCGCCACCACGCGATGCGCTCGACGCCGTGTCGCGGAGAATCCCTTCGCCCCTCAGCGACTCGGCCAGTGTGCTCCACGAGGCAAGGGGAGCGGAGAGCGCTTCCCGCTCCTGCCAGGCGAGCATGAGGAGCCGCCGATGCGCCGCGATCTCGTGGGCGCACGACGAGCACGACGAAAGGTGCGCCGCCTCGGCCGCCGTCGGCTCGCTGTCGGCGAGCGCGGCCAGGCGTTCAGGATGCAGGTGCGACATGAGCTCGACTCGGTGCCGGCAGGTGATCGACCAGGTGCGCGAGCAGCCGGCGAAGCTTCGCGCGTGCCTTGAACAGTTGGGACTTCGACGCTCCAGGGGTGATCCCCAGCTCGCGCGCGATGTCCTCGTGCGTGTATCCCTCGACGTCGTGCAACATGAAAACGGTCCGTGCGCCGTCCGGGAGCTTGCGCGCCGCCTCCTCGATCGAGGCGGCGACGAACGCCCGGTCCGAATCCATCTCGACCGACACGCTGTCCTCCTCGATGTCCATTTCCACTTTCGCCAGACGCCTCACCTTGCGGAGCGCGTTGAGCGTTCGGTTGACGGCGATGCGGTGCGCCCACGTGCCGAACTGAGCGTCACCCCGGTAGGTCTTCAGCGCCCGGAAGATCTGTATCCACACGTCCTGCGCGATGTCCGCCGCGAGATCCGGGTCCCCGGCGAGACGTTTGACGACCGCGTCGATGCGCGGCGCATACTGCGACCATAGCTGTCGCAGTGCCCGCTCGTCGCCATCGATGGCGCGCCTGATCAGCAGCTGGTCTGATTCCATGCCGTCTTCTCTGCGGGATGAGTCACGAGGAGTTGGTACGAGGGTTGCCTTTTTTCGTCGACGAACGGATTTGGCGGTGCTGGAGGGGAGGAACGGCCGTTCTTGTTGTGGCATGTTGCAGGGTGACCGCAACATGGGTCACTCGTCTCTCAAATGAGCCGGCTGCAGCGTGTTGGACTGGCAGCGGCTTCCCTTCGGTCGTCCGGTTCGCCCACGGAGCGCCCGCCCTGGAACATAAGGCGGGCTTCGCTTGTATCTCCCGTGAGATCAAGCGGATGGCAGTTCCCCGACAGGGCCGCCAAGAACCGCTCGAGTCCCGTATCCTACGGAGCCACGACGTGCTGGTTTCCCTCATCGCTGCACTCGCGCTCGGCTTTGGCGACGGCCTGCCCGGAAAGCATCCGGCGGCCGTAGGCATGTCCGCCAAGCGCCTCGCGGCGATCGATCGCGTGGTGGGGCGCGGCATTCGTGCGGGCGGCTTTCCGGGTGCGTCGGTGATCGTCGGCCGTCGCGGCGCGGCCGTGTTCTCGAAGGGCTACGGGCGTCTGAGCTGGGCGAAAGATGCGTCACGCGTCGACCCGGACGCGTCGATCTACGACCTCGCGTCGCTCACCAAGGTCGTCGGCACGACGACCGCGATCATGATTCTGTACGACGAAGGCCGCGTCTCCCTCGACGCGCGCGTCGTCGAGTATCTCCCGGCGTTCACGGGTGGCTGGAAGGACTCGATCACCGTTCGCCAGTTGCTGACGCATCGGTCGGGGCTCCCCGCGAGCCGCGATCTCTGGAAGCTGGCGACGAACCCGCAGGAGGCGCGGCTGGGTGTCGTCGACGCCACCCTCCAGTGCCGTCCCGGGGTGTGCTTCGAGTACTCCGATCTCGGGATGGTCCTGCTCGGCATGGTTGTCGAGACCGTGAGCGGTGAAGGGCTGGACCGCTTCCTCAACACGCGCGTCTTCGAGCCGCTCGGGATGACGTCGACGTTTTTCCGCCCGGTGCCGGAGCTTCGCCCGCGCATTGCGCCCACCGACGTCTCGCCGCCGCGCGGCTACCCGCTCCGCGGGGAGGTGGCGGACGAGAACGCATACGCGCTCGGCGGAATCGCCGGTCACGCCGGCCTGTTCTCGACCGCGAGCGACATCTCGGTGTTCGCGCAGATGATGCTCAACGGGGGCGAGTACAACGGCGTCCGCATCGTGTCCGACTCGACGATTGCACTGTTCACGCGCCGCACGGCCGGGACGCGCGCGTTAGGCTGGGACACCGCCGAGGACAACGGCGGAGGCTCGGGCGCGTATCTCAGCGGTCGCTCGTACGGCCACACCGGCTACACGGGGACGTCGCTCTGGATCGACCCCGATCGCGAGCTGTTCGTGGTATTGCTCACGAACCGCGTGCACGCGGCGCGAGCCCGTCGTCCGGCGAAGGTGATCTCGGATGTTCGCGCCGACGTGGCCGACCTCGCGGCGCTCTCGGTGACCGACGATCCGCAGCACGTGCTGGCCATGCCGCGCGCGTTCCGTGCCGACAAGGCGTCGGGGTGGAATCGTCCGGCGCGCGTTCAGCGCTCGAAGTCGTCGAAGAACCGGCGAGGCGCGCGGCGCGTGACCACCAAGAAAGCGGTGAAGGCGCCGGTCAAGAAGCCGGCCGCGAAGTCGACCGCGGCCACATCAGCGCGTCCGCGAGGGTAGCGAATCCGCTCGCTCGCTCCCTGACGGGTTCGACGGCGGCTACGGGCGGTCCAGCGCGAGCTGGCCGCTCGGTTTTTTTTGGATCTTCGCGGATCTCCGGGATGTTTCGAATGCCGGGGCCACGGACACCCGAACTGCCAACTGACCCGTATAACAACACGAATTGCCCCCGGCGCCGGGCAGTACTCGGCGCGAGCACAACAACCCATTCCTTGTTCGTGGGAAGCCGATCGCAAAGCGCGCAGCGCGATTCGCGTAATTCGCGTTGATATTCGGGTCATTCGGCGTTCGGCTGTCCGTGGCCCTGCGCGACTCAGCGGCGGGTGGGTTGTTTCGGCGGGG
Organism: Gemmatimonadaceae bacterium; assembly: GCA_036556765.1. Classification (GTDB taxonomy): domain Bacteria; phylum Gemmatimonadota; class Gemmatimonadetes; order Gemmatimonadales; family Gemmatimonadaceae; genus JAICNG01. Next base: position 24,068 of record DATBIU010000011.1, on the reverse strand, counting down.
CGGTTCGGTGATGTTGAGGGCGAACGGGACCGGGGGCGCTGATGACCGAGATTGACATGACAGCAGCCGGCGACGCCGCCGAGCCGCCGAGCGAGGAGCAGGTGAAGATGGCGCTCCGGCGAGTGAAGGATCCGGAGCTGAACCTGAACATCGTCGACCTGGGACTCGTCTACGGCGTTCGCGTCGATGGCGCGAAGGTGAACGTCGACATGAGCCTGACGTCGCCCGGCTGTCCGTCGGGTCCCGAGATCATGACGGGGGCAGAGGAGGCGGTTCGGACGATCCCTGGCGTCGAGGACGTGCAGGTGAATCTCGTCTGGACGCCGTTCTGGACTCCGGACCGGATAGAGCCCCGGATTCGGGCGTATTTGGGGATCTGACAGGGGCAGGGGCCAAGGGCCAGGGGCCAGGGGGCGGGTGAAGGGCCGGGTGACCGCACCATACCCTTAGTGCTTGGCCCCCGGCCCTTGGCCCGTGGCCCTTCGCCTGGCCCTTCGCCCGGCCCTTCCCTTGGCCCAGGTGCGCAGCGCAGGCTAGGCTCGCCCGGGCCCCTGGCCACTGGCCTTTGGCCCTGCGCGCAGCGCCTCGAGAAACTGGGCCCCCAGCACCCCCACCTGCCAGCGGCGCAGGTCTTTCACTTCCGCCAGATCGTCCAGGGTGTCTGGCTTTCGCCGCGCGATCGCCTCGAGCTTGTCACGCGAGCACAGAAAGCCCGGATCGATCGCGAGCCGCTTGGCGACGTCGTCGCGTACGCGCTTGAGCCGGGCGACCTTCTCCTCGAAGTCCGCGTCGCGGTCCCAGCGCTGTCCCCGTGGAAACCTGGGCAGGTCGGCTTCGCGCACCGCGTCCCCGCGCTTGATCGCATCGAGGAGCTCGCGGCCGCGACGCTCCGCGAGCGCACGCGGCACTCCCTTGATCTCGAGCAGCTCTGGGACCGTGCGCGGCGCGCGGCGCGCGGCCTCGAGCAGCACCTCGTTCCCCACCACCCTGAACGTCGCGCGATCGAGCTCCGCCGCGACCGCGTCGCGCCACTGCACGAGCTCGCGGAGACGGGCGAGCTCGCGCCGCGAGAGATCGCGCGCGCCTTTCACGCGAAAGAAGGCAGCTCCCGCCTCCTCATCTTCCCACCGCAGTCCCTCCAGCCGCTGGAATTCCTCCAGCGCCCATTCCCACCGTTCCGCTCGTTCCAGCGCTTCACGCATGCGATCGCGCAGCTCGAGGAGGTACATGGTGTCCTGTGCCGCGTAGTCGAGCATGCCGGGTGTGAGTGGGCGCATCGACCAGTCGGCGCGCTGGTGCTTCTTGTCGAGCCGCACGCCGAAGTACTGGTCGAGCAGCGCCGCCAGGCCGAACGCGGTCAACCCAAGGAGCTGGGCGGCGATGCGCGTATCGAAAATGTTGCGCGTGTTCCAGCCGTAGTCCTGATGCAGCAGCCGCAGGTCGTAGTCGGCGTCGTGCAGGACTTTTTCGATGCGCTGGTCCTCGAGGAGGGCGCCAAGACGCTCCGGGCGTCCGACGGCGAGGGGATCGACGACGGCGGTCGCGTCGCGGGTAGAGAGCTGAAGGAGGTAGATCCGGTCGACGAAGCGGTGGAAGCTGGCACCCTCGGTGTCGAGCGCGATCTCGCGGACGCTCGAGACCGATGTCAGAAACCGATCGAGGTGTTCGGGCGCGTCGATCCAGAGCGGCTGATGAGAGCCCGCTCGCCGTGCCGGTGGCTTGTGAGCGGGGCGTGTCGATTCCGGAGCCATGAATGCGAAGTATCGCCGTGGCGCCCGCGTGAGTGAAGGGGCGCGTCTCTTGCGCGGCCGACGGCGTGGCGCATGATCAACCGGTGGCTGACCAACCGCTGAACCCGCGGACCGTGGTGCGGGAGGACGGGGCGATCGTCATTGACGGCGTCCCCGTTGCCCGATGGCGTGACATTCCGCTGGACGAGCAGCCGCACGTCGAGCGCGAGGTCCGCCGGTGGATCGAGCGGCTGCAGTCGGTGGCGCAGGGGGGCATTCCGCGCGAGGAGCGATTGCGCCGTGAGCGCGATGCCCTGCGTCTCGTGCCGATGCTCCTCGACGTCTTGCCGGACGCCCCCGAGGAACCGCACATCGATCTGCCCATCGCCAAGGACGTTGTGGCGTACTGGCACTTCCGGGCGCGGTGACGCGCCCTCCCCTTCCCCTGAGCAGATGAGATGACTCCGAAGACTGACGAAGGTCTCGCACCGGAACGGCGACGGCGCGTTCCCGGATGGCAGAGCCGCGATGTCCTGCGGACCGGCGCGCTGCTGGCGGGGCTGTGGATTCTCCTCAAGCTCATCTGGTTCGCCAACCCGTTGTTGCTGACGGTGTTTCTGGGGGTGCTGTTCGGGCTCGCCGTCGAGGGCGGCGTGGACAAGCTTCAGCGGTTTCGCATCCCGCGCGGCGTGGCGGCATCCCTCATCGTGGTCGCGTTCTTCGCGCTGCTCTTCGGGCTCGGCGCGTGGATGGCGCCGACACTCCGGGAACAGGCGCGCGAGCTGCGCACGCGGCTCCCTCAGGCGATCGACAAGGTCGAGGAGTGGTTCAACGAGCGGCGCCAGGGGATGTTCGGTCTCATCCTCGGCGGAAGCGAAGTCGCGCAGGCGCCTCGGGTTCCGGCCGCCGGAGATACGGCGGCCACTCGAACCGACACCGTGGTCATCGTGCTCGACTCGAGCGCGGTGGTGCGCCCGGCGCAGCAGGCCGCGCCTCCGTCGGCCGGCGGTGACACCAGCGTCACCGCGGCGGCACAGCGTGACGGGCCGCTGAGCGACCGCCTGGGCCGGCAGGTGAGCGGGGTGGCGCGCTACCTCTTCCCCTTTCTCTCGTCGACGTTCGCGGTGTTCGCCGGGATCATCCTGATCGTCTTTCTCGCCATCTACATCGCGGCCGAGCCCGACGTGTACCACGGCGGGCTCATGCACCTCTTCCCGCACCACGCGCGGAAACGAGCGGGTGAGGTGTTGAGCGCGATCGCGACGGTGCTGCGGAAGTGGCTGGTGACGCAGCTCATCGCGATGGCTACCATCGGCACGATCACGACCGTGATCCTCCTGGCGCTGGACGTCAAGGCGGCGTTCGCGCTAGGCGCGCTGGCCGGGCTGCTCGAGTTCGTTCCGACGATCGGCCCGCTGCTCAGCGCCATTCCGGCCGTCGCCATGGGGTTTCTCGATTCGCCGGACAAGGCGCTCGCCGTCGCCATCGCCTATGGAGCCATCCAGTTCCTCGAGAACCATCTCCTCATCCCGCTGCTGATGAAGGGCGGCGTGAACATTCCACCGGCGTTGACTGTCGTCTCGCAAGCGCTGATGGCGATGTTGTTCGGCTTCCTCGGGCTGATGGTCGCGGTTCCCTTGCTGGCGGCGATCATGGTCCCGGTGAAGATGCTGTACGTCGAAGGCGTCGTCGGCGATGACATGGCGGTGCTGCCGGACGAGGAGGAACCGGCGACGGAGGCTCCCGCGGGCGCGGCGTGAGCGGCGGCCGACCGGCGGAGGCCATCCCACTCGTCAGGCGGTACCCCGCCCTGGCGCGCATCCCGCGCATCGCGCTGGGCGAGTATCCCACGCCGGTCGAGTCGCTGCGGATTCCCGGCCTCGACGCAGCACTCTGGATCAAGCGTGACGATCTCGCGTCGTCTGCGCTCGGGGGCAACAAGGTGCGCGCGCTCGAGTACCTGCTCGCCGGCGTGCAGCCGGGCGACCTGTTGCTGACCGGGGGAGGCGAAGGCTCGACGCACGTATTGGCGACGGCCGTGCACGGATCGCGACTGGGTGCGCGCGTGCACGCCGTTCGCTGGCGACACGAGATGCATCCGATCGCGACCGACGTGGCGGGCCGGTCGGCGCGCGAGTGCGCGGTGATCGAGACGTCGGGCACGCCAGCGGCCGGCATTCTGCGCACGCTGCTGCGGCGCGTGACTCTTCGGGCGCGGTGGGTTCCATTCGGCGGCACCTCGCCGCGGGGCATACTCGGACACGTCAACGCCGCCCTCGAGCTCGCCGAGCAGGTTGAGGCCGGTGTGCTTCCGGCTCCGGCGCGGGTCGTCGTCCCCCTCGGCACCGGCGGGACGGCGGCCGGGCTGGCCCTTGGATTTGCCGCGGCGGGGTTGGCGACCCAGGTGATCGGCGCGAGAGTCGTTCCGCGGATCGCGACCGGACGCACGCGCGTGCTCCTGCATGCGCGCTCCACCGCGCGCTGGGTGCGCCGGAGCAGCGGGGTCGTGCTTCCGCGCGTGCGACGGGGGGCCCTCCGCGTGGTCCACGATGCGTACGGCGGCGCATATGGACGCGCGACACCGCTCACCGCCGAGGCGGCCACGCTCATGGAGCGGACGAGCGGGCTGCGCCTCGATGCGACGTACAGCGCGAAGGCGTTCGCGGTTGCGCTTCGTGTCGCGAGGACCGAGCGCGGTCCGACGGTGTTCTGGTCGACGTTCGACGCGCGATGGCTGGGAGAAGCGAGGGCGATGGACGAGCGCCTCTAGTTTCTTCCGCCTTCCGGCGCCGTCCCCGCGGCGCCAACTTGTCGCGATGCGAGTCGAGGTGGGGACGCGCGGCGTCGCGTACGATGACACGGGCGAGGGACAACCGGTCGTGCTCGTTCACGGCTTCCCGCACCATCGAAGGCTGTGGGCGCCGCAGCTGCGCGCGCTGTCGGCGCACAGCCGCGTCATCGCGCCCGACCTGCCGGGGTTTGGCGACAGCGACATGCCAGAGCGATTCGGCATCGACGCCTGGGCCGATGGCCTCGCGCGGTTCCTGGACGCCCTGGAGATCGAGCGGACGATCATCGCCGGGCTGTCGATGGGGGGATACATCACGCTGGCGTTCTGGCGCCTTCACCCGGACCGCGCGTCGGCACTGATTCTGGCCGATACGCGTGCCGGCGCCGACTCCGAGGAAGGGAAGCAAAAGCGGCGGGCGACGATCGAGCTCGCGAGGCGCGAGGGCCCCACCGCGGTCGCACGTACGTTGCTCCCGGGAATGGTCGGGAAGTCGACTCGCGAGCGGGAGCCGTCCGTCGTGGCGACGATGCGAGCGATGCTCGAGAGCGCGAGCGTCGACAGCATCGTCGGCGCATCCGACGCGATGATGCATCGCGCCGATGCGACGAGCTCGCTGGCGACGATCGACGTCCCGACGCTGATCGTGGTGGGGGAAGAGGATGTGCTGACGCCGCCCAACGAGTCGCAGGCGATGCACGCCGCGATCTCCGGAAGCCGCCTCGAGATCATTCCCGCCGCGGGCCACGTCAGCAACATCGAGCGGCCCGCGGCGTTCAATCAGGTGGTCAGCGAGTTCCTCGCCGAGCTGTAGCCGCCGGCCGTCAGGGGCGCCTGATCGCTGACGGGCTGCGCGCACCGGGAGCGACTTTGGGCGGCGCCACCCCATACGCCGCCTGCCACTCGGGGAGCCACCGCCCGAGCACGCCGGTGATCGCGCTGGCGTAGGCGCGCGCGCCCTCGACATTCGGGTGTCCCGTCGCCGCCAGCAGGCAGCTCGGCAGGGCGGGTGAGCCGTTAGGCACCTGACTCATGCACGCCGGCTTGCGGACGCCGGCCGCGGGGTCGGGCTCGTTGACGTGGAACAGGAACGTCTCGGGCGCTCCGTAGGCGTTCCGCGGGCCGAACGGCACCTCCGCGAGCGCCACGCGGCTGGGAGACCGCGACATTCCGTCGAGCTGCACCGACACTCTCGTGGCGGGAGTGCGCTGCGCGCTCGCGGCGAGGCTGCGCGTCGTCTCGCTCACCGCTTCCCGGAATCCAGCCGTCGACTCCTCATGAAAGGCCAGGGACTGATCCGACATCTTCTGGCGGAGGGGATCGGACATCACGTTGACGCCATCGCCGATGACATCCCAGAAGCGAAGCAGCTCCCACAGGTACACCATGTCGCTCTTCTCGGACACGATCTGGAAATAGTTCGTGATGACGACCTTGGCGTTGGGGAAGGCCGTTGCCACCGCCGGAAGCAGCTCCTTCATGGGATCCACGCATCGGTCGCGGGTGATCCGTCTCACCCAGGCGCGTCCGACGGTCGGGTCTGGGTTCAGGATCGCCTTGCTCCCGAAGTCGTTGATGCCGCCATCGAGCAGCACCAGCGCGACGTTCTGTCGGTCGAGCGGTGGGTGCGCCGGGAAGGTCGCCGCCTGCGCGCTCGCGAGCTGCGCCGTGATGGACGGATAGGCGTTCGGCACCTCGCCATGGGTCGGAGGCTTGGCGTCCTCGACCGGATTGGCCTTGATCTTCGCTCCGGAGTGCGCCAGCACGTGGCGGTGGACCTCGATGCCGGGGAGGCGTCCGCGAACCCACTGCTCCACGCGATACGAGAACTTCTGCTCATCCTTCAGCCCCTGGCCCCACATGATGGAATCCCCGAGCACGAGCATCTCGAAGGAGCGACCCTGCTCCGAGGATCCGACCGGGAGCATGCGAGGACCCACCCAGCTCGCGAGGAACTGGGCGAGGTCATCCGGCACGAGGAGGCTCCCCAACGCAAAGCGAGTCGACGCCTGCCCCAGGAACTCGCGGCGATCGAGGCCCTTCTTCAGTCTGTCCGTCATCGGTCTGTCCGTCATCGGGGGAGGCGGACCCTGAGACGCTTCTTCGCTTCCTCCTTGACCTTCTTCTTCGCTTCCTCAGCCGCCCTCTGCTTCGCCTCCGCCTCCACCTCACTCGGTGCGCTGCTGTCGGCGGCGACCGCCTCCGACGGCGCTGCGTCCACCGGCGGATCGCTCTGCACGGTCATCGCGCTCGCTCCACCGCCCGACGGGGGCGATGCGTTCGCGCCCAGGTACTGCATCGGCTCCTTCTGGAATGCCTGACGAGTGGTCGCGGTCAGCGCATCGATCGCGGTGGACAGCTCGGTCAATGCCGTGGCCGTCGCCGTGGGGCCGCGCGCCTGCCGAAGCGTCTTCAGCGCCGCCTTCACCTGCGCCAGGTGATCCGGCAGGATCCCGAGGAACTGCAGACCGGCGAGAATGAGGTTGACGTTCCGGTACTTCCCGAGAAACTGCGGCACGAGGGGCGTGAGCGCGTCGACCGTGCTCTGGAGGCTGTTCACCGATTGCATGCAGCACGCGTCGACCACGACGGTCGTGTCCGCGAACGACGCCGCGGCGGACTCGAACTGGGCTTCGAGCGCCTCCACCTGGTCGTCCACCGTCTCGACCCGGTCGTCGAGCTCCGACTCGAAGCTCGGCATCGCCGGCCCCGCGACCGCGCTCGGCGGCGTGGGGTCCGCCTCGGGCACCACCGTGTAGCGGAAGATCATCCCGTGCTCGCCGACGACGTACCCGCGGTTGCGACGTGGCAGGCTGAACGCATGCACCGCCGCCGGGAACGACAGCTCACGGGAGGACCACCGCTTCCCACCATCGGTGGTGTAGCTCAAGCGGGGACCGTCGAATGACCACCCGACCTCGGGATCGGCGAACTTGATCTCCGGTCCCGGCGTTCCGACGAGCCCGGTCCACGTGCGCCCACCATCCGTCGTGCGATAGAGCCGCTTCTCGGCCAAATGGGCGTAGCCTGTATTTTCGTCCGTGAAGAAGATCTCCTGGTCGTGATAGACCTCGAGATCCCCCCCGACCTCCGGCACCACGATCAGTGTCCAGCGGTTGCCACCGTCCTCCGTCTTGGCTACGAACAGCGTCTGTTTCGCGCCATGGGCGCCACCGACGGCATATCCCACGGTGGCGGTGGGAAAATGGAGCGCCTTCAGGTTGCAGTTGACGTCGCGTGACAGCCCGTCGATCACGACCTTGGCCTGGCAGTGAAAAACGTCGCGCCAGGTTCGTCCGCCGTCCGTCGTGCGCGCGATGCGACCCCTGTTGTCGTTTCCATCGACGTAGAGGCCCACGCTCTTCGACAGGAAGACGTAGCCTTGAAGGCCCCAGTCGGTGTGGATTGCGCCGACCTGCTGCCAGGCCTCGCCGTCGGTCGTACGCAGCAGCTTGTAGTTCCCGATCGCCGTCGGCTGAAGCACCCACCCGGTCGTCTCATCGAGAAAGTACGGCGATTGGAAGAGGGGCTCCTTCGACTCGCGATCGCCGAGCTGCACCTCCCAGGTGGCGCCGGCATCGCGAGTGCGGATCACCATCCCTCCCTCATACGGGGAGCCGCTCGTGGCCCACCCCACTTCCGGATTGACGAAGAAGACGTCCGTGAAGTGAACGTCCTCGGGATAGCTCACCGGCTCCCAGATTCCCTTCCACGCAGGTCGGCTCCCGGACGCCGGCCGGCGTTGCGCGTCGAGCATCGTGGCACTGCTCGCGAACAGGAGGAGCACGAACGCCGAGATACCTAACGTCCCGATCCGGACGGATTGCAGGCCTTGCCGAGCCATACCACCACCTCCTGAGAGTGACCGATGCGCTCGCTCTTGTCGTGCTCCCAGGGGCGGGGTAACGTGTCGCCCATGCCGCAGCGGTTGGCCGTGCCGGGTTCATCGAGCGGACGCATGCGTTCGTGATGTTCCCGACCGATCGTGAGCGTTACAGGCCGGACCAGGATCCCACCGGGCCGCCGGCTTCCGGCGTGCCAACCGAGTCCGAGCTCGCGGCGCGCTATTGGGACCGGATTCGGCTGTTCGCGACGCGCCGGGTGAACGACGCCGCGTTGGCCGAGGACATCGCGCAGGAGACGCTCCGCCGCGTCATCGAGGCGCTCCGCGCCGGACGAGTGCAGAACACCGACGCCATCGCCGGTTTCGTCTTTCAGACCGCGAAGCACGTTTGCATGCATGCCCACCGCTCCGCCGGTCGCGAGGCTCGCGCGATGCAGAGATTGCACGATCCCTCCGACGCGGATGCCGCTGGTCCCGATGCGCTCACTCACCTCGTGAGCGAGGAACGGCGGCGGAGGGTGCGCACGGCACTCGAGACGTTGTCGCCCGAGGATCGCGATCTCCTCCGTGCCGTCTACTTCGCCCAGGTCGACATGGCGGAGCTCGCCGCGAAGCTGGGACTCTCGCCGGGGGCGCTGAGAGTTCGAAAGCACCGCGCGGTCCAGCGACTCGCTGCCGCGCTCGGGGCGGGGCAAACCGATGAAACACTTTCGGGCGACCGGGAACTCAACGAGTGATGGAACCGACCCGGATTACGTGCACGCGCGTCGACGAGGAGGATCTCGATGCTCGCTACCTCGCCGGAGCACTTTCGGAAGAGGAAGCGGAGGCATTCGAGGAGCACTACTTCGGATGTGATCGCTGCTGGGCGGCCGTGCAGCTCGGGCTCGACGTGCGCGCGGCCGCGCCGCCCGGCACGGACCGGCCCGTCGAATCACGTCCGTTGACCGTCGCGCGCGGCGCGGAGCCGCGTCCAGCACCGGTCGCGCGGCCCCGCTGGTGGCCGCTGGCGATCGCGGCCGCGGTGGCCGTCCTCGCCGTTGGCGTCTGGCAGTGGGGCGACCGGTCGCCGGTGACGCCCGCCGGCGACGGGTTTCGCGGCCCGGCCGATTCGATTCACGCGGTCGCCTCATTCCGCGGCCGCACGCTCGTGCTCAGCTGGCAGCCGGCGCTGTCGGCCGACCGCTATGCAGTGCGGCTGCAAAAGCGCGATGCGACCGTCGTGCTCGAGCGCCTCGTCGGCGACACGTCGTTCGCGATCCCGCGCGATTCGCTGAGCGGGGTGGCAGACCGTGAGCGCGTGTTCTGGGAGGTTCGGGCGCTGGACGCCCTCCGGCGCACCATCGCCCGCTCGAGACTCGTCCCGACGGAGGTTCCAGCCGGTCGATGATCCTCCGCCTGGCTAACGCGCGAGCATCCATGCTGGTGGCCCTGCTGATGGCGGGCGCGGGCGCGGCGTGTCGCGAGGCCCGCCGTCCACCCGAAGTGCGCATTCCGCCCGCATTCGCCGTCGCCGAGAGCCTGCGTCTTCGCGGCCGATCGGCAGAGGCGCTGCCGCACTTCGAGCGGCTCAGGGATTCGTTCGCGCTCGCCGGCGACACGGCCGGGTTGTGGCGAGCGCAGACCAGCATCGCCGAGGCCCTCAATCGGCTGAACCGGGTGGACAGCTCCCGGGCAGCCTACGCGATTGCCCTGCGCCTGGCCGCGGGGAACCCCCAGCGCGACGCGGACACCCGCATCCTTCGCAGCTCGTTCTTCGCTCAGCGCGGCGAGTTCGATTCGGCGATGGTCGACGGCCAGATCGCCAGAGACCTCGGAGCGCAGTCGCGCGATCCTCGCCTCGAGGCCGGCGGCTGGCACGCGATCGGGCGCGTGTATTCCCTCACCGGGCGCAGTCGCGAAGCGGCCGCGGCACACCAGCGATCGTACGAGCTCCAGCGCGCCATCGGCATCCCCGACCGCATTGCCTTGGCGCTCGGCGAGCTGGCGATCGATCTGCGCCGGCTGGGTCGATACGAGCAGGCGATCGAGCAGTATGAAGAAGCGCTGGCGACCTACGAGCGCTTGAACCACGAGGAAGGCCTCGCGCGCACGCGGTTCAACCTCTCCAACGTCTACTCCGACATGGGTGATTTCGCGCGTGCGGAGCAGCTGCTGCGCGACGCGCTTTCACCCGCGCAGGCGATCGGCGACGTCCGCGGCCAGGCGTTCATACACGGTTCCCTCGGTGTCGTCTACTCGAAGGTCGGCAATCTCGAGGCGGCACGCCCGCAGATGCAGCGCGCCATCGACCTCAGCCGGCAGGCGCGGCTGCCTGGGACCGAGATATACAACCTGACGAACCTTGCCGCCCTCGATCTCGCCGAGCGTCGCATTACCGACGCACGTCCGCTATTGACGCGGGTGCTCGAGCTGTCACAGCCGGCGGGCTTTCGGCGCGAGCGCGGGAACGTGCGCGTTCACCTGGCGGCCCTCGCGCTCGCCGAGCGCGATACGATCGCCGCGCTGCAGTGGGCGGACGAGGCGGTCGCGATCGCGGACTCCGTTGCCGAACCTGCACTCGAGCACGATGCGCGTATCGCGCGAGCAGCGGTTCTCGAGGCGATGGGCCGCGACGATGCCAGCACCGAGTACGAGCGGGCGATCGACCTCCTCGAGTCGTGGCGCGGCCGCCTGGCACTTGGTGACCTCCGCATGGGGATCGCGGAACCGCGGCTCTCGGCCTTCGAGGGAGCGATTCGGACCCTGATCGCGCGCGGCGCAGCGGACGATGCCCTCCTCATCGCCGAGCGGGCTCGCGCCCGTCTATTGCTCGAGCTTCTTGCCGACCGCGCGGCTGGCGGGTCGGGATCGCAGCTGGCGGAGATGCGCGAGCGTTTGCGCGTGCAGAACGCGGCGCGCGGAGCGGTTGGAGATGCCCGCATCCGCGCATCGATCGACACGACCATCCACCGGCTCACCGACTCGATCGCGCACCTGGAGCGTGAGCGGCGCGCGACGGAACGTGCGGGCTCGGCGCGGTACCCGGCACCGGCGTCACTGGCGACCGTTCGGCGTGCACTCATCACCCGCGACCGCGCGCTCCTCGTCTACTTCTGGGGCGACAGCGCCGTCTACGGGTGGCTCGTCACGGATTCCGGCCTCCGCGGCCTGCGACTCGGCGCCACCGATTCCCTGGTCGCACTCGCGGATTTCCTCCGCGGCGCCATCGAGACGCCGACCTCCTCGGCCGACTGGCGGATCCCCGCGCGCCGTCTGCATCAGGCCGTCATCGCGCCGTTAGGCAGCATCGCGGCTAGCGAGCTGCTCGTCATTCCAGACGGCGCGCTCGCCTACGTGCCGTTCGAGGTGCTCGTTCCATCCGAGGGCGCCTCCCCCCTCGGGGCGACCAAGCGTCTCATCTACGGACCGTCGGCGTCCGTGCTCTCGAGCCTCGCCGCGTCGTCCGCGCACGGCGGGTGGGAGCGAACCGTGCTTGCGGTGGGGAACCCGCTCTCGTCGGAGAGGCGTGGCGACGACTCGCTCCGCACCGACAGCGACGCGCCCCTCGCGAACCTGCCGTTCGCTGAGGAGGAGGCACGCGCCGTCGGTGCGCTGTTCCGCCCGAAGGGCGCCGATGTGCTCATCGGCCGGCGTGCGACGCTCGATCGATGGCGCGAGCACAATCCTCGGCGATATCGCTATCTGCACTTCGCGGCCCATGCTCGCGCGAACGACCGAAGTCCTGCCGAGACGCACCTGTCGCTCGCCGACAGCCGGCTGGATCTGCGGACGATTCGTGGACTCGACCTCACCGCCGAGCTCGTCACGTTGTCCGCATGCGAGACCGCGCTCGGGCCGCGAGTGCGGGGGGAGGGCATCGTCGGCCTGCCGCACGCATTCCTCGCCGCGGGAGCGCGAGGAACGATCGTGACGCTGTGGCGGATTGCCGACCGGTCAGCCGCCGATTTCATGAGCGCCTACTACCGCGAGCTCGCGCTTGGCCGCTCCCCGTCCGCCGCCCTGCTGACCGTGCGGCGCGCATGGCTCTCCGACTCCACCCGCGTGGCGCACCCCGCGCACTGGGCGCCGTTCGTGCTCGTCGGGGGGATCGATTAGTCGCGGCAGCGGCAGGGACGTCGAACGCTGGAGCTGACGCCTTTTGCCGTTCCCGCCGGGCCCATCGAGGCAATATCTTTGGGTGCCTCCGGCGATTCCGGAGGGATCCGCCGGCGGCCACGTGCGGCCCGAACCGCCGAATGACGCGGCCAACTTATCTTTCGCCGCGGATCGACCCTCACCGTGTACCCCTGATGCCCTCACCCCCCGTCGAGCAGCTGGAATCGATCGCGCGAACGCTGCGGATCCACGCGCTACGCGCCATTGCCGCCGCGAACAGCGGCCACCCGGGGGGCTCGCTGTCCGCGGCGGAGATCGTCACCGCGCTCTACTTCGGCGGTGTGCTACAGCACGACCCGCAGAATCCGGACTGGCCCGACCGCGACCGGTTCATTCTCTCCAAGGGACATGGAGTGCCGATCCTCTACGCCGCGCTCGGCGAGCGAGGATACTTCCCCGTCGACGAGATCATGACGTTGCGGCAGGTGAACTCGCGCATGCAGGGGCACCCGGTTCAGGGAATGACGCCGGGGATCGAAGCGTCCACCGGATCGCTTGGCCAGGGATTGTCGATCGGTATCGGCCACGCCATCGCCGGCCGGCTGGACGGCAAGCACTTTCGGACCTACGTGCTGTTAGGCGACGGCGAATGCCAGGAGGGGCAGGTGTGGGAAGCGGCGATGTGCGCGGGGAACTACGAGCTCGATACGCTCTGTGCGATCGTCGACTACAACCGCTACCAGCTCGACGGGGCCGTCGAGGACATCCAGTCACTCGAGCCGATGCGCGAGAAGTTCGCGTCGTTCAAATGGAACGTGCTCGAGGTGGACGGCCACGACGTCCAGGCGGTGCTCGAGGCGCTGAGCGCCGCGAAAGCGGAACGCGGGCGGCCCACCTGCATCATCGCCCACACCGTGAAGGGCAAGGGAGTGTCGTTCATGGAGCACAACAACGAGTTCCACGGCAAGGCGCCCACGGGCGAGCAGCTCCAGGTGGCGCTGGCGCAATTGACTGGGGGTCAGGAGTCAGGAGTCGGGAGTCTGGGGGGATCAGGGTGAAGGTTGCAGGAGCGGTGCGCACCGTTCTTCTCGGGCCTTCACCCGCCCTCTCATCCTGACTCCTGACTCCTTGTCTCGGCGAATGCTCTCAACGAAATACACTCCAAAAATCGGCCGCGCCACCCGTGAGGCATACGGGGATGCGCTCCTCGAGCTCGGACGAAAGAATCGCGACGTGGTGGCGATCGATGCCGACCTCGCCAAATCCACGTTCAGCTGGACGTTCGGCAAGCACTTCCCGGAGCGGTTCTTCAACATCGGCATCCAGGAAGCGAACATGGTGGGGATCGCCTCCGGTCTCGCGTCGAGCGGCAAGATCCCGTTCATCTCGAGCTTTGCCGCCTTCGCCCTGTGCAAGGGCTTCGACCAGCTTCGCATGGGAGCGGCCTACCCGCACCTCAACGTCAAGGTCGCCGGCTCGCACGGAGGTATCTCGATCGGTGAGGACGGCGTCTCGCAGCAGTCGGTGGAGGACGTGGCCCTGGCCTGCGCGCTTCCGGGATTCATCGTTTGCATTCCGGCCGACGAGGTCTCGATGACCGCGGCCGTGCACGCGGCCGCGGCGCATCACGGTCCGGTCTACCTGCGGCTGGGCCGGCCGAAGGCGGCGATCGTCCACGACGCGCCACTCGACTTCGCGTTCGGGCGCGCGATCACGGTCCGCGACGGCGATGCCCTGACGATCGTCGCGAATGGGCTGCTCGTCGCGCAAGCGCTGGTGGCCGCCGAGCGGCTCGCCGACCGCGGCATCAGCGCTCGCGTGCTCGACATGCACACCGTGAAGCCGATCGATGTGGATGCGCTCACGCGCGCCTCGCGGGAGACGGGCGCGTTCGTGGTCGCCGAGGAGCATCTGCATCACGGGGGCCTCGGCAGCGTGGTGGCGGCCACGCTCGCGCAGACCGTCCCCGCACCGATCGCCTTCGTCAACCTCGGCGATCGTTATGCGGAATCGGGAAAGCCCGACGACCTGCTGCGCAAGTACGGCATGACCGCCGATGGCATCGTCACCGCGGCCGAATCGGTGCTGCGCCAGCGATGATGCAGGTTCCGCCCGGAGAGTCGATGCTGGCCGGCTCGCGAAGCTGGCCGCTCTATCTCTTCGCGGCGTGGGCGATCGGCGCCGCGGCGGCGCTGTTGTCGATCTGGCTCGGCCGGCATCACGCGCCGCGCGTGAAGGTGATCTGGACGGTGCTCGTCATCGCCGTCCCCATCGTCGGGGCGCTGGCGTGGTTCGTCCTTGGCCACCAGCGCCGCATGCGCTGACGGCGACTCACTCGTCGAGCAGGTACTCCCGCAGCTCCTCGAAGCTTCGCGCCACCAGCTCAGCGGCGCTCGGCCCGCCCTCGCGCACGATGTCGAGGCGGATGGCGCGGAAGCCCGCGTCGAGCGCGCCGCGGACATCGGTGCGCTCGTTGTCGCCGATGTGGATGATGGTTTCGGGCGCGCGCCCAAGCGCGGTCGCGCACGCCTCGAACATCTCACGCCGCGGCTTGGCGTGTCCGATGTTCATCGAGTAGATGCGGGCGCTGAAGCGCGCGTGCAGTCCCTCGCGCTCCAGCAGCGCATCCTGCGCGGCACTCGAGGCGAAGCCGGTGTCGGAGAGGATGGCCAGCGGAAACCGCGAGGCCAGGCTTTCGACCGTCTCCTTCGCGCCGGCGAGGAGTGCCGGAGGAAACTCGAGCAGCGTGTCATCAACCGCGCGCACAGCGGCGGCAACGTGCTCGCAGTCCCGTGGCCGCGTCACGTTCAGCCGGCCGAGCATCCAGCGAATGCGTTCGTCCGCGGTGTAGCCGCGATGCTCCTCGCGCCACCAGCGGTCGGCCTCAACTGCCGACGCGCGGTAGAGCGAGGAGAACTCCTCGTCGGCAACATCGCACTCGAGGTTGCGCAGCATGCGTCGCAGTGCCGCCTGCCGCCGCTCCAGCCGCTCGGGCAGGGTGCCACCGTCGAACAACGTGTCCCAGTAGTCGAGGGAGAGTGCGTACGGCATGGAGAGTGGGTCAGGGGCCGAGGGCCGGGGGCCGGGGGCCACGCACGCGGGCCAAGGGTGGGGACCAGGGATGAGCTACGTGGAATCCCCGGCCCTCCCTTGACCCGTGGCCCTCGGCCCTATCTCGTCGGTTTCTTGGGGGGGTTGTCGCTCTTGAACACGTCGCGGTTGATCTGCACGTACTGCTTCTGGTTCGCCGGGACGTCTTCCTCCGGGAAGATCGCGGTCACCGGGCATTCCGGCTCACAGGCGCCGCAATCGATGCATTCATCCGGATGGATGAACAGCTGCTGCTCCCCCTCATAAATGCAGTCGACGGGACAGACGTCCACACACGCCTTGTCCTTCACGCCGATGCATGCTTCGGTAATGACGTACGGCATCGATCCCTCGTTGGCTCTTAATGCGACAGCGCCGCGAACGCGCTGCGCAGACCGCGTTCCACGGGGAGGAATAATAACCCCGGTCGCGAAGCGGAGCCAATCTCCAGGCGAAGGTCAGTGCGCGCGGTGGTCGCCGCGCTGAAAGGCGAGGAACTCGTGAACCGCGGCGATCGCCGCCGGGTCGGTGGTGCGGATTCGCACCTCGGCGCCGCCCGCCAGCTCACGCGCCTCGTAGGAGATCTGCGACTTCCGCTCGGCCATCACACGGGTGCCCGGTACCTCACGCGCGTGCACGAACCCGGGGATGGTGAAATCCCCTTGGGAGAACCGCGCCGCGATGTCGCGCATGTGGGCGCGAATCGTCTCGACGCCCGCGCGGTCGGCGGTGTCTCGTTGAAGCTCGATGCGCCCACCGTCCGGCAGCGGCTCGAAGCGGTGCGCCGACGTGTACTGGTCGACTCCCATCGCCTCGTGGCCGCGCGCCTGCACGCCTGCGAACGCGGTATCGGCCGTCGTGTCACGGGCCGAATCACCAGCGCATGCCAAGACGGAAACCACAAGCAGGATGTACCCGGGCCGCATCATCGCCTCCATGGTGGCGGATCTCCATGCTTTCGCGCGAGCTCGGGGTTTTCGCGGAAGAGCGTGGCGGTTCGTCCGATCACCTGGACCACGACCGCGCCCGTCTCCTCCGCGAGACGCCCGGCCATCGCGCGCGGCTTGTCCTCGACCGGGCGCCCCAGCTGAATCTTCACCAGCTCGCGTGTGCGAAGCGCGTCGTCCAGCGCACCGATGAGTGTCGGCGTGATCCCTTGCGCGCCAACGTGCACGAGTGGATCGAGATGGTGGGCTTCCGCGCGTAGCGCCGCTCGTTCCTTTCCCGTTATCGGCATCGGGCTCTCGTCTGGCGTCTCTCGATTGTAGCGAACGCCTCGCTACGCCGCCATCTCCTCGTCATCGGGGAACCCGTGCTGCTTGCGCCCCTCGGGCCCTTCATGCTTGGCGGTCACCTTGTACAGCTCGAACCGGCCGTCGGCGGCCTCGGCGGCAACGCGGAGCCGGAGCGTGTCCATTTCCGCCGGAGACATCGGCTTGAAGTCGCGCGCGATGCGGAGGTTCTGGCGAAGCACTCGCAGCGAGTCGATTCCCGAGATCGTGCCGGCGACCGGCAGGCTCATCGCGTAGCGCAACGCCTCTTCCGGTGTGACCACTTTCTGCTTGATCATGTTCGCCTCGCCACCGAAGCTCTTCATTCCGATGGCGGCGATGCCGCGCCTCACGAGCTCTGGGAGCACGCGCTGCTCGAAGCTGCGGAAGGTCGCGTCGAAGCAATTGAGTGGGAGCTGACAGGTGTCGAAGGGAAAGTCGTACGAGAGCATCTTCAGGTGCAGGTCCGGATCCTTGTGGCCGGTGAAGCCGATGCAGCGGACCTTCCCCTGCGCCTTGGCGGCGAGGAGCGCGTCGGCCGCCCCGCCGGTCATGAAATGGCGCTCCGGATCGTTGTAGTACGCCACCTCGTGAATCTGCCAAAGGTCGAGGTAGTCGGTGCCGAGACGCTTCAGCGATTGCTCGAGTTGCCGCATCGCGGTCTTCGCATCGCGCCCGTGGGTACAGACCTTCGTCATCAGGAAGACGCGGCCGCGCTTCCCCTTGGCGAGCGCCTTGCCCATCCGCTTCTCGCTCTCGCCGTCGTGATATTCCCACGCGTTGTCCATGAAGGTGACACCGGCATCGATCGCCTCGTGGATGAGGCGAATCGCCTCGGCCTGGGTATCGACGAGGCCGAGGTGATAGCCGCCGAGCCCGATGATGGAGACGTCAGCCCCGGTATTGCCGAGGGCGCGGGTGGGGACGGGGGTCAGGGGAGTGCGCTTCGCTCGGGCGGGCATTGCGAGGGTCTCGGGTTTGGGACGAGAGCACGAGCGGCAATGTGCGTACCTAAGAGAACACCCGAAGACGTCAGGCGTCAGACGTCAGGCGTCAGACGTCAGGTATCAGGCGTCAGAGACTTCGGCCGCGCCACGCCGTGGCCCCTCTGACCACTGCGACCTGACGTCTGACGCCTGACGTCTTCGGGTGTTCGCCTAGTTTCGCTCCCACGCGAACCCCGTCGCCAACCGCTCCAGCCTCTTCTCTCCCAGATTGTATCGAAGGACGACCATCGCGCCCATACGCTCCGCGCGCCCCCGCATGGCGATGTCGTCGATGCCATCCCCATCGGCATCGAGCGCGTGGAGAGCGACGTGCGCGCGGAAGCGCGGGTCGAGCACCGCGAGCGGCGTTACTCCGCCGGTGTCCGATACCGCGACGGCGCCCTGGCGCACGTACTCGTAGTTGCCGGCGACGAGCGTCACGATGAGCAGCATGCGCGCGTCGGCAAAGCAGCCGATGGCGTGCGACGTTTCGATTCGGAGCGTGTTCTGAAGCCGCTCGGGGAGGCGCACGGACGCATCGCGCAGCGCCTGCTCCACTGAGTCTCGCGCGAACCCGGCCTGTAACCACACGTGCTCAGGCACGCTGTCGCGACTGCACGTGCCGGTCACCGCGTCGGCGACGGAATCGGTGCGTACCGCGCCGGCGATCAGGGTCTCCTTCGCGCGAGCCAGGGAATCCACGCGCGGTGGGGCGTCGAGCGTCGCCACGATGCGGCCGTTCCAGATGTCGAAGCCATTCACGGTGACCGTGTCGCTTCCCCAGGGGCCATACAGGCGGAAGCGATCGCCCTCGCGCACGGGCGAGATCATGTCGATCGCCTCACGAAACGCGGCTCGGTGCGCGGGCGTCGTGAGCTTCGCGTCGAAGCGGCCGATGTCGATGAGCATGCGCTTGCCGCGCGCGGCTGCGGTGTACCAGCTCTGTCCGCGCGCGGCGAACACCATGTATCTCGCGAGCGAATCGGCGACGGGCGGCAGCACGACGAATCGCGGCTGCGGATGCACCGGCGCGCGCAGCGAATCGGTGGCCAGCTCGATCACCGCTTCCGTGTCGCCGGATGCATCGGACGTCGCGATGAAAGACGCGGGGATGGTGTCGTTCGCGAGCGGGTCATCGGCGATCGGCGCGTCCGTCGAACCGCGCGAGCGGGCGCACGCGGCGACGACGATCACTAGAATGCAGGCGAACCCGAACCGGGGGAGGTTCATGAAAGCACGTGGGGGCATCCGTGAAGGACGAGCGATGAGCGGGGCGCGTTTCCGTCTGGCCGCCGGCGCTCGCCCGCGCTAAGCTACTCGTTTTTCACGACATCCGTGACAGCCCCAGACTCCATCCGGGAAGTCCCTATCGCCTGCGCCGTCCTCGCCGCCGGGCAGGGTACGCGCTTTGGCGAACCGAAGGCGCTCGCCCGTCTTCCGTCGGGCGAGAGGTTTCTCGACGCGGTGGTTCGGGTGGCAGCCGAAGCCGACCTGCACCCAGTCCTCGCGGTGGTGCAGCGGGGCGTCGCGGTTCCCCCCCGCGGGAGGGCCGTAGTGAACCCGCACCCGAACAGCGACCAGGCGACCTCGCTTCGGCTGGCGCTCGCGGGACTGGCCAACGACCGGGCGGAGGCAGTCGTGGTGTGGCCGGTCGACCACCCATTCGTCCATCTAGTGAGCGTGCTGGCGCTGGTTGATGCGTTCAAGAGGACGCGGGCGCCGATCGTCCTCCCCGTGCATGAAGGGCTTCGCGGCCATCCTGTTATTTTCGCGCGCACGGTGTGGCTCGAGCTCATGACGACGTCGACCGGCGGAGCCCGCACCGTGGTGCGCGCTCACGCCGCTGACGTCGTTGAGGTACCGGTGCCCGACGAAGGTGTCACACGCGACATCGATACACGATCAGACATGCCGCAGAGCGGCGGGAGAACTTCTGATGGCGTTTCTTGAACTGGACGGCACTCCGCGGGAGCTGGGTCCGGAGACGAGCATAGGGAGCGGGTCGCAAGCGGCGTGGCGTGTGCCGAGCAAGGACCTCGCGGCCAAGCACTTCAGCGTGCATGTCGATGGCGACGGATCGGGGAAAGTCGTTCCGGCGTCGGCCCAGCATATCGTCATCCTGAACGGAGAGCCCGTGCCCGTCTCCGGGGCGGCCGTCAAGGGCGGCGACATCATCTCGGCGGGGACGGCCCACTTCATTTTCCTCAAGAAGGAATCGGACAAGCGTCCCGAGCTCCCCGAGCCCGCCGGCGCGGCGTTCCTCGTCGACGCCCAGAACCGCCGCGCGTATCCGCTCAATCGCCGAGTGGTGCAGATCGGTCGCGAGATCGGGTGCAACATCGTCCTCAAGGACACGAGCGTATCCCGCTTTCACGCCGACATTCGCGCGGAAGGCGGACAGCACGTGATCTATTCGATGGGCTCAGGCGGGACGAAGGTCGGCGAGGAAACGGTGAAGCATCCTCGCATGCTGCGCGAAGGCGACGTGATCCGCATCGGACGCGCGTCGTTCTCGTTCACGCGTGACAAGGTTCCCGCGGGCATGAAGGTGGTTGACCTCGAGGAGCACGCGGATGAGTCGTTCGCGCGCCGCGAGACGGTCGTCTACCAGAAGGCGATCACGGGGTCGCACGACACGTTCAAGATCCGGCGCGGCCCCGGGCCGATGGTCGTTGGCGCGGTCGTCGTCATTCTCGGCATCGTGGCCTGGTTGGCGGCGCGGTAGCCCAATCCACGTCCGGCGCTCAGAATTCGGCGGGGGGCCAGCTCATGGCTCCCCGCTTTTGCATCGTTCGGCTCCGCCCGCCGAGGGCCGCGGACATCCGAACGGCCGAATCACCCGAATGACCCGAAAACACCGCGACGCGCCATGGCTGCTCGCGCATCGGAGCTCAGTTCGGCCGTCGCTGGGCCGTCCGTCCACACCGGCGCACGGCGGACTCAGCCCCCAACATTCAGCTCCGCCGCGAATCTCGTCTGGAGCTTCCGGAATGCGGCCTCGTAGGCGGCGATTCGATCGCCATCGGTCGCGGAATTCAGAAGCGGCTTTCTCCTCCCCGTGATCATCGTGTCCGCTCCCCCCGCGTGCTGCACGCGCATCCACGGCTGGAACGCTTGGCACTCGACGTTAGGCAGGGCCACCGACAGATAGGCGTAGTCCTCCGTGTCGAACTGATTCGAGAGGTGCAGCGTTTTCAGAGCCCTGCATCGCGCCAGCGGTCGGAGGCCGCCGGATTCGACGCTCAGGTGCGTGAGCGTGAGCTCCTCGAGCTTCGGCAGCTCGGCGAGTGGCTCGAGCGAGATCGCCCGCTGCTTGTTCCAGATGCCCCCCGAGTACTCGAGCGCCGCGAGGTTGGGCAACGTCGTCAGCGCCGACAGGTCGCGAACCTTCGGGGTGTCGACGAGGATCAGCGTCTCCAGCCCCGTCAATGGCCCGATCGCGTCGAGCGTGGTGAGCCTCGTGTTCCACTCGATCTTCAGGTTGCGCAGACGCGGAAGGCGCGCGAGCGGCGCGAGATCGGCCGCCCGCAGCTCGTAGAAGTACAAGTATTCGACGTCGAGCAGGGGAGCGATGGTGGCGACGTCGCGGTCCTTCATCCCCACGAGATACGCGGCCCTCCCGGACACGATCTGAGACAAGCCTTTCGTGGCGTGAAGCACTCCATCGACGATGAGAATGGGCTTGTCGCTCGCCGTCCACTTCGTGTCGGGCCACGGATTGAACGTGAGAGACGGATGGTCGAGTCGGCCCATTTTCGATCACTGGATTGGCGTCCCGCTGCCTCAGTCGGCGGCACCCGTGGCGTGACTTTGCCATCGCTCCCTTCCCGGCACCAGCACCGACCGCCATTGGCCACGGACAGCCGAACTGCCGAATCACCTCAATGAACCCCAATGACCCGAAACACCGTGATGCCCACGTTTGTCATTCGGATCATTCGGCAGTTCGGCCGTCCGTGGCCCTGCGTCGAGAACGACCGCATGTCGGAGTCAGCCACACGACCCCTTGCCGCCCCGCGACGGCTCGATAAAGGCCGCGGCTAACCCCTTCGGAGCAGGCGACTTCCGCTTGTGTCTCCGCTCACCGCGCGCGGTTGCTAATCCCGACAGTTTTACTTAGGATTCCCTGACGAACGGGCGCCACCTGGGCCGCGCCCGCGCTCGCGCCCGAACCGCTGACGCAACGCGCGGCGCCCCGCAGGTCGGAGGCGCACCGGGCACGAATCTTCAGGCAAGGACGACGTCGAGGACGCGCGAGCGCGGCCTCGCAGCATGATCGCGTGTCGCCCTGCCCACTTGGGAGTTTGCTATGAGCTCGTCGATCGAGTCACTCGTCACCCGTGAGTACCAGCACGGCTTCGTCACCGACATCGAGACGGAAACCGTTCCCCGCGGGCTGAGCGAAGACACCATCCGGCTGATCTCGGCGAAGAAGAACGAGCCACCGTTCATGCTGGAGTGGCGCCTGAAGGCGTATCGCCGGTGGCAGTCGATGACGGAGCCGCACTGGAGCAACGTCACATACCCGGCGATCGACTACCAGGACATCATCTACTACTCGGCGCCCAGGAGCGTGAAGCCGCTCCAATCGCTGGATGAAGCCGATCCCGAGCTGCTGCGCACGTACGAGAAGCTGGGCATCCCGCTCACGGAGCAGAAGCGCCTGGCCGGGGTCGCCGTCGACGCGATCTTCGACAGCGTCTCGGTGGGGACGACGATGAAGGAGGAGCTCTCGAAGCTGGGGATCATCTTCTGCTCGTTCGGCGAGGCGGTGCAGCATCACCCCGACCTGGTGCAGAAGTACCTCGGCTCCGTCGTGCCCTATAGCGACAACTTTTTCGCCGCGCTCAACTCGGCGGTCTTCAGTGACGGATCGTTCGTCTACGTGCCGCCGGGCGTTCGTTGCCCGATGGAGCTGTCGACGTACTTCCGCATCAACGCCGCCGACACCGGACAGTTCGAGCGGACGCTGATCATTGCCGACGAGGGAGCTTACGTGAGCTACCTCGAGGGATGCACGGCGCCGAAGCGCGACCAGAACCAGCTCCACGCCGCGGTCGTCGAGCTCGTCGCGCTCGAGAACGCGACGGTGAAGTACTCGACGGTTCAGAACTGGTACGCGGGTGACGCCGAGGGGAAGGGCGGCATCTACAATTTCGTGACCAAGCGAGGTAAGTGCGCGGGCCGTCGCTCGAAGATCTCCTGGACGCAGGTGGAGACGGGCTCGGCGATCACGTGGAAGTATCCGAGCGTGATTCTGCAGGGCGACGACTCGGTGGGCGAGTTCTACTCGGTGGCGGTAGTGAACAACCACCAGCAGGCCGACACCGGGACGAAGATGATCCACATCGGCAAGAACACGAAGTCGAACATCGTCTCGAAGGGAATCAGTGCGGGCCAGGGGAACAACTCCTATCGCGGCCGCGTCAAGGTGATGCCGAAGGCGGAGAACGCGCGCAACTACACGCAGTGCGACTCGATGTTGATCGGCAACCGCTGCGGCGCGCACACCTTCCCTTACATCGAGGTGCAGAACAACACGGCGACGGTCGAGCACGAGGCGTCGACGTCGAAGATCGGGGAAGATCAGATCTTCTACTGCAAGCAGCGCGGCCTGTCGGCCGAGCATGCGGTGTCGATGATCGTCAGCGGATTTTGCCGAGAGGTCTTCAAGGAACTGCCAATGGAGTTTGCGCTGGAAGCCCAGCAGTTGTTGGGGATCACCCTGGAAGGAAGCGTTGGATAACACGATGAGGAATGAGGACTGAGGAGTGAGGAATTCGACTGGATGAAAGGCCAGTCCGTTGAATTCCTCACTCCTCACCCCTCATTCCTCATTCTTCACTGGACATACATGCTCACGATCAAGAACCTGCACGCTTCCGTCGACGGCAACGCGATCCTCAAGGGCATCGACCTCGAGGTGAAGGCCGGCGAAGTCCACGCCGTCATGGGGCCTAACGGGTCCGGGAAGAGCACGCTCGCGCAGGTGCTGGCCGGGCACCCGGCGTACGAGGTGACGGAGGGAACGGCGTTTTACCAGGGCCGTGATCTCCTCGCCATGGAGCCGGAGGAGCGCGCACAGGCTGGGGTGTTCCTCGCGTTTCAGTATCCGGTGGAGATTCCCGGCGTCTCGAACGCGTATTTCCTGCGCTCGGCCTACAACGAGCTGCGGAAGGCACGCGGCGATGAGGAAGTGGATCCGCTCGACTTCCTCCAGATCATGGAGGACCGGCTGAAGCTCGTCGACATGGACGACTC
>DATBIU010000010.1:0-4421 GCA_036556765.1 Gemmatimonadaceae bacterium | reverse complement strand
GCGACATCCCGCTCGACGAGGTCTTTCGCCATCTCGATCTCGACGAGCTCTATCGCTTGCAATGGGGCGGTCGAGGCTCCGGCGCCGAGTACGACGCGACCGTCCGCGATGTCTTCAAGCCGACCCTCGACCGGCTGACGGAAGAGGCGAAGCGCGAAGGATGGCTCGTGCCGCGCGCCGTGTACGGGTATTTCCCCGTGCAGTCGAGCGGTCGCGACCTCATCGTCTACGATCCCGCCGCGTACGCGAGCGACGGCGGCTCGCTGCGCGAGATCGCCCGGTTCAACTTTCCGCGACAGGAAGGCCGCGAGCGGCTCGCGCTGTCGGATTACTTCCGCTCGGTCGACTCGGGCGACGTCGACGTGGCGGCGTTCCAGATCGTCACCGTCGGCGATGAGGCGACGCGTCGCTTCGAGACGATGCAGGCTCGCGGCGACTACACCGAGGCCTTCTTCTCCCACGGCCTGGCGGTGGAAACCGCCGAGGCGGTGGCGCAGTGGATGCACGCGCGCGTGCGGAAGGAGCTGGGACTGCCCGCCGGCCAGGGGAAGCGCTACTCGTGGGGCTATCCGGCGTGTCCGGACCTCGAGGGACACGGCGAGCTGTTCAAGATCCTGCCCGCTCGTGAGGCATTGGGAATGGACTACACGGAGTCGTTCCAGCTTCTCCCCGAGCAGTCAACGGCGGCGATCGTGGTGCACCATCCCTCGGCGAAGTATTACGTCGTGAGGGCTGAAAGCGGATTGCGGGCGGCGGATGACAAAAACGCAATCCGCAATCCGCAATCCACAATCAAGACGTCAGTATGACCGCTCCCACGCTCAGAGATGCCCGAGAGCTATTAGATCCAGATCGAATCGTCGTCTTCGACGGCGCGATGGGGACGATGCTCTACTCGAAGGGCGTCTTCATCAACGTGTGCTTCGATCAGCTCAACGTCTCGCAGCCCGATCTCGTGCGGGACGTGCACACTGCCTACGTGAAAGCCGGCGCCGAGGTGATCGAGACGAACAGTTTCGGCGCGAATCGGGTGAAGCTGGCGCAGTACGGGCTCGAGGGGCACGTCGCGGAGTTCAACGCGCGCGCGGCGCAGGTGGCTCGTGAGGCGGCCGGCGACCGCGCGTGGGTCGCGGGCGCCGTTGGCCCACTCGGCATTCGCATCGAGCCCTACGGGCCCACCGCAACCGACGAGGCACGCGCGATCTTCCGCGAGCAGCTCGCGGCACTGCGCGAAGGGGGCGCGGACCTCTTCATCCTCGAGACGTTCGCCGATCTCACCGAGATCGAGCAGGCGATTCACGCGGCGCGCGGCGTCGATGCCTCCGTCCCCGTGATCGCGCAGATGACGATCGGCACCGATGGGCTCACGCCGTACGGCGACTCCCCCGAGGAGGTCGCGCGCACGTTGACGGCGGCGGGCGCCGACGTCGTCGGCCTCAACTGCTCGGTCGGCCCGCAGATCATCCTCGAGGCGATCGAGCGCATGTCCCCGGCGACGACGCGCAAGCTGAGCGCGATGCCGAACGCCGGCATGCCGAGGGACATCGGCGGCCGCATGATGTACATGGCGAGCCCCGAGTACCTCGCGACCTACGGACGTCACCTCGTACAGGCGGGCGTGAAGGTCATTGGCGGCTGCTGCGGGACGACGCCGGAGCACATCAAGGCGCTCGTCGAAGGCATCCGGCCGTTGGTGCCGCGCCTCCGCCCCGCACGACCGGTGGCGACCGCGACCTCATCGCCGGCCGAGCAGCTCGCCGCGCGCAGCACCCAGGTGAGCGGCGTCGAGCCGTATCCCTTTGCCCAGCGCTCGCGCTGGGCGGGGAAGCTCGCGCGGGGCGAGTTTGTGTCGTCGGTGGAGATCGTGCCGCCACGCGGCGTCGACGCGACGAAGATGCTCCAGGGGGTCGAAGCGCTGAAGCGCGCCGGCGTCGACGCGGTGAATGTGCCCGATGGTCCACGTGCGCAAAGCCGGATGGGCGCGCTCCTCACGAGCCTGCTCATCGAGCAGCGCATCGGCATCGAGACGGTCACGCACTACTGCTGTCGCGACCGCAACCTCCTCGGCATGCTCAGCGACCTGCTCGGCGCCGCCGCAATGGGGCTTCGCAATCTGCTCATCATTACGGGCGACCCGCCGAAGATGGGGCCGTACCCCAACGCGACGGCCGTGTTCGACATCGACGCAATCGGCCTCACGAACCTCGTCCGCAACCTGAACCGCGGACTCGACCCGGGGGACAACGCCATCGGAACACCAACGTCGTTCGCGATCGGCGTCGGGGTGAATCCGGCCGCGCTCGACCCGGCGCACGAGATCAAGCGGTTCGAGTGGAAGGTCGACGCGGGCGCCGAGTACGCGATCACGCAGCCGGTGTTCGACGTGGAGCAGCTGGAGCGCTTCCTCGCGCGCATCGAGCACGTCCGCATCCCGATCATCGCCGGCATCTGGCCGCTCGTCTCCGCTCGCAATGCGGAGTTCCTGGCCAACGAGGTGCCCGGCGTCGTCGTGCCGCCGGAGATCATCGCCCGGATGCGCCACGCGAACGAGCAGTCGAAGGAGGCGGCGGTGGCCGAGGGGATCGCGATCGCGCGCGAGATGCTCGAGCGGGTGCGGCCGGTCGTACAGGGGGTGCAGGTGTCGGCGCCATTCGGCAAGGTCGAGCTCGCCCTGGAGGTCTTTCGAGAGCATTTAGCTCCGGCTTCGTCGGTCGCGGGTTGAGTTCCGTCTCAGGGCTCTGCTTCACGCTTTCGGGCTGGCATCCAGGTTCAAAGGGAATACGGATGAACGCTGAAACAGCGGATCGTGCCGATTGCTCCTGGCGCCGAGAACCCTCATCGCGCAACCCAAAAATTCTTGTTTCTTGTCCCGTAGAGGAAGGATCAATGCGCCGGGAGCGATCGGCCTGATCCGCTGTTTCCGCGTCATCCGCGTTCCCCCTTTGAACTTGGATGCCCGGTCCCGTGTGAGCCGGGATAGCTGGACCGCAAAGGCTGTCGGCCCCGTTTGCGACGCGGTATCTTCGGACGGTATGAAAGCCATCTTGCTCATCGACCACGGCTCCGTTCGCCAGGAAGCGAACGAGATGCTCGAGCGCGTCGCCGACCTCGTGCGGCAGATCGCCGGGCCCGGCGTCATCGTGCACGCGGCGCACATGGAGCTCGCCAAGCCGACGATCGCGGCTGGATTTCGGCATTGCGTGGAGGAAGGCGCCACCGAGGTCATCGCCTTCCCCTACATGCTCTCGCCGGGCAAGCACTCCACGCGTGACATCCCGCGACTCGTGGCCGAGGCGGCGGCGGCGTTCCCGCACGTCGGCTATCGCGTGACCGAAGCGTTCGGCCTGCACGAGAAGCTCGCCGAAGTCGTGCTCGAGCGCACCGGTGTGGCGACGCCCGCCCACGCATGAGCACTGAGGTCGACGTTCGCAACAACGCGCTGACCGTGCTCTCCGACGAAGAGGTCATGTTCCGCGACGCGGTCGCCGCGTTCGCGGACGAAGAGGTGCGACCGCGAGTGCACGCGATGGATCAGGCCGCCAAGCTCGACCCCGATCTCATTCCCAAGTTCTTCGAGCTCGGCCTCATGGGGATCGAGGTTCCCGAGAATCTCGGCGGCGCCGGCGGCTCCCTGCTCATGGTGACGCTCGCCGTCGAAGCGATCAGCCGCGTCGACGCGTCGGCATCGATCATGGTCGACGTCCAGAACACGCTCGCGAACTACCCCATTCTGCGCTATGGCACCGACGACCAGCGCTCGCGCTACCTTCCGCGCCTAACGTCCGATACGGTCGGCGCGTATGCGCTGTCGGAGCCCGGCTCCGGGTCCGATGCGTTCGGCATGGCGTCGCGAGCCACGAAGAAGGGCGATCGCTGGATTCTCGACGGGCGCAAGATGTGGATCACCAACGGCGCCGAAGCGGGGATCTACGTCGTGTTCGCGAACGCCAACCCATCGGCAGGGTACAAGGGGATCACCGCGTTCATCGTCGAGCGCGACTTCCCCGGCTTCTCGGTGGGTAAGAAAGAGGACAAGCTCGGCATCCGCGCGTCGAGCACCACCGAGCTCATTCTCGACGGATGCGAGGTGCCAGACGACAACGTCCTCGGCACACCGGGGCAGGGCTACAAGATCGCGATCGAGACGCTCAACGAAGGGCGCATCGGCATTGGCGCGCAGATGATCGGCGTGTCGCGCGGCGCCCTCGACGCCGCGATCGCGTACGTGCAGGATCGCAAGCAGTTCGGCAAGGCGGTGGCCGAGTTCCAGGGCGTCCAGTTCCAGATTGCGCAGGCGGCGACGGAGCTCGAGGCGGCGCGCCTAATGGTCTACAACGCCTCGCGTCTCAAGGACGGCGGCCACGCGTTCACCGCCGAGGCCGCGATGGCGAAGCTCTTCTCCTCGCAGGTGGCAGAGCGAG
>DATBIU010000009.1:0-15937 GCA_036556765.1 Gemmatimonadaceae bacterium | reverse complement strand
GGCGCGCCAGCGGCTCATCGTCGACGATCAGTGTGCGGATCTGCTCCATCGGAACTCCGGTCGTTAGGTGCCCGCGGACTCGTCACGCGGACGGAATGGAATGACGATATCGACGACGAACCCACCATCACGGCCACCCTGGGCGTTGAACCCGTGCTCGGCGCCGTACAGGTGCTCCAGCCGCGCCTTCGTGTTGCCCAGCCCAATCCCTTCGCCGGACGACTCCGAGCGCCGCGCGCGCGCCCCAACGCCGTTGTCGGCGACCCGGAGGTGCAAGGCCCCGTTCTCGCGATAGGCGCGCACGTCGACGTGGCCGGGCGCGGCCCGCGGCCCGATCCCGTGACGGATCGCGTTCTCCACCAGCGGCTGAAGAATGAAGTTCGGAACCAGCGCCTGCATCGTCTCGGGGGCGACGTCGACCGTCACGGTCAGTCGGTCGCGAAAGCGGATCTGCTGGATTTCGACGTAGTGCTCGAGCAGCTCCAGCTCCCGCGACAGCGGCACCTCCTGCTCGCCGGCATTCCGCAACGACAACCGCAACAGCTCGCTCAACCCGGACACCATGCGCTCCGCCACACGCGGATCGACGCCGATGAGGGCGGTGATCGTGTTGAGCGTGTTGAAGAGAAAGTGCGGCTGCAGCTGGAGCTTGAGCGTTTGCAGCTGCGCGCGCGCGAGACGCGCCTCGAGGTGCTCGCGGTCCCGTGCCTGGCGGAAGTAGCTGATCGCGAGCCGCTCGTGCCACGCCGTCGCATACGTCGCCACCGCTCCCGCCAGCGCGAGCAGCAGGACCTTGGCGCTCTCGTCGAGGAGCGACACGCCCGAGACGCCCGGCGCCGCCAGTGGGGACGTGGTCGCGATACGGCCCGACATCACGAAATACTGCACGAGCAGCGCGTACTGCGTGACGGCGAGCGCGGCGACGAGCGCTGCCCTCGCGGTCGATGACGCGATCGGGCGCGCCGCGAGGATGACGAAATATGAAAGGAAGATCGGCGTCTTGAGGGCGAGCGCCGCGGACTGCGCGAGCGCGTAGCCGAGGATGATCGCGCTCACCGCGGTGATGTCGACGAGCGGATTGGCGATCGAGAGCCAGCCCGGCAGCCGCTCCCGGCGGTAAAAGATCAGGTACTGCGCGACCGTCCACGCGAGCGTCGGCGCGAGGACGAGAACGTTCACCCGGTTGAGCGCCGGCGTCAGGCTCGGTGCATACGCCAGAGCCGCGACCGCCAGCGCCGCCAGCACGCCCGCGCGCACGCCATTGAGCAGCCGCTCGGCTCGCTCGCGCTGTGTGTCGAGGAGATGCCGCGCCGACTCCGCGCTCTGGGCGGGCTGGTCGCTCATCTACGCCTCGGGGCGCTCGACGGCTTCGACGTCGAGGACGAGCCGAACCGCATCATCGATCAGATACCGCCGCACGTCCCACCAGGGCGCGCGTCGCGACGGGCCCACGCCGAAATCCGATCGGTGCAGCGTCAGGTGGGCCCGCGCATGCATGCGACGCTGCGCGGCGTCGAACCGGCATTCGTCGACGTGGATCACCACCTCGCGCGCGGCCCCGCGCAACGTGAGGAGTCCGATCACGCGCGCACCCGCGCGCCCGTCGGGGACGATGCGCTCACTTTGAAAGGTCGCTTCCGGGCATCGGCGCGCGGCCAGGTAGCCGGAGCTGCTGAGATGCCAGTCGCGAAACCGGATCCCGGTCGCGAGACCGACGATCGGCACGATCGCCGTCACCGACGAGGCCGAGAGGGCACGCGGGTCCATTCCGAAGATCTCTCCCCGTACATCACGGAACTCGCCGTGCACACGCAGGAATCCGAAGTAGCGCACGTCGAAAGCGAGGCGCGAGCGACCCGAGTCGATCGACAGCGATCCCGTGGGAGCGACCGCGCGGTCGCGCGCCTCCAGCATGCGAACGAATCCTCCGAGGTTCGACGACGCTGCAAGGTAGCGTCGCCTGCCGCGAGGGCCGCGCGCCGTGCGGTGAGGGCCTTGCCCGGCGAGGCGAACCGCTTCGCGCGCCGCGCGAAAGCCGCGATCATGGCGCCGTCGACGCCGGCGCGGACGGAAGACGCACACGCACCACCCGGCTCTCGTTGCCCAACCGGTCCACGGCGCTGACGAGCACGTCCTCCGGTCGAGGGGCGACGCCGTCGAGCGTCAGAGCGTGTGAGCGCTGCCATCCGGGGAGTACGCGGGTCGCCCACGCCCCCCCGGTGCGGGTCCGCACGATCCACCGCCAGATCGCCTCCTTGCCGCCCGGGAGCATGCGCACTTCCATCCCGCCCGTCACGGTGTCGATGCGCGCAGCGACGATGGGGCGACGCGGCGGAACGCTGTCGAGCCAGGGCGTGGGTGGAACGATGGCGGGCTCGGCGTACGGGCCGCGCCCGAGCTGCGTGGCGATGCTGTCACGATTCTCGAGAAAGACCTTCATGCTGAAGTGGATGTTGCCAGTCGCACCCGGCGCCTCTCTCGTCAGGCGTACCTGGTCGAGAATCTCGCCCGACATCCAGCGGCGCGCGGAGTCGGTGGCACCGACGCGGCTGGTGAAGTTCCCGGGCCAGAGATGCCGCCGCTTCACGTTTTCCTGGACCCACCATGCGAGCAGCGTCGGATAGCTCTGCGCCGGCGGCTGAATCGGCCAGTAGAGTTGCGGCGCGAAGTAGTCCACCCACCCTTCGACCAGCCACTTCCGCGCGTCGGCGTAGATCTGCTCGTACGGATCGAAGCCCTGAATCGTCGGCGGATACCCGGGGCGCCAGATCCCGAACGGACTGACCCCGAACTTCACGCGCGGCTTGCTGCGCTTGATGGCACGATAGAGGTCCCGCACGAAGGCATCGACGTTGCCACGGCGCCAGTCATCGCGCGATCGCTCACCCCCGCCGGCAACGTACCGCGCCCAGCTCACGCTGTCCGGAAACTCCAGCAGCATGCCTGACGAGTCGCGCTCCCTGTAGGGATAGAAGTAGTCGTCGATCTGGACGCCATCGATGTCGTACCGGCGGACCACGTCGGCGATGACACGAACCGAGTACGCACGCGCCGCCGGTAGACCAGGATCGAGCCAGAGGTGACTGCCGTAGCGAAGCACGAGCTCGGGTTGCCGCCGCGAGACGTGGGTCGCCGCCGGCTCCGACATCGCCGACGGGTGACGCGCGCGGAACGGATTGAACCACGCATGCAGCTCGAGCCCGCGTCGATGCGCCTCGTCCACCGCGAACGCCAGCGGATCCCATGCCGGCTCCGGCGCCACGCCCTGCCGGCCGCTGAGATACTCCGACCACGGCTCGTGTGGCGACGGATAGAATGCATCAGCCGCCGGGCGAACCTGGAGGACGATCGCGTTGAGCCCGAGCGCGACACTCCGGTTGAGCACGCGCAAGAGCTCCTCCTGCTGCTCCCACGTCGAGAGCCCGGGTCGCGACGGCCAATCGATGTTGGCCACCGAGGCGACCCACACCCCGCGAAACTCGCGGCGAACGGGGGGAGCCGTGTCTGGCGCCGCGGTGAGCTGCGCGCCGAGCGGAGCGGCCGAGACGAGGATGGCGACCGCGATTAGCGTGGCCGCGATGGAGGTCTTCATGCGGTAGAGGTTGTGGCGGCGGCGTCGCCGGTGGCAAGGGCGGTTTCGGGGGACGGCCGGGGGTGTTTTCGCCGCGAGCCCGTAACAGCGTTATCACAGAGGACACCGAGACGCACACAGGGACTCACAGAGAACCCCAACTGCAAGGGCTTTTTCCAAAAGCTTTCGCAGTTGCAGTTCCTCTGTGAGTCTCTGTGGATGTCTCTGTGCTCTCTGTGATACGCTGTTACGGCTCGTGGCGCAGCAAACGGAGGGACCCTTGCGCGATTCCCCTCCCCGCCGCAGCGTTTTCCGAATGCGCCCTGCCCTCCTCGCGTTCGCGGCTCTCGTCGCCATCCAGACCGCGGCGACCGCGCAGCAACATCGCCCGCCCTCGCTCGCGGAGCTCGACCGACGCTTCCGCGACCTCGCCAGCCCGGATCGCCCGCGCGCGTCGAGCGACTCGGCGCGACTCCGACAGCTTGCCGAGCTCTACCTCGAGTGGCAGGTCACCGAGTCGCCCGAGTTCGCGACGTTGATCGGGCACGCGGGCCACGATCACGCATGGACAGACCTGTCCGCGAGCGCGATCGCACGGCGCAAGCGGGACGCGGGGCGGACGCTCGCCGTCCTCAAGGTGATCGATCGCCAACGGCTCTCCCCGGCTGACCGCCTCACCTACGATCTCCTCGAGCACGAGGGACGAAACGCCGTCGACCAGGCGCGGTTCCCGAGCGAGCTCATCCAGGTGACCGCGCTGAGCGGGATTCAGCGGGACATCCCCGACGTCGTCTCGCTCATGCGGGTCGCTCGCCGCGAGGACGCGACGGCGCTCTTCGCACGACTCCAGTCGTTTCCGCGACTCGTGAGGCAGGTGATCGCCCTGCTCGACACGGGACTCGCGCGCGGCATCACGCCGCCCCGCATCACGCTCCACGGCGTCGCCGACGCGGTGGGACGGCAGATCGTGGACGACCCCGCGATGAGCGTCATGCTCTCGCCGCTCGCGCACCTGCCACCGGCAATGCCGGAGGCCGAGCGCGCGCGACTGCGCGAGCGTGGCGCGGCCGTCGTTCGGGATTCGGTGCTTCCCGCCTGGCGGCTGCTCCATCGCTTTCTCACCGAGCGCTACGTCCCGGGCGCGCGCGAGAGCATCGGCCTGTCCGCGGTTCCCGATGGCGAGGCGTGGTACGCGTTCGCCGTTCGCCAGTACACCACCACCGAGATCCCCGCGAGCGAGATCCACGCGCTCGGGCTGCGCGAAGTAGCGCGCATCCGTCGCGCGATGGACAGCGTCATCACGGCCACCGGGTTCACCGGTGGGTTCGGCGATTTCATTCAGTTCCTGCGCACCGATCCGCGATTCTACTTCACCGATACGGCCAGCCTCCTGCGCGAGTATCGCGACATCGCCAAGCGCATCGACCCCGGCCTGATTCGCCTGTTCGGCCGGTTGCCGCGGATGCCGTACGGGGTGATCGCGGTGCCTGCGTACGCGGAGCGCGACGTCACGACGGCGTACTACATGCCCGGCTCGCCGGAGGCTGGCCGGCCCGGGTACTTCTACGCGAACACCTACGACCTCAAGGCGCGACCGAAGTGGGAGATGGAGGCGCTCACCGTACACGAGGCGGTGCCCGGTCATCACCTTCAGATCGCGCTCGCTCAGGAGCTCGAGAACGTCCCCGAGTTCCGCAAGCACCTCGGCTTCACCGCCTTCGTCGAGGGCTGGGGGCTCTACGCCGAATCGCTCGGATCCGATCTGGGGTTGTACACCGACCCGTATTCGCGCTTTGGAGCCCTCACTTACGACATGTGGCGCGCCGTGCGTCTCGTCGTCGACACGGGCCTGCATTCGATGGGATGGTCGAGGCAGCAGGCGATCGAGTTTTTCGCCGCCAACAGCAGCAAGCCGCTCCACGACATCACCGTCGAGGTCGATCGGTACATCTCGTGGCCGGGGCAGGCCCTCGCGTACAAGATCGGCCAGCTCAAGATTCTCGAGCTGCGCGAGCATGCGACGCGCGAGCTCGGCGACGCGTTCGACGTGCGCGCGTTCCACGATCAGGTGCTGGGGGCGGGCGCCGTGCCCCTCGGGATTCTCGACGCGCGCATCCGAGAGTGGGTGACACGCGAAAAGCAACGCGTGTGAGGCCGGCATGCCGCACGTGACGCTCGAGCGGCCGGTCGCCGACGAAT
The DNA here is from genome assembly GCA_036556765.1 of Gemmatimonadaceae bacterium. Taxonomy (GTDB): domain Bacteria; phylum Gemmatimonadota; class Gemmatimonadetes; order Gemmatimonadales; family Gemmatimonadaceae; genus JAICNG01. The sequence continues at coordinate 10,167 of DATBIU010000009.1, read as the reverse complement.
ACGCTCCCTACCAGGCGGGATACGTCGCCAGCGTGCCCGATGGCGACATCTTCGAGATCCTGTCGCGCCAGGGGACCGAGTTTCCTGGGTTCCTCCAGTCGCTGGGCGAGACGCGCGGAAACTATCGTTATGCACCGGACAAGTGGTCGATCAAGGAGATGATCGGCCACGTCAACGACACCGAGCGCGTCTTCGCCTATCGGGCCCTTCGCTTCGCCCGCGGTGATGCGACCCCGCTCGCCTCGTTCGAACAGGACGAGTACGTCCTGGCGGGGAGCTTCGGCGTGCGCACCCTCGCGAGCCTCGCCGACGAATTCGCCCACCTGCGCGCCGTGACGCTCGACCTCTACTATCACCTCGACGCGAACGCCCTCGCTCGGCGCGGTACCGCCAGCGGCTTCGTCGTCTCCGTGCGCGCGATGGCGTACGTGATCGCGGGTCACGTCGCGCATCATGAGCGGATTCTCAGGGAGCGGTATTCGTAAAGGTGCTCGAGGTGCTCGAGGTGCTCGACGTACTCAAGGGAGAAGCGCGGTTCCCTCGAGCACCTGGAGCACCTCGAGCACTTCGAGCACCTCCCACTAGAGTCTCGCGAAAACTCCCGGGAAACGCTATTCTCTCCCGCGCCCGGCGCGCCGATGCGCCGGCTCACCCCTGACGCGGGAGGTCTCAGTGCCCCAGATCGACGTGAACTGGCTCGCCATCATCGTCGCCGCGGTTGCCGCCTTCGCGCTCGGCGCGCTGTGGTATTCGCCCCCGCTGTTCGGGCGTCAATGGATGACCGCTCACGGACATACGCCGGAAAAGCTGGCGGCCATGCAGTCGAGCATGGGCAAGACGTACACGTTCTCGTTCATCACGTACGTGATCATGGCGATGGTGATCGCCCTCCTCATGGGCCTCACCGGCGCCACGACGGCCATTCAGGGGATCGTCCTGGCCGTCCTCGCCTGGCTCGGCTTCGGCTTCACGATCGGGCTCAACACCAACCTCTACTCCGACAAGCCGGCGGCCGCGTTCATGATCGACGCCGGATACCAGCTCGTGCACGTCATCCTGATGGGAGCCATCATCGGCGCCTGGCGCTAGGTTCGTTAGCGCCACAGACACGGTCGGTGTTCGCGCGCGCATCTCGCAACGAGCCGTAACAGCAGTATCACAGAGAGCACAGAGACATCCACAGAGACTCACAGAGAACTGCAACTGCGAAAGCTTTTCTGAAAGCCCTTGCAGTTGCAGTTCTCTGTGAGTCTCTGTGGATGTCTCTGTGTTCTCTGTGCTACCGCTGTTACGGCTCGTTGCGAGATGAACCCGTAACCACGTGGCGCCTGGCGCTAGCTACAGCGAAGTGCTCGAGGTTATCGATTCAGTCAACCCCGGGTCCGCGAGCGCTTTCTCGTACACCGCCACCGCCGCCGCGACATCCTGAAGCGCCGTGCCCGTGCTGTCGAACACGACGACCTCGTCGTCGTTCAACCGGCCTCGCTTCTTCCCCGCCACCACCTCGCCCAGCTCGGCGCGCACGTCATCGCGCGTCATCACCCCTGCGGCGATCGCGTGGTGAAGGTCGCCTGACGTCGCGGCCTGCTCGAGGATGTCGACCACCACGACCGATCGCGCGAGCAGCGCGGGATCGAGCTCCTGCTTGTCGGCGTTGTCCGCCCCCACCGCGGCCACGAACGCCCCCCGACCGACGTCGCCCGCGCCGAGGATTGCCTCGCGCGACGGCGTGCACGTGACGCAGATGTCACTGGCCCGCGCGGCGGTCGCGAGATCCGGCGCGACGGTCACTTCGATTCCCAGATCGTTCGACATCTCGCGGGCGAACCGGACGGCGTTCTCTCGATTGCGGTCCACGGCGTACACGCGAGCGAGCTTGCGGACCGCGTGCACCGCGGCCAGCTGCACTCGTCCCTGCACACCACATCCGCAGATCGTCGCGACCGACGCATCCGTCCGTGCGAGGTACTTCGCGGCGACGGCCGTCGCGGCCCCGGTGCGCAGACTGGTGATCTCCCGGGAATCCAGAATCGCCAGCGGGGTCCCACGTTCGGCGTCGAAGAGGGCAATCACTCCCTGAATGGTCGGGAGGCCGTACCGCTCGACGTTCCCGGGAAAATTGGCATTCGTCTTCACCGCGAAGTACGGCCGGCGGAGCTCGAGCATCCCGGCCTTGGTGTGAAACGCGCCGCGCGCGGCGTGGCTCGTCAGCACCCCGGGCCGCGGCGCGTTCCCCTCACCGTACATTCGGAATGCATGCTCGACGGTAGCGATGCATTCCTCGACGGAAAGAAGGTCCCGCACCGCGGCGTCGTCGAGAAAGAGCATGGGTCAGCGTCCTCTGCGCACCGCACGCCCGGGCGTTGCGCCGGTGTGGCGCCCGTCGCTCACCACCGCCACACCATTCACCAGGAGGTACCGCACTCCCTCGGAGAGTTGATGTGGACTCTCGTAGGTCGCCCGGTCGATGATCGTCGCCGGATCGAAGACGACGACATCGGCGAACATGCCCGGACGCAGCACGCCGCGGTCGTGGAGTGACAGACGCGTCGCGACGGCGGACGTCATCTTGCGCACCGCTTCCTCGAGTGACATCACGCCCTGCTCGCGTACGTACCGTCCGAGCGCCCGGGTGTAGTTCCCGTAGGCGCGCGGGTGCGTCATCCCCCGCGCGCGCTCCGGGTCCTGTCCCCCCGCATCCGTACCGAACTTCATCCACGGTTGTCGCATCTGCAACGTGAGGTTCTCCTCCGACGCAATGAAGAAGATGCCGCCAAGTCTGTCGTCCTCTTCGAGGGTGAGGTCGATGACCGCGCTCACCCAGTCGGTGCCGCGCCGCGCGGCGATCTCCGACAGGCGCAGTCCCTCGAGCGCCTTGTTCTCCTCCTTGGCGAAGGACACGACCATCACGCCTTCGGGGGTCGCGAGACGGCACAGACTCTCCCACTCGGTGTACTCGCGCGACGCATCGGCGTGAATGCGCGCGCGCATCGCGGAGTCGCGCAGGTTGTCGAGCAACTTCCCATCGGCCGAGGCCCACGGGGGCAGGCAGGACGAAAGATCGGTCGCGCCGGCGACGTAGGCGTACATGTCGGCGGCGACATCCTGTCCCGCGCGCCGCGCGGAATCGATCTTCGCGATCGCGAGTGGCGCCTTGTGCCAGTTCCGCTTTCCCGCCGCCTTCAGATGATAGATCTCTACCGGCACGCCGGCGCGGCGGCCAATCGCGAGCGCCTCATCGATCGCTTCGAGCAGCTGGTCCGCTTCGGAGCGCATGTGCGTGATGTAGACGCCGCCGAACGGCGCCATGACCCTGGCGACCTCGACCAGCTCGTCGGTGGACGCGAAGACCCCGGGCGGGTAGATGAGCGCGGACGCGAGCCCGAACGCCCCGTCCTCCATCGCCCGGGTCATCGCCGCCCGCATGGTGTCGAGCTCGGCCGCTGACGCAGCGCCTTCGGACATTCCCTTGGCGTACATGCGGATGGTGGAGGCACCCACGAACGAGCCGACGTTGGTCGACGTGCCTCGCGTCTCCAGCGCGCGGAGCCAGGCGTCGAACCCGCGGGGACCGCGGAAGGGCGCGTGAAGACGCAGCCAGGTGGTGTCGGCGCCGAGGAGCGTGAGGTCGTTCGCTGGCGCATTCGTCGACCCTTCTCCCAGGATCTCGGTCGTGATGCCTTGGGTCACTTTGCTGACGACGCGACCGTCGCCAGTGAGAAACGCGCTCCGCGAATGACTCTGGATGTCGATGAAGCCGGGAGCGACGACGAGCCCCGCGGCATCGATGCGGCTTCGCGCATTCGCGCTCGCGAGCCCGCCGCGTGGGGCGATGCTAGCGACGCGGTCGCCACGAATGCCGACATCCCCGTAGAACCAGGGATTCCCGGTGCCATCGACGATGCGGCCGCCCGTGATGACGACGTCAAACGCCCCCGCATCGGGGGCCGGGCGTGTGCGAGCGGAGGCGCACGCGGAGAGGAGTACGAACGTCGCGACAAGAGCTGCCGAGAAGCTGGTTCGCATTGGCTCGATCGAGGTTATGCGGAGCCGCGTATCCCGTTCATTTGTGCAACGAGCCGTTACAGCCGTATCACAGAGAGCACAGAGACATTCACAGAGACTCACAGAGAACACCAACTGCAAGGGCTTCTTTCAACGACTTGAGCAGTTGCGGCTCCTCGGTGAGTCCCTGTGGATGTCTCGGTGTCCTCTGTGATGACGCTGTTACGGCTCGTTGCGCATTGCACCAGGAACCGTTGTTCAAACACGCGGACTTAAATAGACTCCCCGCCCACAGACCCACAAGAGAGAACACCACGACTGGACGTCCGCCCTCGACCGCGCGCGCCACGCTGTTCATCGTGCTTGGCGCGCTGTGCTTCGGCGCCATCGCGATCTTCGTCGTGCTCGCGCGCCGCACCGGCGCTCCGCTCACGTCGATTCTCGCGTGGCGCTTTCTCCTGGCGGCGGTGTTCCTCACCCTCGCCGCCGGCGGCGTTCGAGCGCTGCGCCTGCCGCGTGCGGTTGCGGCGCGCGTGCTGCTCATCGGCGGCGGCGGTCAAGCGCTCATCTCGTTCCTCGCCCTGCGCGCACTCGATCATCTCCCGGCGGGGACGAACGCGTTCCTCTTCTACACGTATCCGGCCTGGGTGGCGCTGTTCGCGTTCATCCGCGGCACCGAGCGCGTGGATGCGCGGCGGCTCGTCGCGCTGGCGATCTCGTTCGCCGGCATCGCGACGATGGTGGGAACGCCGTGGTCCGAGACCACGGATGTCCCGCTCGTCGGGGTGCTGCTGTCGTTGTCGGCCGCGGCGTGCTATGGGCTCTACATCCCCGCGATCGGACGGCTGCAGGAGGGCATTCGTCCCACGGTGGTCTCGACGTATGTATCGATTGGCGCCGGCATCGTTCACGTCGTGATTGGGCTCGCGACCGGCGGTTTGACGGCGCGCCTCGCGCCGGAGGCCTGGGCGAGCATCGTGGGCTTCGCGCTCGTCGGTACCACGCTCGCCTTCCTGCTGTTCCTCCGGGGCCTGGCAGTGCTCGGCTCCGTGCGGACGGCGATCGTCTCGACCATCGAGCCGTTCTTCACCACCCTCCTCGGCGCGCTCGTCCTCGCGCAGCCGCTTCCGCCCTCCACGCTCCTCGGAGGCGCTCTGATCGCGGTGGCGGTGGGGCTTCTCCCGAGGCGAATGAGGAACGAGGACTGAGGAGTGAGGAAGTCGATCAGAGAAGTCAGTAAATCGAGTTCCTCACCGCTCAGTCCTCATTCCTCAGCAGTGGAAACTGCCGATTTGACTTGAAAAATCCGAGGGCCAGTCGGTGTCCCTTCGCTCGGGTTCGGGCCGTTTCGGGCACTCTGTTTTCATGCGCCAACGCAAGTCGCTGACCACCGTTTCCTACGGTTCGGGCGCGGGTACAAACACCCGTGACGTCAACACGTTATGCGCAAAACTCACCCGAAGCTTCGGGAGGGGGTGAAGCCTAACGACCAGCCGCCGTTCCTAATGATTACGAGCACCGCGGGATGTCCGTCATCTCATTGGATACCTCCGCCTGCCTGGCAGAGGCATCGCGCGCAGTACCACGGACATCAACCTCGAGCTCAACCATGTTCCCGACCCGCAACGCCGCGGTGGCGCTCCTCGTGATGACGCTGTCCACGAGCGCCTGTGAGTTCTTCACCACGAAGCCGTTCGCCCCCGACGTCGACATGATGTCGTACGTCGAGGTGCCGGACGCGCTGGCCAAGTACGCGCCCGGCCTCCCGCCCAGCATGTACGCCCGCGCGAATGCGTTCGGCGTCGCGCTGTCGACGGGAAGTATCGCCGGTGACGCGATGGCCGGGCTTCGTCTGTCGGCGAATCCGCTGTCGCCGATGGCCGTGGATCCCGCGTCGGTGACGCCTGCCGCATGGGTCGCCGAGCTCGGCGCCGGACTTCAGTACATCGATGACGACACGACGCCGCAGGCGCTGCCCTTCGCCTTCTCTTTCTACGGACAGTCGTACTCGTCGGTCTACGTGAGCGCCAACGGTCACATCAGCTTCGGTAGTCCGATTCAGTTCAAGCGCACGTGGAACATTCCCGACGGCGCGTTCATCCTCGCGGCGCCGGCATATGCCGACTGGATGCCCGCGTCGCGGTTCAGCTTCCCGAACCTCCAGAACAGCCGCGTGTTCGTGAACACCGTTGGCGACGCGGGCGACCGGCGCTTCGTCGTCACGTGGAACGACATGCGCCCCTGCTGCAGCCTCGCGTATCCGGGCAGTAGCTTCCAGGTGCAGCTGCTCGAGCGCACGGGCGAAGTGGTGTTCGCCTATCGAGAGATGCAGATGGTGGTGTCGAACGTCAGCGCCGGTATCGCGGCGGCGGCGAATCACGTGCGTACGGCCGCCGGGGCGGCGGTGCTCGGACTGCAGGGATGCTCCATCACCTATACGCCGAGCGGTGAGGGATATCGCGAGGCCAACAGCTGCGCGCCCGAGCCCGTCAACCTCCCGCCAGTCGTCGAGGTCGGTGGGCCCTATGCATCGATGGAAGGCGAGACCGTGGAGCTCAGCGGCTCGGCCACCGACGAGAACGGGGACGCGCTCACGTTCTCGTGGACGATTGGCGATGGGACGAACGCGAACGGCAACCCCGTTGCGCACCGCTTTGCCGACAACGGCGAGTATGCCGCGACGCTGGCCGTGAGCGACGGCGAGCTCGTGACCCTCGTCACGACCCGAGTGGATGTGTCGAACGGGCTTCCGTCGCTGAGCGCGCTGAACGGGGCGACCCGGTTCATTGGCGAGCCGTATGACGTCTCGGTTGAGCTCGGCGACCCCGGTGTGCTCGATGCGCCCTGGCGCTATTCCATCGAGTGGGGCGACGGCGCCGTCGATGAAGGTGACGCGACGAGCCTCGCCGTGCCGGTTCGCGGCTCGCACGCCTACTCGGACGCGGGCACGTACACCGTTCGCGTCTCGGTGCGCGACAAGGATGGCGGCGCGGCCTCGGCCGTCGAAGCACAAGTCCTCGTCAAGGTCGACGAGATCGACATCGACATCAAGCCGTGGCACCGCAGCAACCGCATTTACATGAAGGGGCCGTTCGACCGGCTGATCCCGGTGGCGGTCCTCACCTCGGAGACGCTCGACGCGAGCACGGTCAACGTCTCGAGCCTCAGGCTCGGCGGCGTGCCGGTGGTGCAGCTCCGGCATGGCGCGCACTTCTCGGCCCCGTCGGACATGGGGAACTGGGGTGACAACAAGTTCGTCTTCGACGATGGCAGCCTCGCGGTGCTGGTCGACGTCGACCGCGACGGCGATAGAGACTTGCTGGTGGTGTTCGATCGCGACGACCTGATCCGCGGCGGCGACCTGAGCCGCACGACCAACTCGTTGACGCTGAATGGTCTGACGGTCGATGGCCGAAAGGTCGTTGGTACCGACGCGGTGCAAATCGTGAGATAACCGCCGCATTTGCAGAAAAAAGCGGGCGGAGCCGAAAGGCTCCGCCCGCTTTGCGTTCACACGCCGGCCCTTCGCCGAAAACAGCCGACCACGTGGTCATCGACCAGCCCGCACGCCTGCATGTACGCGTAGCAGATGGTCGAGCCGACGAACTTGAACCCCCGCCGCAGAAGCTCTTTGCTCAGCGCATCAGACTCGGCTGTCTTTGCCGGGATGTCCTTCAGTGATCGACGAACGTTCCGCTTCGGCGCTCCGTCCACGAAGCGCCAGACGAAGGCGTCGAACGAGCCAAGCTCGTCGCGAATCCCGAGGAATCCGCGAGCGTTGGGGACGAGCGAAGCGACCTTGAGCTTGTTCCGCACGATCCCGGGGTCGCGGAGCAGCGCGTCGAGCTTGCGCTTCGTGTAGCGAGCGATGCGCTCCGGGTCGAATCCATCGAGCACCTCGCGGTAGCGCTCGCGCTTCTTGAGGATCGTCGACCAGCTCAGCCCCGCCTGCGCTCCCTCGAGGGTGATGAACTCGAAGTGCGTGCGATCGTCGTGCACCGGCACGCCCCACTCGGTGTCGTGATAGACGACGTCGAGCGGCGAGCGGGCCCACTCGCACCGCTTCGGCTCGCTCATGCGAAGCCGCTCCCGCCTCCCCCCTCCTCCGGGATCTGGGCGCCGAACCCGCCAACGTTCGCGCGCCGGAGACCGGCGAGCGCGATCAAGCGATACCAACCTCGGCGGAAGAGGGACGGCGGCTCGATTCGGAGCTCTCTCGGTCGGTCGCGGCCTTTCGGATCGACGCCGACAATCGCCACCCCCGCCCGCCGCCAACGGAGCAGCACGTGCGCGAGATCCCCGCGCGCAGGGCCGTCGCCCTCCATCATCACCAGCACCTCATTGATGCCGCGCGACGTCAACATCGTCGCGGAGGGAAAATCCTGCGGCATCACCATCCACCGATTGTCGAACTTTCCGGGTCCCAGCATCTTCGCCGGCCGCATCCGGTTCGAGTCGAGCAGAAAGGCCGGCGGGGCGTCGGGGGCGATGCGCATCTCGCGCATCACCTCCGATCCAACGCGAAGGGCGCCGGCGATCGCATCCACATCGACCACCGCGTTCGGTCCGACGTTGACGTTGTAGAGCGGCACGGGACGGTAACCGTGATTCGCGAGGGCGAGACCCGTGAGCACCGAATCGATTCCGGGCAGCTCGACCACGACCGCGGTGTGTCCGCGCGCCGACGGAACCTGGCTGACGTCGACCGAGCGCCACTGGTCCACCGACGGAATGCTGACCGAAAAGCCTGACAGGTTCGCGAACAACACGGGTTTCGCCCACGGAGTCCACAGCGCATCGTCGGGTGCCCACGCCTCGAAGATCCGTTCGTCGCTCATGCGGACCACCTGGTCGCCGACCGTTGCTCTCGATTCATCGCCAGAACGGAGACATCGCGTGCGCGCCAGTCGATGAGCGGCCGGCTGGCGATGCGACCGTATGCGCCGACGGCGCGACCGTCGACGGTGTACACCCCGATGCATGGGTACACCATTTCGCTACCCGTCACGAGCGGTGTCGCCTCGAACCGTCGCTGCGCAATCCACCACCGCGGGAACAGTCGAGCGGCCCGGGCGATGCGTCGCCATTCCTTCGCGCCCGTCACCCCCCGGATGCCAATACCATCCCCCACTCGGCCGAGCGCCGGCTTCAGAACCCAATCGTCCGTCTGGCGCCATGACACGTCACGCGGGTGGCGCGTTTCGGGAAGGAGCGCGCGCCACGTCGGCATCGGCGTCCGCAGCCGATCCCACACCAGAGGCAGCCGCTTGCTCTGCGTGAGAAGCGCGGACGCCGGATTGCTCATCGGAGTCCGACCATCGCGAAAGAATCGCTCCCACTGGCATGCGCGCGGCAGATCCGACAGCCACTCGGCGGGATAGAACCGACCGATCACGTCCAGGGGCTCCGCGGCGTCGGCGAGGCGGGCGCGCCCGTGCTCCCACCGCAGCTGGGCCGGGCTCACCAGCACCACGGTGCCGCCTAACGCGGTCATCCCGCGGGCGAGATACGCCATCACCTGATGGTCATCGGTGTACGCGGTTGCGTGGACGAGGCCCACGCGACCATCCGCGCTCGCGTCGAGCAGCGCGCGCGCGTACGCCCCGGCGACGTCCCCCACCGTGACCAGCTCGTCGTAATGCGCCGCCATCAGCGCGGCGACGCCGGACGCCTCGTTGAGCCCGCCGGGGACATCGGTATTCGCTTCCGAGATGCGCCACCCATCGGGCGTATGGTGGAAATCGAACCGGATGAGGCGTGCGACCCCTCGCGTCGGCGCGCCACGGGGCGTGAACGCGGCGCGGCACCGCGCGGGCAATCCCAGCTCCCCGTGCAGCTCCGGACGCTCCCGCAGCTCCGCTTCGGCCGACATGGTCTCGTGAGCGAGCGATTCGCTCAACGAGGCGAGCTCTCGCCAGCTCTCCCAGCGCACGACCAGCGGAAAGGGAGCCAGTGTCGCCGTGTCCTCGACCTGCGGATCCCACTTGCAGCATTCGAAGATCGCGCGTCGCCGAAAGGTCGCGTAGGCATCGGAGCCTAACGGCGCGGCCGCGAGCCAGGGCGCGGTCATTCGGGAATGCCGAGCACCATTACGTACGCCGCGGCGACACCGACGTAGAGGAGCGCTGACAGCACCCCCCATTGCACGACCGATCGCGAGGG
>DATBIU010000008.1:0-58590 GCA_036556765.1 Gemmatimonadaceae bacterium | reverse complement strand
AGTGACCGGAGCTGACGATGCGTCCCGAGTCGTCGTAGACGCGGAGCACCGAAAGTCCAGCGATCTCCATCGCGCCCTCGGCCCAATCGAGCACGTATCGCCGATGCGCGTCATCGCCACGAACCGCGCCGAGCCGAAAGCGGTTGTCAGATGCAAGATCGGCTTCGAGAATCTCGAGTCGCGCGGCGATCGACGCGCTCTCGCGCGCGAGGTCCTGGCGGACGATGTCCACGAGCGTTCTCACGCGGCGTTCATGCTGGGCCGTGAGCCTGCGCGTGACTTCGCGTCGCACGCCGTGCGCGAGCACGAAGAGAGGAATAGTCGCCGCCACGACGAACGCGACGGAGATGCGGGCGCGAAACGTCATGGCCGCGGCTCCCGCGGTGCGATGCCGTAGGCTCGCGTGTCGACGAGCGGACGGAGTGAATGCGAGCCCACCCACGACGCCCTGGCGGCGATCGCGGTAATCGCGCCGCATCGAGACCCTCGCGCGACCGAAATGACGTACCCCAGCTCGTCACCGGCGATGAGCGCGCTATCGAGCTCCGAGGCGCTCCTCCCGATGGCGGTGACCTCGCCGTCCTCCGTGAGCGCGACGATGCGCGCGGCGAGCTCCCGCGCGGTCCGGTCGCCGACGGCGTAAAGGATGCGCCGCGATCGCAGGGGGGTGGTGTCGGGAGGCGTTCCACCCGGGACGAATTCGCATTCCCATGATTCCGCCGCGCGGGCATCGACCCGCACGGCATCGGGGCCGGCTCCTGCGCCTAACGCGGCGACGGGCGCCGGGGAGAGGACCAGATAGGTGCGGTCCCACGGCAGCGGCGTGACCTCCAGATCCGCCCGGGCGGACGCATAGGCCACGAGCTCGAGATCCTCCGTCGCAAGCACGGCGTGCCCGGCGTCGACAGCGTTGCGGGCGCCCTCGCCATCGAGCCGGCGCACCGAGGCGCCCGTGGGATTGAGGCCGATGCGAACGGTCCAGCGACTGGAAGATCCCGTCGCCCACGGACGAAGCCACTCGGCCGCCAGCGTTTGGGCGCACGTGGCGGTTGGCACGTCGAGCGCGCGAAAGTGGAGAGTGGCCGTGTCGGCGAGTATCGATGGCGCTTGCGCGAGCGCGCATGTGGTCTCGACAGGGCTGGGCCCCGGTGACGGGCGTGCTCCACCGCCGCAGGCGCCGATCGCGCACAGCGCCACTGCCCAGACCAGCGATCTGCCCCCACCCCGACCGCGACGCATGGCCACCCGGGATCACGACGGAAAGTACGGAATGTCTCCCATGTATTTGTTACCCCAACGCGTGTTCCCCCCATTAAGAGGGGATTAACATGACATGAGCTGTTCATGACTGGTGACACCCCTAGCATCGGGCACCGGGATAGCGCATTGATAACGGCTTCCGCACGTGCCCGAGGTGGCGAGAATGCCAGACGCGACCAGACGGTGGATGCGAAGCGAGGAGTATCAGCGATACGTGGACATTGCCGCGGACGCACGGTCCGCGGCGGAGTTGGCCAGGCTGAGAGCGGAGCTCCGCGCCAACTGGCCGGAGGACGCCACCGCGCAGCTCCTGTCGGAGGTGCTCTACGACCAGGAGCAGTCGTTCGACGACCACGATGGCGCACGCGCGCAGGCATCGGCGGTATGGCACGACGACCCAACGCTCTTTCAGCCGCGGCGCACGCGGCGTACTTCGGCGGAGATTCCCGCCGTGCCGCCCGAGGCGCCCTCGTCGCCGAACGGTCGGACGCCTAACGCCTGACCGTCAGCGCGGCGGCTGGCTGGGGGGATCGGGCCGCCGCGCATCGGGGCGGCGGGTGGGCGCCTCCAGCGCAAGTCCAAGCAGAACCTGGAGCTTCTCGTCCGACATGGTGTGCCAGTCGGCGGGGTAGTGCGGAAGACGCTTCCGCAGATTCTCGTCGAGCGTCTCGAAGGCCAGCCACCCGTGCTCGAACTCCCCGAGGTTCGACTCGCGTTTCGAGCCGCGGGAGCGAGTGGGTGTCACCGCCCATACCCGCCACGCCCTGCCATCGCGATCGGTGAACTCGCGGATGGTCTCGCCCGCCGTCGCACCGTCGGTCGCCGCCCGCTCCTGGCGCCGCTTGCGAAGGGACACCACGTCCTTCGCGGCGCGCGCCGCGGCGAGGAGCGAGTCGCTCAGCTTCGCCAGCTCGGCGGTGGATTCGTCCGACACTTCCCTCGCGTCGGGAACGCAGGCCTCCTGAAGCTTCTCGGCAAGCTCGGCTTCAGTGTCCTTCAGGGCGACGACGATGGGATCCGACTGCGGCGACGGAGGCGTGGTCATGCGATGGGCTCACGCGCAAGACGTTGGGTAGCGGCGATATGTGGGGTTCCTCGCGCAACCCTCGTGCCTTGCCCTCAAGCGGTGTCGCTCGGAGGCTGACCGTCTCGCCGACGCCACGAGCCGCCATCCCCCAGCAGGGGGTGCGCCTGCTCGAGGAGACGCCATAACTCCGTCTCGGTTGCGCTCTCCCAGCGAGCGGGAATGGGAGCGAGGCGCCGCTTCTCGCCCCCTCCCGCCGGCTCGAACGCGAGCCACCCGTTGATCACGCTCTGAAGATGGTCCTCAGCGCGCGTGGCCGCGTGCATCTGCTCGGGACGGATGTCCCACACCCGCCAGCGACATCCCTTCTCGTCTGTGAACTCTCGCAGCGCCATGCGCCGCGCCGGTGCACGACCTGTACCCTCGTGCACGGGCGGGTCAGATCACCTCGGCGTGCGCACGCGGAATGGGACGACGCGCTCCGCATCGTCCCATTGGAGGCGAAGCAGGTTGACACCTCCGTCCGTCTCGGCCTTGATCGTGAACGTCTCGACCGGGGTCGCCAGCGGTCGTGCCGAAAGGCGCACGCGGCCCAGATCCTTGGCCGGATCGTGCGCGGTGCCCGTCTGGCCGGTCTCGCGATTGATGATCAGCCAGCCCCCATCGCGCTCCGGAACGGAAAACAGCGTGTAGCGGCCGGCCGGAACGGCGAGGGTGTCGGCGCCGATGCCGAAGACGAGATCGCGGTCGGTCTCGAAATGCGTGGCTTCGTTGGCGCCGGTGCGCCACACCGTCCCGAACGGAACCAGCGCGCCCCAGATCGCGCGCCCTCGCTTCGACGGGGTGCCGTGGTCGAGGGAGATCGTCGCACCCGCGACGACGCCGCTGGTCCGCGCGCGACCGGACAACGCACCGAGGCTACGGCCGGCGGCATCCTCCGATGTCCATCGGCGTACGATGTCGTCGACCGGCATCCACGGCCGGCGTTCGACGAGGAGCTTGCGCGTCGTCGCGCCCGCGTCGAGCGCCATGAGTCGACCGGAGGCATCGACGCGAAGCCGCATCGTTCCGCGGGACGGGTGCGTGATCGTCATGCTGTCGGTGCCCACGCGGCCGAGGGCGAAGGTAGAGACTCGCGACCCGGTGAGCAGAGGCTGCGGTGATTCGCCGGCACCGCTGGCCCTGAATCGCATGAGCGCGATCTCGTACGGCCAGTGTACCATGTCGATGAACGGCAGCACGTTGGGATCGGCGCGCACGGCGCGCGTCCGACGCTGGTCGCCCGCGGTGGTCTCAATGCGCAGCGAGTCGCCCACACGCGTCACGGTCTCGCGTCGCGCTGGCTTGGCGCCCCCTCCGGTCGTGTCGAACGTCGTCGCCTCCATTCGCTCGAGCATCCCCGACGGCGACAGCTCCAGCACGTACACCGTCCGCGACGTTCGAGGCACTCGCATCGCGACCTCGGCTTCCACGCGCTGCGGCGAGCGGACGACGCGTTCGACCACGAGCGTATCCGCGCCGAGGCGTGTGACGAAGACGGCGCTGTCGAGCGCGGCCTTCGTGCCCTGCGCCGACACGGCCGGCGGAAGGGCGACGGCGAGCATGCCGGCGAACATCAGCGTGACGCGATTCAATGCGAACATTCCTACCTCACTCGTCCCGGTCTGTGTAAGGAAACTGTATCTCCTACGCACACGGTGGGAAATGTGCTGTGTGCCGCGGGGCGCGACGTTACCATCGTCGCACCCTCACCCAGGGAGCAGGTTCCATGCGCTTGCGTCGTTCGATCAGAATCGTTGCCGCGTTCGCCGGTGCGCTCACCGGCCTGACCTGCTCCAGCGCACCGGCGGGTCCCACGGTGCCGTCATTGATCGGGGAAGGGCGGCGCGTCCTCTTCATCGGCAACAGCCTCACGTACTGGAACGATCTCCCACTCATCGCGCAGTCGCTCGCTGATTCGGCCGGTGGCGCATCGCTGGCGGTGATGGTCGTGGCGTTTCCCGATTTCAGTCTCGACGATCACCGCGCGGAGGGGACCGCGCAGCGCGCGATCGCGCGCGGCGAGTGGGAGGTGGTGGTGTTGCAGCAAGGTCCGTCGTCGCTCCCGGAGAATCGGGCCCAGCTGCGCGCGGCGGTCCGCGCGCTGAATGACGAGATCCGCGCCGTTGGCGCGACTCCGACGCTGTACTCGGTGTGGCCATCGGATGGGCGGCGCGCCGACTTCGACCGGGCCATCGAGTCGTATACGCTCGCCGCGCAGGATGTGAATGGAATGCTCTTCCCCGTCGCCGCGGCCTGGCTCGCGGCGTGGCGGCGGGACCCAACACTCGCGCTCTACTCGGCGGATGGCCTGCATCCATCGGCCGCCGGATCGTATCTGGCGGCGCTCGTTATGTACGGCGTGTTGTACGATCGGTCTCCGGTGGGGCTGCCGGCGCGCGTGCGGCTCGCCTCGGGCGCTCAGCTCGATGTGACGCCGGAGGTTGCGGCGGTGCTTCAAGCCGCGGCGGCGGAAGTTCTCGATCGCTGAGCGGCTGGGGCCGCGCACTGGACGAAAAGTCCGCGAGGCGCTAGTCTCGCGCCCATGACACTTGCCCGCACGCTGCTCCTTCGTGCTTCCCGCAGTGAATGGCTGGCCGGCCAGTTCAGAAAGCACGAGTTCACTCGCCGTGCGGTGAAGAGCTTTCTCCCGGGCGAAGAGCTCGGTGCCGCGCTCGACGCGGCCGCCGGCCTCGCGACCGAGGGGCTTGGCACGGTCATTACCAACCTGGGCGAGCGCGTGACGACCCGTGAAGAGGCCGCCGCGGTTCGCGAGCACTACCTCGGTGCGCTCGACGCGATCCAGGCCCGCGGGCTGCCCACGCAGCTGTCGGTGAAGCTGACGCATCTCGGCCTCGATGCGGGGCGCGACGCCTGCGCGTCCGACGTGGCGCAGCTCGCCGCGCACGCCGCGACGGCCGGATCGTTCGTGTGGATCGACATGGAGGAATCGCACTACGTCGATGCGACGCTGGGGGTTTTCCGGGAGATCCGCGCTTCGCACGCGAACGTCGGGTTGTGCCTCCAGGCGTATCTGCACCGCACTCCGATGGACATCGAGACACTCCTCGCCCTCCAGCCGTCGATTCGTCTGGTCAAGGGCGCGTATCGAGAGCCGGCCGCTCGTGCGCTGGCGCGACGTCACGATATCGATGCGGCGTACCTGTCGATGGGGCGGCGACTTCTGGATCGGGCGGCGCGCGGTGCGGGAATGCCCGTCTTCGGCACGCACGACACGCGGTTGATCGAGGCGCTGCGCATGCACGCCAGTGGGCGGCGTCTGCCGCCCCACGCGTACGAGGTGCACATGCTGTACGGCATCGCCACGGCGACGCAGCGCGCGCTGGCGACGGCAGGCACGCGGGTGCGCACGCTCATCAGCTACGGGACGAACTGGTTCCCCTGGTACATGCGGCGGCTCGCCGAGCGCCCCGCGAACATGTGGTTCGTCGTCCAGAACGTGTTTCGCCAGTGACCGAGCCCACCGCCCCGCCTGTGCCGGAGCGCCCGACGCCGATCATCGTACGTGCGCTGCGCCCCTTTCAGCGATTCGCGCACACCGAATCGGCGGGGGGCGTGGTGCTGCTGGCCTGTGCCGCTCTCGCGCTCGCCTGGGCAAACTCTCCATGGGCGGCGAGCTATTTCCACCTGTGGGAGACGCACGTTGGCGTGCGCGTAGCCGGGCGAGCGCTGGATCTTTCGCTCCACCACTGGATCAACGACGGGCTGATGGCGGTGTTCTTCTTCGTCGTCGGCCTCGAGATCAAGCGCGAGATGCTGGTGGGGGAGCTGTCATCGGTCCGGCAGGCCGCACTGCCGATCGCGGGCGCGCTCGGCGGCATGCTCGTGCCCGCGCTCATCTACGTGGCGATCAACGCGGGCGGTGCGGGGAGCGCCGGGTGGGGAATTCCCATGGCGACGGACATCGCGTTCGCGCTCGGCGTCCTCGCGCTTCTCGGGCCCCGTGTTCCCGTCGTGTTGAAGGTGTTCCTCACCGCGCTCGCGATCGCGGACGACATCGGAGCGGTGCTCGTGATCGCGCTGTTCTATACGAGCGACCTGGCCTGGTCCGCGCTTCTCGCGGGGGGAGTGATTCTGGGCGCGTTGATCGCGCTGAACGTCCTCGGCGTGCGTCGACCGGGAGCATACCTCGCGCTCGGTGTGCTGCTCTGGCTGGCGTTTCTCCAATCGGGGGTTCACGCCACTGTCGCCGGCGTAGTGCTGGCGATGACGATTCCCTCGCGCACGCGCGTGCACGAGGAGGAGTTTCTCGCGGTGGCGCGCGGGGCGATCGAGGAGTTCGACGCCGCATGCCAACCTGGTGAAACGGTGCTGACCAACCGTGCTCAGCAGGAGGCCATCGAGGCGCTCGAGCACGTCAGCGAGGGGGTGCAATCGCCGCTCTTCACGATGGAGCGCAAGCTCCACGGCGCGGTGGCGTTCTTCATCATGCCGGTGTTCGCGCTGGCCAACGCGGGGGTATCGCTCGGCGGACTCCTCGATGCACTGTCGCTGCCAGTGACGTTGGGCGTCGTCCTCGGCCTCGTGATCGGGAAGCCGCTTGGGATCACGCTGTTCGCGTGGCTCGCGGTGCGCGTCGGATGGGCGACATTGCCGGCGCAGGCGTCGTGGCGCACGCTGCACGGCGTCAGCTGGCTGGGCGGGATCGGCTTCACGATGTCGCTGTTCATCGCCGGCCTCGCGTTCAGCGACGCGAGTCTGTTGGACTCGGCGAAGGTCGGTATCCTCGGCGCCTCCCTGGTGGCGGGGATTGCGGGGTGGGCAATGCTCAGAAGAGTCAAATGAGGGATGAGGACTGAGGAGTGAGGGAATCCAACCATGGGTTTCCTCACTCCTCAGGCCTCGTTCCTCATTTGATTCTGAGAATCACCCACGACGGCGTGGGAACGCGATCCTCGAGGGCCGGGTGAAAGCGGTAGCGCGCCAGCTCCGCGACCAGGCGCGCGCGATCGACGCCGATCGCCGCCACGCGCGAGATCTCGGCGTGCGCGATGGCGCCGGTGGTGTCGATCAGCACGCGCAGCGTCAACACCTCGTCGCCGATGGCGGTGAGGTCGGGCGCGATGGCCGCGGAGTCGACCGTTAGGCGCGTGGTGTCGCGCACCGGGACGCCGGCGACCACGCGCTCGACGGTCGAGCGCGGCGTGCCGGCGGGCGCGGGAACGCCGCGAACGATCCAATCGGGCGCGGGAAAAGCTTCGGGCTCCCGCTCATCGATCGTGGCGACGTTGGCGAAGCCGAGCGGCTCGATGCGCGCGAGCACGGGCGGGCACACTTCCCTTCGCCCGAGCGCGAGCGATGCCGACTCGCCGGTCGACGCATGCAGACGCGCGCCCCAGCCCTCGTCGCTGCGCGGCACGCGCAGATGCGCCTCGATGATCCGCCGAATCGAATCGGCCGTGCTCACCGGCATGCGTCGGTCGATCACGCGGGCGCGCTCGGTGTGTCCGAACGCATTGAACGAGAGGGCAATGAGGACGCTGCCTTCTGGCCGAGCGCGCAGCACCGCCGCAACCGCGGCCGAGTCGAGCATCGCCGACAGGGCGGGCAGCTCGCGCGGCTGAAAGTCGTCGGAGTAGCAGGCCTGGCCCTGCGGCGGCCGCCACCGGCCGAAGGCAATCGGCACGGTGGCCGCGGTCGACGCAGCCTGCGCGCACGCGGCGAGGCCGATGAGGATCGGCCCCATGCGCACGATGCGCGCGGCTGGGAGGAAGGACGGTGGCAAGAACGGAGAGAGAGTCCGGATGGCCAATGTGTGGGGCGCGCAGCGAATGTCAACGTGACTCGCGACATCCCGATGTGAACATTGCGCAAACATGTTGACGAGGTCCGGCATAACGATCATCGTCCCCGTCCGATCGTCGTCCGCACCGCAACGCCCGAGCACCGCGACGCCCGTGTCGGTTCCTGCCCTCGTCGATCACCTCTTTCGGCACGAAGCCGCCCGAATGACGGCGACGCTAGCGCGCATCCTCGGGCCGGGACGCATTGAGCTGATCGAGGACGTCGTGCAGGAAGCGCTGCTGGCCGCGCTCGGGCGGTGGCCGCGCGACGGCATCCCCGCCAATCCGACCGCCTGGCTCGTGCAGGTGGCGAAGCATCGCGCGCTCGATGTCCTGCGACGGGAGCGCCTTCTCGAGGACCGCGAAGGCCGCGTTCGTGAGGCGATCGCGCAGTGGGGGGAAGGTGACACCACCCTCGTCGCCGACGATGCCCTGATCGTCGACGATCAGCTTCGCATGATCCTCATCTGCTGCCATCCGGCAATCCCGGCCGACTCCCGTGTCACGCTCACGCTCAAGCTGGCCGGCGGCTTCGGCGCGTCGGAGATTGCTCGGGCGTTCGTGGCCGAGGAGGCGGCGATACACCAGCGGCTGGTGCGGGCGAAGCGCAGGATCCGCGAAGCGGGGCTGGCGTTCGAGATGCCCGAGGGCGCCGAGATTTCAGAGCGTCTCGACTCGGTGCTCGACGTGCTGTACGCGATGTTCACCGAAGGGCACACGGCCCACGCGGGCGACGAGCTGGTGCGTCGTGACATCTGTGAGGAGGCAATGCGACTCGGCGCGCTGCTGCTTCGCCATCCGGCGCTCGCCCGGCCGGCCGTCCACGCGCTGATGGCGCTCTTCCACCTGCACGCGGCTCGCTTTGCGGCGCGGGTGGATTCGGAGGGCGAGCTCCTGCTGCTGGCCGACCAGGACCGGTCGCGGTGGGATCGGGCGCACATGGCAGCAGGGGTGCACCACCTCGAGCGGGCCGCGACCGGGGATGTCGTGACGCGGTACCACCTCGAGGCGGAGCTGGCGGCCTGTCACACCCTGGCTCCCAGCTGGGAGGCGACGAACTGGGCGCGGATCGTCGAGCTGTACGACGCGATGCTTGCGTCCATGGAATCGCCAGTAGTGGCGCTCAACAGAGCTATAGCTGTCGCGGAAGTGTCTGGTCCAGAGGCTGGATTGAGAGATCTGAGCGCACTCAGCGGCCAAAGCGTTCTCAGGCGCTACCCGCCCTACGAAGCCGCCATCGGCGAAATGCTTCGTCGGCTTGGGCGCCACCGGGAGGCCGGTATCCACTTCGCACACGCCGCCGAACGAGCGGGGTCGGCCCCCGTCCGCCGATTCCTGGAACGCCGCATCCGCGAGTGTGAGTCCGGTTGGGAGGGGCCTGTCGAAAACCGGGAAGCCCGACCGTCTAGAGCCTGAACCCACAAGGAGCATCAATGTCCAAGTTCATGCTGATCCTGTATGACCGTCCAGCCGACTTCGCGGACGTCACTCCCGACCAGATGCAGCGCGTCATTGAGGAGTACAACGCGTGGGGGCGCGGCCTCGCCGAGCGTGGCCAGCTCGGGCCGTCGATGAAGTTGAAGGATGAGGGCGGAAAGCAGATCGCCGGTCACGGGTCGACGGTGGTTCGCGACGGCCCGTACGCGGAGGCGTCCGAGGTGATCGGCGGCTTCTACACGATCGAGGCGAGGAGCTACGACGACGCGGTGTCGATCGCGAGCGGATGCCCGCACGTGAAGTATTCGGGGCGAATCGAGGTCCGCGAGGTCGAGTTCTGACCTAGCGACCGGGAAGGATGAGATCCCGCGCGGCGCTCGCCGTGGCGCCGCCGGGCCCGGTGACGGTGACCGTGACGCGCCACGTGCCGGCCGGGCGGTCGCCGAGATCGAGGGTGATGCCGGCCGTCGCCATTCGGCCAGTGGGCGCGTCCGTCTCCCATTCCATTTCCACGGTCTGCGGCTCGTCGCGCAGGCCGAGCTTCTCGGCCAGCCGGCGTGCGCGAGAGGCACGCACGCGCGAAACCCGCACCGTCACGCGCGGCGCGGCCAGATCTCCCAGGCCGTAAACCTCCCAGTACAACGTCACCTGGCGGTCCGCGTCGAGCTTGCCATCGGGGAGCAACCGCTCGACCACCTCACCGAGCGTCCGAGGGTGCTCACCCGGCTCGAGCAGGAGCACGTCGGACACGGCGATGCCATTCGTCAGGCGGAGCGCGCGCACGCCCTCCCGCGCGCGAGCAGCGGCCCGCGACTTCCTGGCGAAGAGCTCCAGGCTCGCGAGGTGGTCCTCGTTCGGCGCGGTGAGCATGACCGCACCGCGCGCCACCGCGCTGTCGGATCGCGCGAGCCCCATGATCGCCCCGTCCTGGCGCGAAACCGCCAACGCGACGTGTGCTGCGTCATCCTGGAATAGCGTGTCATCGCGGGCGTTCCAGGCGCCGACGACGAGCAGGGAATCACCGCGCCGAAAGCGCGCGATCTGATGACGCAGCGGGCGCATCGGCGCGGCGAACGGGTGTGCGTAGTGCGTGGGGGCGCGCGGTCGCCTCAGGCGCCAGCTCGCGTCGCCCGCGTCATAGGGCGCCTCCAGTGCCGCGGCGTCGGGAAAGAAATCGTAGGCCGGCTTCGGCTCGTGGCCGGTGAGCGCGGCCGAATGCCCGGGCTGCGTGGGCGAACGCTCTCGTACACGGTCGCGCGACCAGGCGATCGGCCACGCGTACCTGACGATGATCTCGCGCATGTCCGATCCCCAGTTGAACGGGTGCGTCGCCCGCCACCGGTCGTGCAGGACGGTGAAGGTGTGTCGCGCGAGGTGCTCGCTGCGGAGCTCATTGCCCCCGACGGAGTGAAGTGGATCGGCGAGCCACCAGAGCCGCGCATCGAAGGCCGCGCGGTTCTCGCAGGGCGCGCGCCTGGCGAGCCGTCTCGCGTCGCTGTCGAGCAGCACGCTCACGTCGGTCCAGCGGCAGCGGGTGGAGTCCGGCATCGCCGCGAGTGCGCGGTCGAAGGCGCGCTCGGCATGGAGGAAGTCATGGGCGGCATGCAGAGCGAGCCCGAGCAGCGCATCGCACCACCACTGCACGTCGTCATCCTGGCAGTCGCGCGCCGCGGCCACGGCCATGGTGGTGTCGCCGCTCTCGATGGCGTACCAGACGAGCCGTCCGCGCACCCACGCGTCCCGCGGCATCTCGCGCGCGGCGGCATCGAGGGTGCGCACCAGCGATCGTCGCGCTTCCGCTATTTCCTCCGGCTCGGCCGGGGGCGGCTCGAGATCATCCGCTTCTCCGGCCGCGTAGCGGTATCGGCCGATGATGACATCGCCGGGGCCGCCACCTGACGAGGGAGCGTCGGGAAGCAGGCGCAGGCGTCGCTGCTCGAAGCTCCGCGCGGCGCGCTCCGCGCTCCGTCGTGTGGCGGTCGACTCCGGTCCGGCCACCGGCGCGTCGCCTTGCGGGTGCAGGGCAATGAGTGTGGCGACGAGAACGGCGAACATACGTGCTCAAGGTGCTCGATGTGCTCGAGGTGCTCAAGGGAAACCCCTCGAGCACCTCGAGCACCTCGAGCACCTCGAGCACCTCGAGCACCGCGTTCTACGGGCGCTTGATCGTCAGCGGTCCATTCTGCGTCCGCGCGCGGATCAGCGGGCCGCCGTCGCCCAGCGTCGTCGTTATGCGCTTTTCCAGCGCGCGACCCATCACGGTGATCGGGAAGCCGATCGACATCGGGCCATTCGTCGTGCCGGTCTCGAGCTGGGCGTTGTACCCCTCCGGCACGTACAGCACCATCGGTCCGTTCTGCGTCTCGGCATCGAGCCCGGCACCCTGCCACCGCGTGCCGCCGAGCGTTACGGAGATGGGGCCGTTCTGCGTGCGTGCCCGCACGTCGCCGGCGAGCTCGCGAAGCGCGATCGGGCCATTCACCGCGCTCACGTCGATGTTTCCTTCCACCCCCCTGATGCCGATCGGCCCGTTGTGCGTCTGGGCGCGCACATCGGTTCGGCGAGGGACGTACACCACGAAGCTGACGTTCCAGTTGGCATTCCGCTCCATGGACGGTCCACTGGCGCGGATGGTCCCGGGCTCGGTGGTCACGCGCACCCGCTCGGCGATCTCGCGGGCCTCGTTCTCGGTGCGGGCCACGGCGCGAATGCGCGCCTGCACGTGAACGCTGTCGCGATCCCACGCGCGAATGGTGACTCCGCCGTTCTGATTCGGCTCGGCGGCGAGGAGCCCCCCCGGGGCCTGGCGATAGCCGGAAACCCTAATCTCGCAATGCGGAACGCGACGACTGCTCTCGTAGTCGCGACAGTCTTCGAGCCAGTCCTCCTCGTTCTGCTGCGCCAGCAGTGCCGGCGCCGTCGCCAGCATCAATGCAAAAAACACCACTTTCATCGTATCCTCCATGGTCGCCGGATCAGACATCCGAGGGAGGCCCAGGGTTGGAAGGCCGGGCAAGGCCGGAGGCGAGGGGGTCGTGGAGGGGGGGAAGGCGTGGCATTCCGCCCGGATCGGTCGTCCTGTACCCTGAAGGCTACCCACCGCATAACGACCTCTGGAGCTGCCCATGTCTGTCGTCGTCAGCTGCCGCTGCCGAAACACCTACACGCTCAAGGACGAGTACGCCGGACAGCTCGTCGAGTGTCCGCAGTGCGGCGCGATCAACAAGGCGAGTGAGAGCACGCTGACGCCGAAGTCCCAGGCGGAGGAGACGTTCAACCGCGATGTCTTCCTCCTTCGGCAGAAGCACCTGGCCATCAACCAGAAGTATCAGGTGTCCGACGAGCAAGGCAATGCCATCCTCTACGTCGAACGGCCAACCTACTTCTGGCGGACGTTGTTCGCCGTCGCCATCGGATGGGTGGTCATGATGTGCGTCTATGTCCTCGGCATTGGCGCGGCCGCTGCCGCCGGTCAGCAAGGTGGGGCGGGAGGAGGCCTGGGGGTTCTGGTCATTCTCGCCGCTCCGGTCGCCTTCGTGGTGGTCGCCATGGCCCTCTCGAAGCGGCGTCACGTGACCTTCTACCGCGATGAATCGAAGACGCAGAAGCTGTTCGACGTGCTGCAGGACAAGAAGGTCCAGTTCCCGATGCGAACGTACACCGTGCGTGATGCGTCGGGCAAACCGCTCGCCTCGTTCAAGAAGAACTATCTGTACAACATCTTCCGCAAACGCTGGGAGATGCGCTCGATGAACGGGACGGTGATGTGCGTGGCGAAGGAGGATTCGATCATCCTCTCGTTACTGCGACGCGTGCTTGGCCCCCTGTTCGGCCTCCTGCGCACGAACTTCCTCATCACCCGCGGCGACACCGACATGGTGATCGGCGAGTTCAAGCGGAAATTCACCATCCTCGACCGGTACGTGCTTGATCTGTCGCCTGACCGTCGGCGGGACCTCGACCGGCGCCTCGGCCTGGCCCTGGGAGTGATGCTCGACACCGGCGAGCGTCGGTAGCGGTGAGCGGGGTGGAGGGCGTCCCGCCCGCGGAGCAGAAGCCGATTCGCATCACCGCGGACATGCTCGAGCCGCCGCGCCGGGTGGACACGCGCGTCGACTTCGAGCGAGGGATGAGCTACGCGCCGCCGGCGACGCTGCTGCTGATCATCACGCTCGGCGCCATCTTCGCCTGGCAGCTGTCGACTGGGGCGCTACTGAGTCGCGAGGGGATCGTCGCCGCAGGCGCGCTCGTGCGCGATGAAGTCGCCCGTGGCGAGTGGTGGCGCATTCTGTCGGCGACCGTGCTCCACGGGAATCTCGAGCACCTCGTCGGCAACGCGATCTCCCTCTACATCCTGGGAATGGCGTGCGAGCACGGCTACGGCACCCGTCGGATGGTGGGCATCTACGTCACCGCCGGCGTCGCGGGCTCCCTGTGCAGCGTGGCGCTGAGTCCCGGCCCGTCCGTGGGTGCATCGGGCGCGATCTTCGGGCTCATGGGGGCGGTGATGGTGCTCTTCTGGAAGCATCATCACGAGCTCCTGGTCCGCGACAAGCGCATCGGCGTCGTGATCGCGGCCTGGGCGATGTTCACCGTTGCCACCGGGTTGATGACTCCGATGATCGACAACGCCGCTCACGTGGGCGGGTTGTTAGGCGGGGTGGCGGCGGCGTGGGGCGTCCGCCCGCGCATCCTCGAGCGGCGCGTCGTCTACCTGGGTCGGTAGGAGCCGGTGCTCGTCATCCGGTATTTCGGAGTCCCTGCGCGACGCCATTGAGCGTCGTCCCAATGGCATCGTCGAGCTTCTTGGCGCCGTCGTCGCCCTCGCATCGGGCCCGCTTGCACCGCAGCAGCGAAATCTGAAGGAGGGAGAGCGGATCGACGTAAGGGTTCCGGAGCGCGATCGACGAGCGCAGGACGTCGTTGTCCATGAGCAGGTCGGGCGCCTGACGGATGGTCAGCACCGCGCTGACCGTGCGCCGGAACTCCTCGGAGAGGCGATCGAGCAGCGCGACGTCGCCCCCCAAATGCGTGACGTAGGCGCGCGCGATCTCGAGGTCCGTCTTCGCGCAGACCATCTCTACCTTCCCCAGGAAATCATCGAAGAACGGCCACGCCTTCGCCATGCGGCGCAGCGTCTCGAGCGTGCGCGGCTCGGCGCTGGCTCGCTCCAGCGCGGTGCCGACGCCCAGCCATGCCGGCAGCATGAGACGGATCTGGGTCCATCCGAACATCCATGGGATGGCGCGAATGGACTCCATGCCCTGCGCCGATCCCTCGCGATACACCGGACGCGACCCGAACTGCACGTGCGCCAGCTCCTTCACCGGAGTCGTCTGGAGGAGCATCTCGAATACCGCGGGGTCGTCGTGGACGAGCGTCCGGTATACCGGCAGCGCCTCGGCCGACAGTCGATCCATGATCTCGCGGAACCGCGATTCCTCGCCAGGGGCGAGATCCGTGCGCCAGTCCGCGAACGTGTGCATCAACGTGCCGGCGACGGTCACTTCCAGCGAGCGCTCAGCGATCGGCAGCAGGCCGAACTGCTGCGAGATGATCTCCCCTTGCTCGGTGATCTTGATGCGGCCGCGGACGGTGCGGGGCGGAAGGGCGGCCAGCGCCCTCCACACCGGCGATCCGCCGCCACGTCCGACGGTGCCGCCGCGTCCGTGAAAGAGCGTGAGCTCGATGCCTGACGAGTCGGCCAGTTCGGCCAGCGCCTCCTGCGCGCGGTAGAGCGCCCACGCGGCGGGCAGCAGGCCGGCGTCCTTCGCGGAGTCGGAATAGCCGATCATGATCTCCTGATGTCGCCCGCGCGCCTCGAGCTGCCGACGATACACGTGGTCAGCGAGCAGCTCACGTACGACGGTCGGCGCCCGGTCCAGGTCGTCCAGCGTCTCGAACAGCGGAACGACGTCGATCGCCGACTTCGGCGCCTGGTCCGCCAGGTCGACCAGTCCCGCCTCGCGCGCGAGCAACAGGACTCGTAGCAAATCCTCGGTGCCCTGCGCCATCGAGATGATGTAGGTGCACGCGCCGGCCTCCCCGAGCTCCTGCTGGATCTGGCGCATGACGTGAAAGACGTCGAGCGTCCGCTTCGTGTCGGCATCGAGGGGAACGTGCGCGCCGACCAGCGGACGTCGACCGGTCAGCTCGCTTCGCAGAAGATCGAGAGTGGGCTCGCCGAGGCCCACGCTGGCGGCAATCGCAGCGACCGCTTTGGCATGGACGTCGGCGTGGTCGCGCACGTCGAGGAGGAATCCGTGCAGGCCGTGCGCCTGGACGCGCGCCAGCAGCGGATCGAGCTGCGCTTCCCTCGCGCGCGCGGCGCCCGCCTCGTCGAGCGCCGACCTCACGAGCAACAGATCACGCTCGAGCGGCTCGGCGCCGGCGTACGCCGCCGGCTCGGATGTGATGATGCCGGCGTCGCGCGCCGCGATCAGGCGCCGCGTCGCTTCCAGGCGCGCGACAACGAACGACAGCTTCAGCCGCACTGGCTCGTGCTTGTTGCGCCGGCGGTTCGCGCGCCAGACCTCGGGCAGATCCTCCCGATCACGCTCGAGCGACTCGACGAGCGCCTGCGGCGCCGGGGCGAGCAGATCGGACAGGGAGAGTCGCTCCACCAATCCCTCGACGGCTGCTCGATACGCGGCGAGGATGGCGTACGCCGAGCGGCGTGCGGCGGCGATGGTGACGTCGGGGGTGACGTACGGATTGCCATCACGATCGCCTCCCACCCATGAGCCGAATCGAATCGGCACGAACTCCTCGAGCTGCTGCCCGAACTCCTCAATGAACGCTCGCAGCGTCTCCTGTCGCACGCGCGATGCGGCCGCGACGAGCCGATCTTCGAGATACCAGAGGGCGTTGCCCACCTCGTCCATCACGGAAGGACGGTCCCGCTGCACCTCCGCGGTGAGCCAAAGGAGCTCTACCTCGGCCTCGATCTCCTCCACGATCTCCCGTTGACGCCATTCCGGGGCGCGATCATGCGCGAGCAGCAGGTCGCCAACGCGTGCCTGTAGCGCGAGCAGCGTGCGGCGCGTGGATTCGGTTGGATGCGCGGTCAGCACAGGTCGTACGTCGAGCGCGCGCATCGCCTGCGCGACCTCGGCGGCGGTTCGTCCTTCGGCGCGCAGTCGCTGCATCACCCATCGCGACGATCCCGGCTGTGGCTCGGCGATCTCCTGCTCGAGGTACGCATCGCGGCGTCGCACGCGGTGCACCTGTTCGGCGGTGTTGATGAGCAGGAAGAAGAGTGTGAACGCGCGCGCGACCGTCGCGGCGCGATCCAGCGGAAGCGCGTCGACCCGCTCGAGCAGATCGTCGAGCGCGGGCGCACTGGGCTCCTCGCGCCGGCGCGCACGGCAAGCACGGCGCAAGCCCTCCACGGCCTGAAACGCGTCCTCGCCCTCCAGACGGCGGATGACGGCGCCGAGCGTAGAGGCGAGCAGCCGGACGTCATCGTGGAGGGGGAGGTCTTCGGGGCGCGTATCGGGGGACATGTCAGCCGATTGCGGATTGCGGATTGCGGATTGCGGATTTCGGACTGCGGGCGGCGGACGGCGGACGGCCATCCGCGACTCCGAACAGCTGGAATCCTACCGTCGGCGGGAGCACCGCAGCAACGGCGCCGGGATCGAGTGTCGCATGCATTCGACAGCCGATGGCGTACGTTGGTCCGCGTCGAGGCAGCGAGGACGTGCATAACCGCTGCGCATCGGTCGCGATTCGGGGTTTTCACCTGGCGCATGGTTTGCCCCTCAGCGGGTACCCCCCGGAGTTGGTCCGTCACACCTAATCGAGGATACAGATGACGGCTCGCGCGCTGGAGCGCGTGCAGGTAACGGGCGGCCATCAGCCCGACTCCGAGCGGGTTCTCACCGAGGACGCGCTGGCGTTCGTCGCGCGTCTCCACCGGGAGTTCAATCCCGCGCGTGAGGCGCTCCTTCTGGCGCGTGCCGACCGGCAGCGAGAGCTCGACGGCGGAACATCACCGGGCTTTCTCGCCGACACCGCGCGTGTGCGCGACAGCGAGTGGCGGGTGGCGCTCGCGCCGCGCGATCTCGAGGATCGGCGAGTGGAGATTACCGGGCCGGTGGAGCGGAAGATGATGATCAACGCGCTCAACTCGGGCGCGAGCTGCTTCATGGCCGATTTCGAGGATGCGCTCGCTCCCACGTGGGAGAACGTCGTCGCCGGACAGGGCAACCTGATGGATGCCGTGCGGCGCACGCTGTCCTTCGCGAGCCCCGAGGGGAAAGCATACGCGTTGAACGAGTCGATCGCGACGCTGCTCGTGCGGCCGCGGGGATGGCATCTCCTCGAGCGTCACGTCACCGTCGACGGGCAGCCGATACCCGCGTCGCTGTTCGATTTCGGGCTGTACCTCTTTCACAACGCGCGCGCGCTGCTCGAGCGAGGCACGGGACCGTACTTCTACCTCCCGAAGATGGAGTCGCATCGGGAGGCGCGCCTGTGGAACGACGTGTTCGTCGCGGCGCAGGAGTGGTTAGGCATCCCGCGCGGGACCATTCGCGTGACGGTGCTCATCGAGACGATTCTCGCCGCGCTCGAGATGGACGAGATCCTCTACGAGCTACGCGAGCACGCGGCGGGACTCAACGCCGGCCGCTGGGATTACATCTTCTCCGCGATCAAGAAGTTCCGCCTGCGATCCGAGACGATGCTTCCCGATCGCGGTCAGGTCACGATGACGGTGCCCTTCATGCGGGCGTACACCGAGCTGTTGGTGAAGACCTGCCATCGCCGGGGCGCGCACGCCATGGGTGGAATGGCCGCCTTCGTCCCGAGCCGTCGCGACGCGAAGGTCAACGAGACCGCGCTCGCGAAGGTCCGCGAGGACAAGCTGCGGGAGTCGGGCGACGGATTCGACGGCACCTGGGTGGCGCACCCCGATCTCGTCCCGGTCGCGAAGGCCGTGTTCGACGGGGTGCTGGGCGCGAAGCCGAATCAGAAGGACCGGCAGCGTCCGGAGGTGTCGGTGTCGGCCGAGCAGATCCTCGATGTGCGCGTGCCCGGCGGAACGGTCTCGGCGAGCGGGGTGAAGGGCAACGTCAGCGTCGCTCTTCAGTACCTGGAGTCGTGGATGCGCGGCTCGGGTGCGGTGGCGATCTACAATCTCATGGAGGACACCGCGACGGCCGAAATCTCGCGCGCGCAGTTGTGGCAATGGCTGCGACATGGCGCCGACGTCGACGGTGAGCGATTCACGAGGGCGATGTACGAGCGGGTGCGCGATGCGGAGATCGCCGCGCTGTCCGCGGCAGGGGGACACACGCGGTTGCGGGACGCCGCGACGTTGCTCGATGAGCTCGTGCTCGGAGACGACTTCGCGGAGTTCCTCACACTTCCCGGCGAGCGCTATCTGGAGGACGGTGCCTCTGGAACCTCGCCGGACACGACTGGAGGGCGTCATGACGTCCATTGACTTTGCGCGGCAGGTGCGGGAGCTGGAGGAGGCGTGGGGGGAGGAAGCGCGCTGGTCTGGTATTCGGCGCGAATACTCGGCCGAGGATGTCGTGATGCTCCGCGGATCTGTCCGCGTGGAGCAGACGATCGCGAAGCTCGCCGCGACTCGCCTGTGGAAATTGCTGCACTCCGAGGAGCTGGTGCGCACGTTCGGCGCGCTCACCGGCACGCAGGCGGTGCAAATGGTGCGCGCCGGACTTCAGGCGATCTACCTCTCGGGGTGGCAGGTGGCCGCCGACGGAAATCTCGCTGGCCAGACGTATCCCGATCAGAGCATCTATCCGGTGAACAGCGTGCCCGCCCTCGTCAGGCGGCTGAACAATGCGCTGATGCGCGCCGACCAGATCGACTGGAGCGAAGGGAAGACGGACACGTCGTGGATGGTGCCGATCGTCGCCGATGCCGAAGCGGGCTTCGGCGGCCCGGTGCACGCGTTCGAGCTCATGAAAGCGATGATCGAGGCCGGGGCCGGGGGCGTCCACTTCGAGGACCAGCTCGCGGCGGAGAAGAAATGCGGCCACATGGGCGGGAAGGTTCTCGTCCCCACGTCGCAATTCATCCGCACGCTCGTCTCCGCGCGCCTGGCAGCCGACGTCATGGGCGTGCCGACGCTGATCATCGCGCGCACGGACGCGCTGTCGGCGACGCTGCTCACGTCCGATGTGGACGAGCGCGACCGCGCGTTCGTGACCGGCAATCGCACGCGGGAGGGGTATCACATCGTGCGGGGTGGCCTCGGATCGGCCATCGCGCGCGGGCTCGCGTACGCGCCTTACGCCGATCTCATCTGGTGCGAGACGTCGACGCCCGACCTCGACGAGGCGAAGCGGTTCGCCGAGGGAATCCACGCCGAGTTTCCGGGGAAGATGCTCGCGTACAACTGCTCGCCGTCGTTCAACTGGACGCGGAACCTCGATGCGGCGACGATCGCGAAGTTCCAGCGTGAGCTCTCGGCGATGGGGTACAGGTTCCAGTTCATCACGCTCGCCGGGTGGCACCTCATCAACCTGCACACCTTCGAGCTGGCACGCGCCTACGCCGAGGAGGGCATGCCGGCGTACGTCCGCGTGCAGCAGGAGGAGTTCGCTCGTGAGGCGGACGGCTACACGGCGACGAAGCATCAGCGTGAGGCGGGAACCGGCTACTTCGATCGCGTCCTGATGACGGTGACGCGGGGCGAGGCGTCCACGGGCGCGCTGGCGGGGTCCACGGAGGCCGAGCAGTTCCACGCGGCGTAAGAAGCGGGGCCGAGGGTCAGAGGCCAAGGGCCACGGGGTCGGGCCAAGGGCTCCAGTAGACCCTTGACCCAACCCCTGGCCCGTGGCGCCTGGCCCTGGGCCCTGGGTTACCTCTGGTCAGAGCTCGTCTTCGGGACGCCGCCGGCTCCGCCGTAGCCACTGACGTGCTGCTGCTCGGAGCCTTCCATGGGCTCGGAGCCCGGACGATCCGACTCGCCACGTGCGGTATCGTGGCCCGGGGATGCCCCGTGAATGCCCTCGGTCGCCTCCGATCCGGCGCCGGTGCTTCGCCGCTGCCCCTCCCCCTGCGCCGACTCGTTGCCTTCGAGGATGCTTCCCTCGAGGCCCTCCTTCACCGGCCGCGTGCTCGGCCCCGGGGCCGAGGTCGATCCGCGGGACGATTCCCCGCCCCGTGATCCCCCACCGCCCGAGCCCTTCTTGCGGTCTGCTGCCATGACCTCCTCCATGTTAGGCGACCCTCGGGCCCCGCGCCGCGCGGGTGGGGAGGGCCGGCAAGGACGTGAGATTGGCAACGCATGTGCCATGGGCTAAATCACTTGCCCGACAGTGAGTTGCAGGCCCCGGCGGACCCGCCGGCGACCGAAACGGCGTGTGCGCCCACTCGTCCTTCTTTCGGGACCCTGGCCTCCATCCCGTCGCGCTTGCACCCACCCCATCTCCGGTCTCGTTCGACCGCACTTGCCGCGTGCCCCAGGAAGGGGCCGTGACGCACGCCCACGCGACCGCCTCCGGCGAAAGCGCGGCGCTGTCGCGCGATCTCGCCGACTTCCTCATCGAGCTTTCGATCGCGCTCCACAAGAACGCGATCTATCCGCCCGGCCACCCGTTGCTCGGTGGGGCGGTCGACGCGCTCGCGCTACGCCTCATTCGCCTGCTCCAGGAGCGCGAATCGCTCTCGCTCGGCGTCGCGCGGCAGCAGCTGGTGATCGAAGGCGTCGTCACGGCGGCCAGCAACTCGCTGTTGCGCGATCTCGCGCAACGCCTCCATCGGCACCACCTCGGCGCCGTGAAGTTCCTGCGTGGCGTCGCGCGGGACGAGGTCGCCGATCTGCTGAGGACGATTGCCGCCGATGCGGAGCGCAGCGTCACGCCGTTAGGCCTGCGCGCCCCCGAGGAGCTCCGCCGGTGGGCGCACATCCGCGCGTTCCCGCTCACCTACGATCAGCTCGAGCTGGCGACCGACGGGCAGTCGGGACAGGCCGGGAACGGCGGTGGCGAAGGCGAAAGCGAGGGGGGAGCACGGGCTGCCCAGCTCTGGGTTGGGCTCGCACGCGCAGCGATGGTCGTCGACTCGGCGGCCCAGACCGCGGGCGAGGTTCCGTCGACGGATCCGGTCGTCGTCGCGAAGGCGATCGACGAGCACCGCCGCGAGGTCGCGTACGACCAGGTCATCGTCGGCTACCTGCTCCAGATCGCCGAAGAGCTCAAGCGCAAAGGCGGGGCGGAATCGCTCGCGCTTCAGAAGCGCATCTCGACGATGGTCAGCTCGATGAATTCCTCCACGCTGCGGCGGTTGCTCGAGATGGGCGGCGACCTCTCGCAGCGTCGGCGCTTCATGCTCGATGCCGCCCAGGGCATGGCGGTCGATGCCGTGATGGAGCTCGTCCAGGCCGCCGCCGAAACGTCACAGCAGACGATCTCGCACTCGCTCGTCCGTCTGCTCACCAAGCTCGCCACCCACGCCGAGCAGGGTGCGGCGGCCGAGCTGCGCGAAGGCGCCGAGAGCGAGCTGCGCGATCACGTCCAACGCTTGATCAGCAACTGGACGCTCGACGACCCCAATCCCGACAACTATCGCGTGGTGCTCGAGCACATGGCGAAGGCATCGCCGCTGTTCACCAGCGACCCGCCGGCGAACGGCCTCGAGCCGGAGCGCATCATTCAGATGAGCCTGGAGCTCGATTCGTTAGGTGAGCCGGTGACCAGGGCGGTGGACGCCATGGTTGGACGAGGAGAGCTGCTCCGCCTGTTCACGCTGGTCGCCAACGCCCCGGAGTGCAGTCGCACGGCCGCGGCACTGTGGCGCCAGCTGGCGTCTCCCGACCAGCTTCGCGCCGCGCTTCGCGAGGTCCCGATCGATTT
The DNA here is from genome assembly GCA_036556765.1 of Gemmatimonadaceae bacterium. Classification (GTDB taxonomy): domain Bacteria; phylum Gemmatimonadota; class Gemmatimonadetes; order Gemmatimonadales; family Gemmatimonadaceae; genus JAICNG01. The sequence goes on along the minus strand of DATBIU010000008.1, from coordinate 36,193 downwards.
CAGCCTGGTCGACCAGCTCGTCCCGCGCTTGAAGCTCGCGGCGGCGGACCCGCTGCTCGACGCGCTCGAGGCGTCGCCGTCGCGCGCGATCCGTCGCAAGCTGCTCGATCTGATCACCCAGCTCGGTCCCGAAGCGGCCACCGTCATCGTCGCGCGCCTGCCTGACGAGCGGTGGTTCGTGGTGCGGAACATGTTGATGCTCCTCGCCGATCTGGGGGACCAGAGCGTCGAGCTCGGCACGACCTATGCGCGGCACCCCGATGCACGCGTTCGTCGTGAGGCAATCCGGATTCTCCTCGGGACGCCGGCCACGCGCGAGCGCGCCATCTGCGCGGGCCTCGAGGACACCGACGAGCGCGTACTTCGTGTGACACTCCAGGCGGCGGCTGGGCAGTGTCCCCTCTCGGCGGTCGCCATTTTGCAGCGACGGGTCACCGATGGCACGCTCGACGCCGAGCTGAGCTCGCTGGCGATCGCGGTGATCGCCTCGGTGCGGACAACGGAGGTGCTGGAGTGGCTGATGGAGCGCGCGGCAGGCTCGTCCCGGCCGAGGCTCTTCCGGCGGCCGCGGCTCGCGCCCAAGTCACCGATCATGCTCGCGGCACTCAATGGTCTCGCGCTGCATTGGGCGAGGGGCCGTGGCGTGGGCGCCGTTCTCGCGCTCGCGCTCGGCTCGAGCGACGTCGAGATCCGGAACACCGTGATCGCGACCGGGCATCGATCATGAGCGAGCCCTCTCGCTTTCTCTCGGCGTTCGCCCAGGCGCTGTCGACGATGGCGCTGTATGGCGATGGCCACCCCGCGCGCGAGAAAGCCATCGACAACGCCTTCGAGCATCTCGAAGCGCTGCAGCGGCACGATCCGTCGGCGCGATTCTCGTTCCTCGGCGCGGAGGTGATCTACGGCGAGCGCGCCCTGCGGGAGATGCGCGAGTGGGAATGGGGAGGCCGGCTCGCGGCCGCCGGCATCCAGCGCATCGAGCTACAGCCCGGTGTCACGCGCGAGGAGTATGAGACGTTCCTCGGCGATGTGATCGCGCGCCTCACGCTCGGGGAGGTCGACACGACCGAGCAGCGCCAGACGCGACCGTCCAAGATCCGGTTCGGCGCCGTCGGTGTGCGCGGCAGCACCGGTCTCAAGGCGGCCGGCGACGCGCTGCCGACGGCCACGATCACGTACACCCTGGGCGAGGAAGCGGACGCCGTCCGGTGGCTGCATAACGAGGTCGAGCATCGTGGCGAGCTGCCGCTCGTCGAGGCGGAGGCGGTGGTGCGGTCGCTGTCCGTCGCCATGCATGGCGAAAGCCAGGTCGTCATCCCGCTGCTCGAGCTCAAGGAGTTCGACCAGTACACCACCACGCACTCGATGAACGTCTCCGTGCTCGCGATGGCGCTCGCCGAGTCGATGGGGCTGGGCAAGCGAGACGTGCGCGCCTACGGCGTCGCCGGTCTTCTCCACGATCTCGGGAAAGTGCGTATCCCGCGTGAGATCCTCGTGAAGCCGGGTCGCCTCACGACCGAGGAGCGCGCGATCATGAACCGGCACCCGGCGGATGGCGCGCGCATCATCTTCGCCAGCGACAAGCAGCTGGATCTCGCGGCCGTCGTCGCCTACGAGCACCACATCATGCTCAACGGAGGCGGCTATCCCTGCCTCCACTACGGCCGCGACTGCCACCGGGCGAGCCGCCTCGTGCACGTCTGCGACGTGTACGACGCCCTGCGAACGACACGCCCCTATCGCGATGCCTGGGAATCCGAGCGGGCCCTCGAGTACATCGAGTCGCGCGCCGGCACCGAGTTCGATCCCGATATCGCTCGCGCCTTCTGCGCGATGATGCGGCAGCTCGATCGCCGACTCGTCGTCGTCGATGAAAAGACGCCCGTGCGACAGCCGGCGGAGCCGACCCCTGTCGCGACCCCGGCCGCTGCGAACGGAGGAGCGACGGAATGAACCGGCGCCCACAGTCGCCGAGCCTCGCCGATGGCGAGACGCTGCGTGAGTTCGTGCGCCACGTGCGTGTGGGGATGTACATCACGACCCCCGAAGGCGCGTTCCTCGACGCCAATCCCGCGCTCCTCGAGATCCTGGGCGTCGAGTCGATCGACGCGCTGAAGGCCCGGCGCGTGGATGAGTTTCTCACCGATCCGGCGCAACGGCCGCGCGTGCTCGAGGTCGTCGATCGCGACGGCCACGCGCAGGAGGTCGAGCTCGAGATCCGCCGGGCGGACGGTACGGTCCGCACCGTGCTCGACAGCAGCTACGCCGCCGGAGACCCTCGGACCGGCGAGATCCGCTACTACGGCGTGCTGGTCGACATCACGGAGCGCAAGCGAGCCGCCGACGATCTCGTCCAGCAGAGCCTGCGCGACCCCCTCACCGGGTGCTACAACCGGCGATATCTGTCGACTCTCGAGCGGCGTGCCAGCGCCCGCCCCGGGGAATCCTGGGGATGCATCATCATCGACATCGATCACTTCAAGCAGTTCAACGATCGGTTCGGGCATCAGGCCGGCGACCGGGCCCTGGTGAAGATGGCGCGCTTCCTCATGCGTCACGTTCGAGCCGAGGACGCCGTGGTGCGTCTGGGTGGGGATGAATTCGTCATCATGCTGGCCGACGCCGATGGCGAGCGAGTGCAGCAGGTCGTCGGTCGCCTGCAGCGCTCGGCCCTCCGCTCTGCACCGGTCGAGTTTTCACTGGGCTGGGCGGTGCGCTACCCGCGCGAGAACCTCACCAAGGTGCTGGGTCGCGCGGACAAGAACCTCCTCGCCGTGCGCGTCATGGCGAGGTCGGGAGGCGAGCAGAGGCGAGGGGAGGCGAGCTAGCCGCGTTCGCGCCGGGCCCGGGGAGTGAATACCGGAGCGCCCTCTATTCGTCAGGCCCGCTGTATCGGCGGTGCCGGGGCCTATTCGGTAGAAGAGCGACGAGGCAGAGACACTCGGTGTGCAAGCCGGCGGTCCGTCGACGTCTCCTTAGCAACATCAGACGGAAGGCTCCATGCGTCTCGTTCTTCTTGCTCTCGCGCTCCTGCTGTCCCCGGTGCCTGCACTGGCCCAGGGACGCATCATTCCACGCCCCTGCCTCCCGGCGCCGTGTCCGGATTGCCGAGGCTGTCCTCCCTGTCCGGGCCGGGACTGCCGGCGTGTGCCTGCCGCGCACATCGTGCGACGGGCGAGCAACGTCGACGTCGAGCTGCGCGACGGCGTGCTGCATTACGAGGTGGAGGAGACGTTCATCAATCGCGGTGGCGCGGTCGGTGAGGCGGATTATCTCTTTCCCCTTCCGAAGAACGCCGCGTTCGAGGGGCTGAAGCTCGAGATCAATGGTGAGCTCGTCGCCGGCGAGACGCTCGGCGCCGATGAAGCGCGCCGGATCTACGAGGACATCGTCAGGCGCAGCCGTGACCCGGCGCTCGTCGAGTGGATGGGGCACGGGCTCTTGCGCACGCGCATCTTCCCGATCGCTGCCGGCGAGACGCGCCGCATCGTCGTGCGCTTCCACGCGGTGGCCGAGCGTGAAGGCGACGCGCACCGCGTGGATTATTTCCGCGGAGGCCGCTCAGGACCGGTCGCGGACGTCGTGGCCAATGGCGACGACCCGGAAGGCAGGCTTCGCTTTCGGCTGAGCTATCCCCGCGCGAGCTACGGCCGTCCGTATTCGCCGACGCACGACGTCCGCCTCACGGACGATCGTGAGATGGGACACGTCGAGCTGTCGGGCGGCACGCGCGAGATGACGCTGCTGCTCCCCCTGCGTCGCGGCGCGCGCGCCGCGATCGGCGTTCTCTCCCACGCTCCGGGGCGCGAAGACGGTTTCGCGCTGCTCACGCTCTCCCCGCCGGCCATCGCGCCGCGGCAAACACCGCGGGATGTCACGCTGGTGCTCGACGTGTCGGGCTCGATGAGTGGCAAGAAGATCGAGCAGGCGCGCGAGGCGGGCAAACAGCTTCTGGCGACGCTGTCTCCTCGCGACCGCTTCCGCTTGATCGACTTCGCGAGCGACGTGCGCACTTTCCGCGATGAGCCGCTCTTCGCGACGCGCGACAACATCGCTGCCGCGGAGCGGTATCTCGATCGACTGCGCGCGGAAGGATCGACGAACATCTCCGGTGCACTGGAGGAGGCGCTGTCCGTTCCAGCAAGCAACGGCCGGTTGCCGCTGGTGCTGTTCGTGACCGACGGCGAGGCGACGGTGGGCGAGCGCAATCCCGAGAAGATCGCCGAGCAGGCGGCCAACGAGCGCGGGCGGCGCCGCATCTTCACCTTCGGCGTGGGTGCGGACCTCAACGTCGCACTGCTCGAGCGTCTCGCTCTCGAAGGCCGCGGCACCGCGCACTTCGTGCGGCCGAACGAGTCGGTGGAGCGCGCGGTGAGCGTCGTGGCCTCGCGCCTCACGAGTCCCGTGGCGACCGACCTTCGCGTTCGGGTCGAGGGCGCGCGCCTGTCCCGGATGCACCCGGCCGGTCCCTACGACCTGTTCGCTGGGCAGGACCTGGTCGTCCTCGCCCGGTACGAAGGAAGTGGAACGATTCTCATTCGCTTCGAGGGTGAGTCGGCCAACGGCCCGGTGTCGTGGACCACGGAAGCGGAGCTGCCCGAGCGCGATCGCGACAATGCCTTCGTCGCGCGCCTGTGGGCGACGCAACGCGTGGGATACCTGAGCGCGGAACGGCGGCGCAATGGTCCCTCGCCGGAGATCGACGACGAGATCCGGTCGCTGGGAGAGAAGTACGGCATCCCCACCGAGCTCACGTCCTACCTCGTGCTCGAGCCCGGGCAGGTGGCCAACCGTCGGCGCGTCGACTCGGCGCGCGACCTCGGCGCTGCCCGCGGTGCTGCGGCTGCCCCTCGCGTGCAGGCGTTCGAGGAGGCGAAGGCGGCGTCGGCCATGCGGAGCGCGCGGACGCTGGCCGAAGCAGATGCCGCGGCACCCGTCGCGCGAGAAGAGGGTATCATCTCACGGCGCGTCGACACACGCACGTTCGTATTGCGTGACAGCGTATGGACCGATGCACGATTCTCGGAGGGCACGCGCGTGGTGAAGGTGAAGGCCTACTCGGAAGCGTACTTCGCGCTCGTTCGCGAGCTGCCCGACCTCGCTGCAGCCTTCGCGCTGGGCGACCGGGTGCTGGTGCGCGGGACGAGCGTCGCGATCGCGATCGCACCCGATGGCGTGGAGCGGATGAGCGGGGACGAGATCGCATCGGTCGTGAGGGCGTGGTGAGCCGGTGAGCGGCGACGTCGAGCGGCTGTTTCGCACCTATAACGCACCGCTCGTGCGCTATCTCACGAGGCGATTGGGCGACCGCGACTGGGCGGAGGAGGTCGCGCAGGAGACTTTCCTGCGCGCCCTCCGCCAGGATCGCATCGACAACGAACGGGCCTGGCTGTTCGCGGTGGCGACGAATCTCGTGCGCGATGAGGCGCGGAAGGATGCGCGGAGACGACGTCACCTCGCGCTGCTGGCCGAGCGCGAGCGCGCCGAGGGTCCGGTGGAGCAGGAAGCGACGTCGCTCGAGCGGGCCCAGGAAGCAGCCATGGCTCGGCGCGCCGTCGATGCGCTGGCCGAGCGCGACCGACTCGCGCTGCTGATGCGCGAGGAAGGATTGAGCTACGAGGAGATCGCGGTGGCCCTGGACTTGTCGCCCGGCTCGGTGGGGACGACGCTGTCGCGGGCTCGCCGGCGCCTCGTCGAGGTCTACGAAGAACAACAGCGCGCGAGTGCGCGAGGAACGCATGCAGCATCTTGACGAAGGGACCATTCACGCCTGGCTGGACGGGGCGCTCAGCACCGAGGAGGCCGCCCGCGCCGAGGCGCACGTTGCATCGTGCTCCGCGTGCGCCGATGCGGTGGCCGAGGCGCGCGGGCTCATCGCCGCGTCGACGCGGATTCTGACGGCGCTCGATGGGGTGGCGAACGTCGAGGGCGCTAAGGGCGCTAAGGGCGCTAAGGGCGCTAGGGGCGTTAGGGGCGCTAGGGGCGCTAGGGGGGCTGAGGGCGCTAGACGCTGGGCTCCCGCGACGTGGCTCGTTCGGGAACGGATCGCGGCCGTGCTCACGCTGGTGGTCGCCGGTGGGGCGCTCTCGCTGGTGATCGCGCGCAATACCCCTCCGGCAGTGCAGCAGGATCTGGCCTCGGAGCCGGTGCGCACGATGGAGATAGCGGCGGCGGATTCTCCGTCACCGCAGGGGGTCGTGGCGGAAGAGCTGCCGAGCGAAGCACCCGTCGTGCGCGCCGTGAGACCGAGAGCGATGTCGCCCTCCCCGGCTCCAGCGCGCGATCTCGTGGCCACGCGAGAGACGAAGGACTCGGCGCCACCACCCGCAATCGTGCAGCAGACCGAGCCGACCGTGACGGCCAACGCCGCGGCGGCCCCGCTGGCGCGCACCGACGACTCGCTTCGGTCGCTGCGCGTCGCCGACGCGCGACCGGCGGAGACGCGTCAGGGGCGCGAGGAAGACGCGTCGTCATCGATCGCCGAGAAGGCGGTAGGAGCCCTGACACGACGGCGGAGCGCGGAGGCACAGGCCAAGTTCGCGGAGCCACGTCCCGCGGCGCCGGCCGTCGGTGGCGCGGCGGGTGCAGCCGCGCCCGCGCCGATGGCGGCGCTCGGGGCCGGGCCGCGCCTGGTGCAGGAAGAGATGATGACCGAAGATGGACGCGAGGTTCGGCGGCGGATCTACCGGGTGGACGACCTGCTCGTGACGTTGGACGAGCGCGCGCCTGTGCCCGTGGAGCGCGCGGAACGGGAGCGAGCCCAGGCTCCGGCGCGGGCGGATAGCGTTGCGACGTACACGACGATCCGATGGACGGACGCGGCCGGAACCGACTTTGCGCTCACGGGGCCGGCGTCGCCGGAACGGCTCGAGCGAATCCGGAAGCTGCTCGGCTACTGATCGACGAGCGACGGGCGCGGAGTCCTTAACACAAGTTAAGGACTTCGGTCAGCGCAGGCCGCCCATCATTCGGTCGAGTGACAGGTCGAAAAACTGCGCAAACGCGGTCTCGGTCGGGAATCGGCCGCGTTGGTTAAGAACCACCAGTCCCTGCGCGAGCGCGGCGAGGCTCATCGCCACGCTTTGAGCGTCACCCTTGGCCAGACTGCCGTCGCGCATGCAGTCGCCCACCCGGTCGACGAGCAGCTGGAGAATCGCCAGGCCGGCCCCGCCATCGCGGGCCTCGCCCCGTCTCGTCGTGGGCGGGCGCACGAAAAGCATATGAAAATACGAGGGATGCGACACCGCGAAGGCGCGAAATGCCTCGAGCGTCCGCCGCAGCCGAGCCTCCGACGTTGCAGCCGTGCTTGCCTCGAGCATCCGGGCCTTCATCGTGCTGGAGACCTCGCGTGCGACCTCGCGGACCAGGGCCTCCTTGTCGGCGAAGTGCCAGTAAAGAGCGGGCGCCGAGATCCCCGCCCGATCCGCGACTGCCCTCATGCTGAGTCCCTCGAGCCCATGTTCCTCCAGCACCTCGAGCGCCGAGGCGAGGAGTTGGGGGCGGGTCGATTGAACAGCTGTTAAGGACATGAGCGAACCGATTGCGGATTGCGGAGCGCGGATTGCCTCTGGGGAGTGCGGCCCGCAATCCGCAGTCCGCGGTCCGCAGTCCGCATCAACAGCACGCCGCCACGGTCACGAACCTCCCCTCCTCCTGGGACCACGCGATCTCGTACGTCGCCTCACCGCCCGCGAAGTACCGGAAGGTCGGCCGTGCCCGCAGCTCCGCCACCAGAGACTCCACGCGCGCGTCGCTCACGCTGTCGCGGGCGAACGCCTCCACCGCATCGAGGGCGGTCGGGGGTGTCGACGAGTCGATCGGGATCCGATTCGCGCGCCGCCACATGTCCTCCGCGATGTCGTACCGGATCGCGTCGCGCATCCCGTCGCGGTTCACACGCTCATCGGTCGTCAGCTCGTTGCCACCGGGGCGAAACGCGCTGCTGCCCAGCAATGAATCAACCTGCGCGCGCACGCGCTGCTCGACCGCCGAGTCGGTGAGCTGCGAGCGGTCGTCGTAGCGGAAGTACATCCCCGAGTCCCACGAGTCCGTGTAGAGGAGGGAATCCTCGGGCGAGCGAATCTCGAGGGTGACGTCGAGTGAATCGTGCCGAGGTCCGCTGGCGAGGACCACAAACCGCTCCGGCCGACGATCACCGGTAAGGTCGACCTCGCGCGAGCGGCGGATGGTAATGGCGGGGCCCGCGGCCACGCTGTCGGACGCCGGCTGGTCGGCGTCGCCGCCACATGCACCGATTGCCACAGCGAGGAGTGCGCAGCGAGTGAGTGATCTCACGGAACCCGATCGGTCACCTGGTGATCGACGGAGAGTGCCTCGTGCGGCTCCGCGGGAGTGACGTCGGGCGTACCGTTCTCCCCGATGCTTCCGTTCTCCTCAGCGGAGCGAAGCGCCCGAAGGACGGTGCCGCCGGCCGCGAGCGCGCCGAGGAGAATGTACAGGTAGAACGTGTAGAAGCGCCACCAGACGAGCGAGGCGCCGAACAGCGCCACCGGAATTACGCCGCCGAGCGTCGCCTTGAAGCCGACCTCCACGATGCCGCCCCCACCGGGGACGGGCGCGACGACCGAGCCGTAGAAGAGCGCCAGCGGCCACAGCACGAGCTTGGAGAGTGGCGCTTCCCCTCCTAACGAGTAGACGATGATCGGCAGCACCGCCAGTCGCGCCAGCACGTGGAGGACCGACACGACGAGGCCGAGCATGAAGTAGTCGAGCCTGGCGTTCCGAATGAGCGTCGCGCTCGACCGCAGCCGACGGAGCGATCGCTGAATGCCGCGCCACCGGAGCGCGTTGAATCCAATGCGCCTCGCCCACCAGGGCGGCGGCCCGCTCGACCGTCGCCAGGCGAGCAGCACCGCCGCCATTCCCACGCCGATGACGAACGTCGCATAACCGCCGACGAGCCCGACGATCCAGCCGAGGCTGGTGTCGGGCTCGTCGGTGAAGAAGAGCGCGATGCCCATCGCGACGACGACGAGCGCGAGCATCTCGAGGAAGAGCTCGGCGAAGAGCAGCAGGAAGGTGGCGGCTGGGGAAATCTGCGCCTTGGCGAGCACGAGGTAGCGGGCGGGCTCGGCGCCGGTTCGAGCTGGGGTGATCGCGGCCGCGAAGTCGCCGGCGAGGCCGGTGCGCATCGCGACGCCGAATGACACTGGAATGCCGAGCGAGGCGCCGCTCAGGCGGATCTTCATCGCGCGGAGGACGAGATCGAGGGCGACCGCGGCGGCGCAGAGCGCGTGGGCGAGGAGCGGCAGGCCGACTGAGCGCTCCTCGACCGGCCAGCTCTCGAAGATGATCCAGACCGAGACGCCGATGCTGGCGGCGAACGAGACGATCGTGATGAGCCAGCGGCGCCAGGTCATGCGTCGAGGTGCTCGAGGGAGTCAAGGTGCTCGAGGTGCTCGAGGGGATGCGCCTCGACCACCTCGATCACTTCGACGACCTCGCCCACCGGGTTTCACTCAGGCATGCGGCGCCCAGGCCTTCTCGCCAGGCGTATACGGCACGCAGGGGTCGAACCGCCCCGGCGACTCGACGTACCGCTGCGCCTGCGTGTAGCCGATCTCCGACGTGAAGTACCCGAGCAGCGCCAGCTCCTTCATCATCCGGAAGTAGTGGGCCGGCGCGTCGGCGGTGATCGTCGTCGGAGTCCCCGGTGCGGCCTCCTGCCGCTGATCGGGCAAGTGCTCCTCGGCGGTCGGCCGCTGCTCGCGACGAGCGGCGTCGCGCGCGTCGGTGTAGGTCTTCTGCTCGCGATCGAGCGTCTCGAGGAGCGCGAGCCGCTGCTGCGGCGTCGCCGACATGAAGTCCGTGTTGTTCGCCTGCCGGCTGGCCTCGTTCAGCTTGCGCATCCCCTCGCGGAAGACCTGCTGGTCCTTCGGCTCATAGGTATCCGTCACCATGAGCGCCATGAACGCGCCCGTCCGCGCCGCCTTCGCCCCGGGCGTGCTCGTCTCCGGGAGCATCGTGTCCGCCACCTCGTCCAGGAAAGCGATGTCGTCGGCGGTGAACTCGCCGATGCGCGACGCGCCCGCCGCCGGACGCTCGCGCTCACAGGCAGTCAGCAGCGCCGTCCCGCCGACGAAGGAGATGCCGCCGAGCATCAGGCCAACTCGGCGGATGGCCTCGCGGCGATGGATCCCGCGGCGCGTGTCTTCGTGGTCAGTCATCGACGTGACTCCCTCAGAGGTTGCGACTGTTGAGCTCACTCACGGCGTGATCCGCGGCCCGGGCGGTGAGCGCCATGTACGTCAGCGACGGATTCTGACAGGCGGCCGACACCATGCAGGCGCCGTCGGTCACGAACACGTTCGGCGCATCCCACACCTGGTTCCACTTGTTGAGCACCGACGTCTTCGGGTCCCGGCCCATCCGAGCCGTCCCCATCTCGTGGATTCCCATCCCCGGGAAGTACTCGTTGTCGAACGTCCTCACGTTCTTCACGCCCGTCTGCTCGAGCATTTCGGCCATGTCGGCGATCATGTCCCGCCGCATGAGGCGCTCGTTCTCGCCAGTGGCGCAGTCGATCTTGAGCACCGGCATCCCCCACTTGTCGGTCTTCGTCGTGTCGATGGAAACCTGGTTGGCGTGGTTAGGCAGCATCTCGCCGAACGCCGTGGCGCCGATCCCCCAACCGCCCGGCTGCGCCATCCGGTCCTTGAACGCGCCGCCGACCCCCAGCTCCGACACCGCTCGCCACCAGCCCGCGCGATCGGCACCACCCTGATAGCCGAATCCGCGCAGGTAGGGCCGCTTCTCGCCAAAGAGATTGCGATACCGCGGGATGTAGAACCCGGTGGGCCGACGCCCATACACGTACTTGTCGTCCAGCCCCTCGATCTCCCCCTCGGCGCCGGCGCGGAAGTGGTGATCCATCAGATTGTGGCCGAGCTCTCCCGAGCTGCTCCCCAGCCCGCCGGGCCACACGTCGGTGGCCGAGCGCATGAGAAGCCAGGTCGAGTTGAGGGCCGACGCGCAGAGGAAGACCACGCGCGCGGTGTAGTCGACGGTCTCGTTGCTCACCGCGTCGAGCACCCGCACGCCCGTCGCCCGCTTGCGGTCCCGATCGTAGATCACCTCGCTGACGATCGAGAAGGGCTTGAGCGTTAGGCGCCCGGTCTTGACGGCCGCCGGCAGCGTCGACGACTGCGTGCTGAAGTAGCCGCCGTACGGGCACCCGAGCCAGCAGGCATCCCGGTACTGACACGCCTGTCGTCCCGGCAGCGGCTGCGTCGCATTCGCGCACCGCCCGGGGATGAGGCGGCGCCGTCCATCGAACAGCTTGGCGAGACGACCGGCGACGACCTCCTCCGCACAGTTGAGCGGGATGGCCGGCTGGAATTGTCCGTCGGGAAGCTGCGGCATTCGCTCGCGTGATCCCGAGATCCCGGCATGCCGCTCCACGTGATCGTACCATGGCGCGAGCTCGGCGTACCGGACGGGCCAATCGATCGCGATGCCCTCCTTCGCGTTCGCCTCGAAGTCGAAATCGCTCCACCGGTAGCTCTGCCGCCCCCACATGAGCGACCGCCCACCAACCTGATAGCCGCGGAACCAGTCGAAGCGCTTGACCTCGGTGTACGGCGAATCCTTGTCGGACGCCCAGAACTCGAGGTTCTTCTCGTTGAGCGGGTAGTCGCGCTTGAGGACGGGATACGCCTCTTCCATCGCCCGCGTGCGGCCGCCGCGGTGGGGATACTCCCACGGTCCTTTCGTGGCGTTGACGTAGTCCTTGACGTGCTCGACGTTGCGCCCCCGCTCGAGCAGCAGGACGCGCAGCCCTTTCTCGGTCAGCTCCTTGGCGGCCCATCCGCCGGAGATGCCCGATCCCACGACGATCGCGTCATACTGCGGAGTCTGCATTGCGGCCTCTGGTTAGGGTGCTCGGGGTGCTCGGGGTGCTCGGGGTGCTCGAGGTGCTCGAAGTGCTCGAAGTGCTCGAGGTGCTCGAAACATTCTGGCTCATCGGGGATTCCCGGGAAAGATCGCGGTGTCGGGCCACGGACAGCCGAACTGCCAAATCACCCGAATGACAAACACGAATTGCCCGAATCGCTCTCGGCGCGGTGCAACCGCCCCCGCGCGAGCCCAACGACACAGTGGTGGTTCCTGGAGAGCCGAGTTCGACGCGCACGGACGCCATTCGCGTAATTCGTGTTGTCATTCGGGGCCGTTTAGCAGTTCAGCTGTTCGTGGCCGCTTGCGGACCGCAGCTGACGTCAGGCAATCCCGCATTCCCCGAAGAACCAAAATCTTACGGCGCGTAACGCGACTGGGTTAGCCCCTGAGCACCCTGAGCACCCTGAGCACCCTGAGCACCCTGAGCACTCATTTCGCTCGCTTCCACTCCAATGCCGACATCCGCGTGGGGCCCGGGTAAGGAACGTGCTCCCCCTTGATCGCCCGCCACAGAATCTGGTTGAACAGGTCCTCGTCGGCGATGTCCTCGAACGCCAGATCCAGCCGCTCCGATTCGCGGGCACCGCGACCCTGCGCCGGGTTGCGCTCATCGAGCGAAACGGCCGGCGTCAGCGCGCGATAGGGTGCGATGTCCGGGGACTCCGTCCAGACGTCGCGCAGCGGACGGCCGTAGTAGTCGAACTGCGACAACGAGCCGAGCCCGAGGATCTCCTCCATCGTCGCGACGACGTCGGTGGTATTCGTAAAGCGATGGTGCACCCCCGGCCGCGCCCAGGGGGAGATCAGGAAGAACGGCGTGCGGTGCGAGTCGACGTGGTCGGGGCCGTTCTGCGCGTCATCCTCGACGACGAAGATCGCCGTGCTGCGCCAGAACCGTGACCGCGAGATCGCCTCGACGATGCGCCCCAGCGCCAGATCGTTGTCCGCCATGTAGGCGCGCGGCGTCGGCGCGTTGGCGCGGGCGCCCGCCGTATGGTCGTTAGGTAGCCGCAGCACGATCAGCCGCGGCATCCGCCCGTCGCGGACGAATTGCGCGAACTCGGCGAGAAACACATCGGCGCGACGCTGATCGGTGATATTGAGGTCGTAGCCGGGAAACTCGCGGTTGGTGTTCGCGGCGAGGAATGGCTTGCTCCCCTTGTACCCGGCCGGCATCCGCGACTCGGGATCGATGCCTTCCGGGATGACGAACTCGCCGTAGTTCCTGAACGTGATCCCGGCGCGCTGCGCCAGATCCCACAGGTACCCACTCGCCGGCTCGGCCACGTCATCCTCCGGCACCTCGCATGGCTGGCTGGTGCAGCGGTTCGTGCCCTCATAGTCGTAGGTACGACCGCGATCCGAGTAGTTCGACGGAACCGTCTTCTGGAGGTAGTCGGTGGTATATGCGGCGACCGACCAGTTGTGACCGTCGGGGCTCACCTCCGCGTTGACGAAGAACCGGTCGTAGATGCCGAATCGCTCGGCCAGCGCGTGATGGTTGGGCGAGACCGATCGCGGGAAGAAGAGCAGCGACGTGTCGCCGTCCGCCTGCGGCAGGTCGGCGAGCACCTGATCGTAGGTGCGGTTCTCCTTGATGATGTATATGACGTGCTCGATCGGTGGATACGGCGACGTGGGCGGACGTCTCGAGGTCCAGTTGTTCGCGCGCGCCACCCGCTCGCTGAACTGGTCGAGGTCGCGGCCGCGCACTCCGGCGTTGGGCAGGATCGTCACCGTGCCGGAGAGCTGGCCGAGGGTGTACGATGTCGGACGCGAGAGGTGCGTGCCGGTGCCCGGATGCGGGTAGTCCGGGTTGGGTGACGTGCCGTGTCCCTTGCCGTTCACCACCCAGAGCGTGTCGCCGGCGAGCGCGAGCGCCGTCGGATACCAGCCGACTGGGATGCGCCCGGCGAGCTGGTCGTCACCGCGAGCGGTCGTGTCGTTCGACGCCACCGCCGACAGATCGAAGATGCCCACGGCGTTCGCGTCGGCCTCGGCGACGAACAACCGCTTGCCGTCGGCCGAGAGCGCCAGCGCGTTCGGCGTGCTCCCCTCGGCGGGACCCTCGGGCGGCGGGTCATCGAGATGCTTCACGAGACGCTTCGCGCGCGTGTCGACCACCGCGATGCGATCGGTGCTGCCCGACGCGACGAAGAGACGCGAGCCATCGGCGTTGAGCGCGAGCGCGGACGGATGCCGGCCGACGCGAATGCGGCCGCCGTCGTCGAGCCCGCCGTGCTCGTTGGGTGTGAAGACCGACACCGTATGCCCGCCCCAGGCCGACACGTACACCTCGCCGTTAGGCGCCACCGCGACACCGTACGGGTATCGCTCCGTCGCGTGGCGCGAGACGATGGCACCCGAGCCGAGGTCGATCACCACCAGCGAATCAGCGAGGTTTTCGGCGACGTAGAGGCGAGTGCCGTCGGGCGACACCGCGAGACCGGCGGGGTAGCGCGTTCCGGAGCGACGTGGGTCCGGCTTCCGCGCCAGGATCACCGAGTCGCGAAGAGTCGCGCGACCGTTGCTCCAGTCGTAGCCGTAGACGACGTCCTGGTTGCCGCCGGAGACGAACAGCACGTTCGCGCGCGGTGAGAACGCCAGACCGATGAACGCGGCTTTTTGCGGCACCGTCTGGACGACCGCCCCGGTCGCACGATCCAGAACCTGCAGCCCCTGCTCGCGCCAGCCGTTGAGCAGGAGCACGACGTGGCGACCGTCCGGCGAGAGCGTCATCGCCAGCGGCATGGACCCCACGTCGACGCTCCGCCCGGCCGGGTCGAGGCGCACGCCCGTCGGCAGGCGACGCGCATCGTCGGCAGCCTGCGGTTGCTCGGCGCTCCGCGCGCACGCCGAGGCGGTGACGAGCGCCGCCGCGGCGAGCGCGAGCCGGTGCCTGATCACATTCCGTCCTTGGCCGGGATCGCGAACAGCTCCACGCGATCTCCCCCGAAGATCGGTATAGCGACGCGATTGCGCCTGGTGTCCACGCCAATGTCCGCCGGGCTGGGGACGCCTGGAACGGCGCGGACGAGGGCGGAGCCGTCGAGGACGTAGATGCTCGAGTCGGTCCACGTCGAGACGAGCACACGGCCGTCGGCGAGCCGCTCGATGCCATCGAACTGACCCTTGCCGGTGGCGAGGGTCGTGGTGGTCGAATCACCGGGCTTCCACGCCACGATCTGGTTCTCGGCGAAGGCCCCAACGATGAACTGCTGCTTGGCGTCGTCCCACGCGATGCCGTTCGGGCCGATGGCCGGCTTGAACTGGAAAGCGGTTGATATCTCTCCGGCGCGAGTGAGCTTGAAAATGCGGTCGGGACCGGGATGTGAGACCCCCGAGTCGGTGAACCGAACGCCGGTGTCCGTGATGTAAAGCGCCCCGTCGGGGCCGGGCACGATGTCGTTGAGGAACACCGCGCCTCGAACGGGATAGGACGCGATGGGGCTGCCGGTCCTCTTGTCGAATGCGCGCACGGCGTCGATGTCGGTGACCCACAGGGTGTCTCCGGTTATCGCGAGCCCCTTCGGCGCGTGGAGCGTGGCGCCCCCCCGGCCGCCGGCGATGAACATCAGCGAATCGATCTCTCCGCCTTCGGCGCGCACGCGCGAGATGAATCCGTTGTTGTCCTTCTGATCCGGGGACCCATTGATGTTCGAGACGAAGTACACATCGTCGATTGGGTCGAACCGCACGGACTCTGGGGTCTTGAACCCGCCCTGGATGCTGGCGGCGCGGGCGAACTCGGCCGGAGCGGCAACGCCGGCGGCACTGTCGCCGGTGGCTTCGGTCTCGTCCCGCGCGCAGCCGGTGACGAGAGTAAGGGCGGCGAAGGCGACGACGGGGACACGCAGGGCGGACATGGCGGTTACCTCGCGGGGATGGGGTGCGAAGCTCAGATTCTAGCGTGGCGAGTGGAGTCGCGCGAGAATAGGTGACGACGAACGAGGAATGAGTGCTGAGGACTGAGGAAACCACGTTTGCCTGGAGCCCGTGGCTCTGAGCAACCGCTTCCTCTGTTCTTGTTCCTCCTTCTTGTTGAGGTGCCGAACCATGGCCCCTGCCAAGCTCGACCTCTACGCTGAACACCGCGACGAGTACGTCGCTCCGCGCGAGCCCGCGCTCGTGGAAGTCGGCCCAGCGCGATATCTCGCGATCACCGGGCACGGTCGGCCGGGCGGGCCCGAGTTCACGGCGGCGGTGGGTGCGCTCTACAACGTCTCGTTCACCATCAAGATGGCGAGCAAGGCGGCGGGCTCCGATTATGCCGTCTCCAAGCTCGAGGGACTGTGGTGGAAGGACGGCAGCTCGGTGGAGTGGACCTGGCAGCTTCTCATCCGCATCCCCGAGTTCATCACGAAGAAGCATCTCGCCGAGGCGATCGCGCGACTGCTGGAGCGTGACAAGGACGAGGTGGTCTCGCATGTGACGCTCGAGACGCTCGACGAGGGCAGGTGCGTGCAGGTACTGCACGTCGGTCCCTATACCGCGGAGCAGACGACCATCGCCCGGATGCGCGCCTTCGCGAAGCAGCAGGGACTGTCGTTCAAGGGGCGCCATCATGAGATCTACCTCTCGGACCCTCGCCGGATCGAGGCAGAGAAGCTGAGGACCATCTTGAGGCAGCCGGTGGCGTAAAAGGTGCTCGAGGTGCTCAGGGTGCTCGAGGTACTCGAGGGTGCGGGTGCTTTCCCTCGAGCACGTCGAGCACCTTGAGCACCTCGACTACCTCGAGCACCTTGAGCCCCTATGGTCCTTCACGAACGCTGGTTCGTCTCGCGCCAGCATCCCGTCGACTTCTCGAGCGTATTCACGGCGCAGACGGCGGTGCCGCTCGCCATCGCGCTCGCGGCCACGGGCGTGGCGATCCTCGCGTGGCGATGGCGGGGACGGCGGGACATCATCCCCGGCCCGCTACAGCTCGGGATGGACTGGGAGAGCTACCAGCGGTTGCTCTCCTGGATGCCGCTCGTGTTCGGTCTCCACACGGCGGTGCCGCTGCTGGTGGCCGGCGTGCAGCTGCAGCTGTTCGTGCCGAATCTCCCCCTCCCCTACCACTTCCTTGGCGGACTGATCGCGCTGGCCGAGATCGTCATCGCGTTGAGCTTTCTGTACGGGGCGGCGACGCGCGTCGGCGCGGCGCTCCTCGCCCTGATCTGGCTCCTTGGCGCCCTGTGGTTCGGGCCGCTGCTTCTGCTCGAGCACGCGCTGTTTCTCGGAGTCGCGTTCTTCATGTTCGTCATGGGACGCGGCCCGGCGGCGCTCGACATGACGCTCAAGCGTCTGCACCGTCCGATCGAGCGGCTGGTGCCTCGTGCCGTCCCGCTGCTGCGCGTGCTGACGGGGATCGGCATCGTCACGCTCGCCTTCACCGAGAAGCTGTGGAACGTCCCGATGGGCGTGGAGTTCCTCGAGCGCTACCCGCTCAACTTCTTCCCGGCGATCGGCTTCGCCGGCATCAGCAATGCGGATTTCATCCTCATCGCCGGCACCGTCGAGCTGACGTTCGGGCTCCTGCTCATCTCCGGCGCGTTCGTGCGGCTGATGACGCTCATCCTCTGGGTGCCGTTCAACCTCACGCTACCATTTCTGGGATGGCGTGAGCTGGTCGGTCACCTGCCGATCTACGGGATCATGGCTCTCCTCGTGATCTGGGGGGAGGAGCGCAAGCAGACGGAGGAGGCGTTCGTGCGAGGGGTGAAGGAGAAGGATCGCGAGGCTTCTAACGCTTTTTGACCTTTGCGGCTCTCTACGACCGTCCGTGGCGGTTCCCCGTGCCTGCGACCACGGGCTTGCGCATCTCGGGATCGGCACCGACTTTGTATACAATTCGGCACGATCGCCGCGGATCATGAAGGAGGTTGGCATGCGCACACGCTCGGTCACGCTCTGCATCGGCGCTATCGCACTGGCGGGCTGCGCATCCATGCCGCCTGTGCAGGGCGCAGCGCCCGCAGGCCCTCCACCGTTGCAGGTGTGGATCGGCTACCCGGTCGGCAGTAGCCGGATGCACCCGATCTTCACGAATCGCGAAGCGCACGTCGCGATGTTCGAGATCGTTCCCGGTCGCGGCGCCACGATGGTCTACCCGTCCACACGCCAGGACGCCGTGGCCTCCGACGCGCACTACGCCGACCTCACGCTGCAGCCGGGGCGGATGTTCTACCACACCGATGCGTTTGGCCACGCGAGCTACCAGCCTCGCTATTACTACGCCGTGGCCTCGACGGCTCCGCTCAATCT
Source organism: Gemmatimonadaceae bacterium (assembly GCA_036556765.1). Lineage (GTDB taxonomy): Bacteria > Gemmatimonadota > Gemmatimonadetes > Gemmatimonadales > Gemmatimonadaceae > JAICNG01. The sequence continues at coordinate 18,031 of DATBIU010000008.1, read as the reverse complement.
GGCGCGGCTCCAGTCGTCGTTAGGTGCCACCCGTCGCGTCCTCGGCCAGATGTACGCGTCGTACCGCCCGTACGACGTGATCGACCGCCTCACCGAGACCGTCGTCCCGATGCAGTCGGATGAGGATTGGGCGACGGATCTGTTCGTCGACTGGCCCCAGCCGCAGATGCCCCGGGTCGTCTCGTACCGGCTCGTGCGGTGTGCGAACGGCCGCGTGATCGAGGTCCCGTCGAGCTACCCGTACTACGGATGCCCCGGTGACACGCGGCTCGCCGTCGTCACGGCCGAGCCGAAGGAGCCTCCGAAGGACGCCGAGCTGAAAGGGCCACGCACGCCGCGCCGGGGTGGCGAGCGCGATGGCGTGGAGCTCAGCGCGCCAACGGACAAACGCCGTCGCGCGGAACCGGGCGCGCTGCCGCCGCGGCGGACTCGCGCCGTAACGCACGGTCGTTCCGGCGAAATCCAGTACAGCGGCGACCGCCGCTCGTCGGGATCGCGGGATGCCTCGTCGCGGGGCGCGTCGTCGAATGGCGGCGCATCCTCGACCGCCGAGAACGCCGGAAGCAGCCAGGGCACTGAGCGGGCCGAGCCGGTGACGAAGCCCGCGCCGGAGCGCGGCGGCGAGTCGGGTAAGGCGAGAAAACCCTGAGAGGCAGGGTCAAGGGTCAAGGGCCAAGGGCCGGCCCTTGGCCCCTGGCCCCTGACCCTGCTCCACCGCCATGCCCATCGAGTGATATCCCTTGTCCACGTAGACCACGGTGCCGGTGATGCCGCTCGCGAGAGGGCTGCAGAGAAAGGCGGCGGTGTTCGCGACCTCGGTGGGGGACAGCGGTTCCGTGAGGGGTGAGTTGGCCGAGCAGTAGTCGACCATCGCCTCGATGATGCCGATGGCGCTGGCGGCGCGTGACGCGAGCGGGCCGGCGGAGATGCAGTTCACGCGTGTGCCGAACTTGCGTCCCGCCTCGTAGGCGAGCACCCGGGTATCGCTTTCGAGTGCGGCTTTCGCCGAGCTCATGCCGCCACCGTACCCCGGAATGACGCGCTCGCTGGCCATGTAGGTCAGCGACAGAAATGCGCCACCATCGCGCATGAGGGGCGCGAGGCGTCCCACCATCGCGACCATCGAGTAGGCGCTCACCCCCATCGCGGTGAGGTAGCCGCCACGGCTCGTGTCCATGAGCGGCTTCTTGACCTCGGGACCATTCGCGAGCGAGTGGATGACGATGTCGATCGGCCGCTCCCCGAAGTCCGCGGTGAGCCGCTGCGCGAGCCCCTCGATCGAGAAGTCGCCCACCTCGCGGTAGCGCTTGTTGTCGAGGACGTCGGGTGTCGCCTCGCTCAGTGTCGTGAAGGCGGCATCGAGGGGATAGATCTTCTCGAACTCGAGCCGTCGTCCATCGGAGAGCGCGCGCGCCTCGTCGATCTTCCCGCGTTCCAGCAGATTCAGGAAGATGTTGAGCGCGGGCGGCCACGTCGCGAGAACGATCGACGCGCCCGCCTCCGCCAACGCCTTCGCGATCGCGAATCCGTATCCCCGGTCGTCGGCGACGCCGGCCACGAGCGCGCGACGTCCCGCGAGATCGATGCTCAGCATGCGCGTGAAGTAGCGAGTTTTGTGAAACGAGGCAAGAGGCCGCACAGCGACTGCGTGATGCGTGTCACGCTGGTCACGACGGGTTTGACATGCCGACCGACGTCGCTATCTTCGACCGCCTCGCTTCACGGATGTCGAAGATGCCTGTCGTACTGTTCGTCGATGACGAGCCATCGATGCGGCGCGTGGTGCAACATGCGCTGCAGCTCCACGGGATCGAGGTGCACACGGCCGGCGGACTCGCCGACGCGCGAACCGCGTGCGGGCGACAGGCATTCGATGGAGCGATCATCGATGTGTGGCTGGACGACGGCAGCGGGTTCGAGCTGCTCGCGTGGCTCCAGGACCAGCACCCGCGCGTCGCGCGCAACACGATCTTCGTCACCGGCGACATCGCCGCCAACGCCGACCTCAGTCGTCACGTGCGCGCGCTCGGCCGTCCCGTGTTCGTGAAGCCGTTCGACTTCGACGAGCTCGAGGACACCATCCGGACGTGGACGCGGGCGTCGGGCGGCTTCCCGGCGCTGAGCGACTCCAACGCCGGGCGCGACATCGGCGCTCGTTAGGTCGCGTCGCGGGTGGCGTGTGCGGGGCCGGCGGCGGAGAGATCGCGCGCCGCGTCCGCCACCGCCCGTGCCAGGCCATCGATGTCCTCTTCGGCCGTCCTGAACCCGAGGATGCACGCGCGCAGGGAGAACGCTCCCCGCAAGCGCGTCGAGGAGATGAAGTAGCGCCCCTCTCCGACGACGCGTGCCAGCACGCGCTCGTTCAGAGCGTCGAGATCGCTCGGGTCGGCGTGCGCCGGTCGGGCACGGAAGCACACGATCCCGAACCGGGCCGGTGAGACGATCTCCAACCCCGGCGTTTCGCGGACGCGCTGCTCCAGCCGGCGCGCCAGCACCATGCCGCGATCGATCGCGTCGCGGATGGCGTCCGTTCCGAAATAGCGCACCGACATCCACACCTTGATGGCGCGCGAGTAGCGCGTGAGCTGCTCCCCGTAGTCGGCGAAATTGATGGCCTCGTGTCCGCTCTGCACGTCGGCCAGGTATTCGGGGAAGATCTGAAAGGCGGCCTTGAGCCGGTGGGGATCGCGCACGAGCAGGCATCCGCACTCGAATGGGACGAACAGCCACTTGTGCGGATCGAGCGTGACGGAGTCCGCGCGCTCGACGCCGGCCAGAGCGCGTCGTCCGCTCTCGGTGAGCACGGCGAAGCCCCCGTACGCCGCATCGACGTGCATCCACACGTTCTCGGCCGCGCACAACTCGGCGATCTCGGCCATCGGATCGACGCTGCCCGTGTTCGTCGTACCGGCGCTCGCGACGACCATGAGCGGCGTGAGGCCGAGCGCGCGGTCCCGCGCGATGGCGTCCCGCAGGGTGTCGACGCGCAGGCGAAACTCATCATCGCTCGGGAGCGAGCGCACGTGCTCCCGCGGAACGCCGGCGAGCCACGCGGCGCGCGTCACCGATGAATGGACCTGGTCCGACGCATAGACGGTGAGCTTCGCGATGACGGATGCGTCGCCCCCCGTCGCGCCATGACGTGCCGCGATCATCGCGGTGAGGTTGGCGCCCGACCCACCCGAGGTGAGCAGCCCGCCCGTGCTCTCCGGCATGGCCAGCCACTGTCGAAACCAGTCGAGCACGACGAGCTCGATCTCGTTGGGGCCGGCGGCGACCGGCCACACCCCGGCGAAGAAATTGAACCCGGTCGCCAGCCAGTCGCCGAGCACGGCGGGGAAGGTGGGACAGCTCGGGACATAGGCGATGAACCCGGGGTGCGGCTCGCGCGCGGCGTGCGGGAAGATGTCGTCGCGCAGCGTGGCCAGGAGCGTCTCGAAGTCCGTTCCCTGCGCCGGCGCTCGACGATCGATGAGGCGCATCGCCTGCGGCCTGTTGAGCGTGGCGTACGCGGGTTGGTCGCGCAGCGTCGACAGGTGCTGCGCCACCGTGTCCGCCACGAGGTGCCCGAGGCGGCGCATCGTCTCGCGATCGAGATCGAGGGGGGATCGTGGCATGCGTGGTAGGTTCGCCGAGCAGCGCCGGGGGCGCAACGGGGAATGCGGATTGCGATGACGCAGCACGTTGCCCGCCATCCGCAATCCGCAAACGCTATCGGCTTCTCCCATGCGCCTCTTCACGACCCTCGTCCTCGGTCTTTCGCTCGCGATTCCGCCATGCGTTCGTGCGCAGGTCTTCCAGGACAGCCTGGAGGCGTCACGCGATCCGCTCTTCACGGCCGAGGACGCGCTGTTCGCGGGGGGTGTGCTCTTCGCGACCCTGGCCGTCGCGCCGCTCGACAAGCGCCTCGCGGATTACCTCCAGGGAGCGCCGCAGACCAACCGGTTCTTCCGGCGCGTGGCGATCGTAGTCGAGGCCATCGCCGAACCGGGGGCCTTCGTCATCGGCGGCGCGCTGTACGGAGTGGGGAAGCTCGCCGGCAACGAGCGGATGGCCGACCTCGGCCTGCATGGGACGGAGGCGATCGTCGTGGGAATGCTGGTGACGAACATCTTCAAGGTCGCGGCCGGCCGACAACGTCCCTACGTCGACATCGACAAACCCCACAACTTCGCATTCATGCGAGGGTGGAAGCGGGAGCAGTACCGCTCGTTCCCCTCGGGCCATGCGCTGATCGGCTTCGCGGCCGCGGCGGCTGTCACCAACGAGACGCGGCGCTGGTGGCCGAAGTCGGTGTGGTTCATCGGACCGGCGATGTACGGGGGCGCGGGCCTCATTGCGTTGTCACGCATGTACGACAACAAGCACTGGGCGAGCGATGTGATGATCGGCGGTCTGATCGGAACGTTCGCCGGACTGAAGGTCGTGAAGTACCACCACACGCATCCCGACAATCGGATCGATCGCTGGCTTCTGGGGGTGACAGTGGTTCCTGAAGGGCAGGCCGGCTGGGTCGCGCGCCCATTGATCGCGCGGCGGCGCTAGCGCCGCGCGATCAATGGCCGCGCGCCGGGCCCTGGGCCAAGGGCCAAGGGCCAGGGGGATGGAAAGGCGAGCGGCCGAAGGCCGCTCGCTCATCTGATGAGCGGCAGCGGCAAAGCCGCGCCGCATTCCTCAGCCCCCTTGGCCCCTGGCCCCTGGCACTTGGCCCTCTAGCGCCGTCCCTCCGTGAGAAGCACGGCCTCGCGCTCCCAGGGGCGATCCTCGTAGTCCATGTGCATCTGGAGCACGCCGGCCAGCATCACCGAGATCGCGCCGACATCCACGTGGCGCAGCCATCCCTCGCTCACGCCCAGCTTCCGCAGGATCGCGCGCTCGGGCGGGAGTGAAAGCGCCTGCTCCAGAAAATCGTACTGAACGACGTGGGTGGCCTCGTGCGGAAGGGTCATGCGGCGCTGCGGGTCGAGCACGGGGGGCGCGGCGCCGAGCAGAATGGTGCCAAAGTCCATCCGACCGAAGATGACGCCATCGCGGGTGGCCACCGTCTCGGTGGGGAATCGGAACACCGGAGCGCCGGCGGAGAGGGTCGCGTCCCAGTCGATGCGCGTGTCGGCGCGGACGATGTAGTAGAGCACCGTTCCCGCGCTCACCAGGTTCACCCGCGGGCGCACACGATCGACCGCGCTCGGCCGCACCTCGAGCGTCATCGGTCCCACTGGAACCATCATCACCAGCGTGTCCTCGGACGCCGAGCGGACGACCGACGTGCCTAACGCCGCGAGCTGGCGGCCGATGAGTCCCGATCCGTCGAAGCGCCTCGCGGCGACCTGCTTGCCCGCGCCCATCGCGACACCGCCGCCAAAGCCGACCAACGCCGCGCGCCAGGGGTTCTTTCCCCGCGCCAGGGCGTACATCGCGGCGCTGAACCCGCCGAGCGCACCGTTGACGCCGAGGTGCGCCAGCCGGTCGCCGCCGGAGAGCGGACGCCTGAATTCCTGCTCCGGAGGAGGTGGCGGCTTGGGTGGCTGGCCCTGCGCCAGCGCCTCCGTCACCGGCGCCAGAATCGCAACGCCGGCCGCTCCGAGCAGGAGAATACGCCTCATGCGCCCTTCGCCGAGGAGCTGGCCGGTGGTTCGCTGCTGACCGGCCCCTCCTCGATCGTGAGCACATCACCCTCGAGGCGAGGCACCTGGCCAGGGAAGATCGGAAGCTCGACGCGGAAGTGGGACCCAACGCCCGGAATGCTGCGCACGAAGAGCCGACCGCTCAACAAGCCGACCAGCCGGCGCGTGATCGACAGCCCAAGGCCGGTGCCTCCTTCCTGACGCGTGTAGCTCTGGTCGAGCTGCCGGAAATCCTGGAATGCGGTCTCGATCAGGTCGCGCGGAATCCCGACGCCCGTGTCCTCGACGGTGATGGCGACGCCAGCCGGGATGTCCTCGACTCGAACCCGCACACCACCCTTGATGGTGAACTTCACCGCATTCGAGCCGATGTTCGTCAGGATCTGGCGGAGCTTCATCTCGTCGCTGCGAATGCGTGCGCGCGACGAGCTGGGCTCCAGCACGAGGGAGAGCGAGCGGCGCTGCGCCATCGGCTCCAGCGTTCGCAGCACGTCCTCGACGAGCGGTACGAGGTCCACCTCCTGGATGCTCACCGGCATCTCCCCGGCTTCGATCTTGGCCAGGTCGAGGATGTCGTTGATGAGCATCAGGAGCTGCTTCGAGTTCTGCTCGATGCGCCTGGAGATGATGTGGAGCTGCGGCTCGAGCTGGCCGTACAATCCCTCGAGGATGTTCTGCGTGTGCCCGATGATCGCGTTGAGCGGCGTTCGCAGCTCGTGTGACATCGAGGCGAGAAACTCGGACTTGAGCTGCGATGCACGTCGCAGCTCGTCGCGCTGCAGCTCCAGGCGCCGGTTGCGCTCCTCCAGCTCCGACGTTGCTTCCGCGACGCGAGCCTCGAGATCGCGATTCAGCACCATCAACTGCGACGCGAGCTTCTCCTTTTCCTCGGCGACGCTGAGGTCGTGCACGACCGTCACGATCGCGATCGGCTCGCCGCGCTCGTTCAGCACCTTCCCGGCGATCGCCTCGACGGGAAAGTCGGTCTTTCGCGTCGGGTCGATCAGCCGGAACGTGGTGCGGCGGGTTGCGTCAGGATCGAGCGCGAAATCGGAGATGTACGAGGTGAAGATCGTGTCGTTCGCGCGCACCGAGAACGACGCCGCGCTCCGCTCCGCCACCAGCGGCCCCGGCGCCTCCGGCGTCTGGAAGAGGCGCTCGGCCGCGCGGTTCATCAGGAGGACGCGCGCCGCCATGTCGGTGACGACGACCGGATCGGCGACGTTCTCGAGAATGATCTCGAGGCGATCGCGTTCGCTCCGCGCCTCGCGCTCGGCGTCGCGCGCGCGGGAGAATTGCGCCGTGAGCGCCTCCGTCACCCGCTTGAGATCGGTGACGTTGCGGAGCAGCGAGACGGTGAGCGGCTCGCGCTCGCGGCGGCCGGTGAGGCGCACCGACAGCACCTCGAAGGTGAGGTCGCTTCCATCGACCGGATTGACGAGCGTGACGTCGCGGGACTCTCCCGTTCCCGCGCCCTGAAGCACGGCACGAGAGAGGAACGACGACATCAGCAGCGTGTTGAGCTCGGTGGCGCGACGCAGCCCTTCGCTCGCGCCTTCGTCGGGTGTTCGCAGTAGCGCTCGAGCCCGTTCGTTCTCGATCGCGACGCGGTTCTCCGCGTCGGTGATCACGATCGCGTCGGGCAGGTGCTCGAAGACATCGGACAAGAGAGCGCGGTCGCGTGCCGCGGCCGCCGCGGCGGCGACGCGGGCCGCGTCCCGCTCGAGCCGGGCAATGAGGCCGCCGAGAGAGCGCGCCAGCCGTGCCCAGAGATCCATCTCCTCCACGGTGGGTCGCCGGGATACCGCCAGTGCCATGACCCCCCACGCCCACACGTGCTGAGAGCTCTCGACGGCGAACCCGGGTGGCTCGAGGATCGGCATCGGGACGAGGGCCGCCTGCTCCATGCCGAGCTCGCGCACCGGGGCGATGTGGGGTGCATCCGCGGGGCGAATGGCGGTGCGCACGAGCGGATGCATCGACTGCGCGGCGCCGATGTGTACATCGCGGGCATTGATGCCCACGTCGACCTCGGCGAGGCCAACGACGTCACCCCGCTCCGTCAGGCGCCCCATCCACGCCGCGGTGCAGCTTCGTCGCGTGACCAGGTGCTCGAGGAGGAGCACCGCCGCATCGCCAGCGCTCCCCGCCTGAGCCATCACCGGCACCAGCGTCTCGAGAATCGAGCCGAGCGTCCGTTCTCCGGTCACGTCCGGCATGTTCGGCTCGTCGAGAGAGAGGTGGGGCCGAGAGCGATCCCGTGCGGAATGCACATCATCGTGCACGCGCGTAAGCTTCGAGCCAGGGCGAGTATCGCCGTCCTAACCTGCTGCTTCTCGCGGCGCCCCGCAACAGCGCCTTGACCACCTGCTCTTCCAGCCGCGCCCAGCGGCGCGTCCAGCGGTCGCCAATCGGCACTAGAGCGTCGCCAAAGAACCGAAGATCCCCGAAGCCGGCATCACTAAGAAGACGGGTGAGCGACCCGGTCGTAAACCCGTGGCGGTAGGGAAACGCGAGCAGATTGTCGTGCGCCATTACACCCCGCGCGAGCTGCGCGAGCAGAGGGCGACGCGTGCGGCGAAGGGTGGCGTACGCCTGACCGTTCGGGACGCGGATGGCCAGCGTTCCGCCCTGCTGCAGCAGGCTTCGCGCACCTACCGCCGCGGCGCGCGGATCGGGCAGCTGCTCGAAGGTATTCCAGATGGCGACGACCTCGAAGCGACGGCCCTTCATGGCGTCGAGCTCGCCAACAGTGACACGAAAGCCCATACGGCACGCGAAGGCGGCAGCGCGCTCGTTGACGTCGAGCCCTTCGAACTCCCAGCCGGCGTCCCGCGCGGCGGCGAGGAATGCGCCGACATAGCTCCCCACCTCGAGGCCCGATCCTCGGCGGCCGTGCGCGCGCTCGAGCCGCCGGACCTGTGCGCGATAGGCGCGGCGTTGATTCTCGTGCAGGGTGCGAAGCGTGGCGTCGTCGGGCATCTCGCCGGCGTACGTCTCGACGAGCTCGGTCGCACGCTCGCGTGGATTGCGATAGACGAGGGAGCATTGCCGGCACTGCGCCAGGCGCAGGGGTGGGTCCTGCGAGAAGGTGACGCGGTCGGCGAGGGCACGCGGTGGGGTGCCGGGCCGGAGCCGCCGCTGGTGGAATTCCCACAACGCCTCCACTTCCGCGCGCGCGTCGTCCGCGGTCGCGATTTCGTCGGCGTCGGTGGAGGCGCAGACGGGGCAGGAGGTGAGGTCGTAGGAAGCCAAGGGGTCAGGGGATCGAGGGATCAAGGGATCAAGGGATCAAGGGATTCGCAGAGTCCGTTCCGCTCGAGCGGCCCGCGATCCCCCGACCCCTCGACCCCTCGACCCCGGCCGTTCCATACTTCCTTCCGTGGACGGCTTCTTCCTCATCTCCGAGCTCAGCGGGACAGCGCGAGAAATCGTGCGGGCGGCCCAGGTGAAGATCGATCGGCGACTCGCGAACACATCGGTCCCGCACGTCACGATTACGGGCTCCTCTGGTGTGGGTCCCATCCCGCTCAACGTACCCGTGGAGCAGATGGAGGAGGCGCTGGCTCCGATCGCCGCGACCACGGCGCCAATCACCGTGCGACTCGGGGCGCCCATGCGGTTCATGCAGACCGACATCATCGTGCTGCCGCTCGATCCACACGGTCCGCTGCGCACGCTACACGAGCGCATTGCGACCTCAGGCCTGCCGTTCCAGCCGGCGCGATTTCCATTCACCCCGCACGCGACGCTCAGCTTCTACGTCACGCTCGATGCGACCCAGCGCCGAGAGCTGCTCGCGGTGCGTGTCGATGAGCCGGTGGTCATCGACCGGCTGCAGTGCTACAGAACGATCGATCCTTTGCCTGCGACGAGGGTCCTGGAGCTGCGGCTTACGGGGGGAAGACAGTGAGGAATGAGGGCGGAGGAGTGAGGGATGAGCACGTTTTGGCGACGCGGCCCATTCAGTCGAATTCCTCACTCCTCAGTCCTTAGCCCTCATTCCTCAGCCCTCATTCCTCTACTGTCCTTTGGGCTGCGTGCGCCCGGTCACACTCACGCCTCCGCTCGCGCACCAGAAACATGTGACTCGGCTCCTCGACGGTTACCGAGGAAGCACAGAGTTTGCTTTGATGGTTACGCCCTCCGTGCCGAGGCGAGCTCGCCGCTGAGCCCGCGGCTGCGAGGGGAAGAAAGAGAGGCGCTTATGACCTTTCGAGGAAAGCCGCGTGATCCGTCGCGCTCCATGCTCGATCAGGTGCAGGCCGACCTGAATCGGAGCATTGAAGAGCTCTGCGACGTCAACAACGTCGCCGACGAATCGACGGGCGAGATGGAGCGCTTGAGTGACCGGCTCCTCGACGCCGCCCGACGCGCGCACATTGCCGCTGAGCTGCGGAAGTCGATGCGACGCCGTTCGCTCATGGAGCACATCCGCCGCCGGCACGGCGGGAGCGAGCTGGAGAGCGGTGGGGGAGAGGCGGTGAGTTAAGCCGGGATCGAGGGATCAAGGGATCGAGGGCCGATTCGGCGCCCTCGACCCCTCGATCCCCTGATCCCCTGATCCCCTGATCCCCTGATCCCCTGATCCCCTGATCCCCCGATCCCCCGATCCCCCGATCCCCCGATCCCCCGATCCCCCGATCCCCCGATCCCCTGATCCCGGTTTACTGTGTCTTCGGCCTCGCCCTGAACTGCTCGTACAGCCTCGTGTGCCGATCGTCCAGCGGTATCGCCTGGCCGCGGATGAAGAGGTGCCGCACCACGCTGCGAACGTCCATCGGGTCGCCGGTCGTCACGACCACGTTCGCCACCTTGCCCGGCGCGAGACTCCCATACCGGTCGCCGACGCCGAACATCTCGGCGGGATTGATGGTCAGGGCACGCAGTGCCGCGTCGGCGTCGAGACCATACGCCACCGCCAGCGCCGCGTTGTAGGGGAGGTTGCGCGAGTTCCCCGCGTCCGATGTCTGGAACGCGATCTTCACCCCCGCGCGCGCGAGCACGCCGGGATTCGCGTACGTCATGTCGTACGGATCCTCGGCGCCGGGAGCGCTGGTGAGCGGTCCGACGATCACCGGGATCTTCCGCATCGCGAGGGTATCCGCCAGGCGCCAGGCTTCGCGCGCCCCGCGCAGGATCACCTTGATGCCGAACGTGTCGGCCAGCGCGAGAACACCCCGGATCTGATCGACGGTGGTCACGTCGAAGATCACCGGCATCTCCCCACGCATGATGGGCGTCATGGCTTCCATCGCCTGATTCACCCGGCGAACGCCGCCGGCGGACGCGACGCGGCCCTTCATGTCGGCGTAGGCCTTCGCATCGGCGAAATAGCTGCGCAGCGATCGAGTGCGACGGTCCAGCTCTTCGCGCCGCTCGGCGTCGGACCGCTCGGGGCCGCGGCCCCCTCCGCCGCCGAACCCGCCGCCACCTAACGACGGGTAGCTCACCACCATCGCCGCCTGGCGCCGCGCCGCCATCTCGGCCGGGGTCCACCCCAGGAGGTCGATGAGGCCGGCCTGCCCGCTGATCAGCCCTCCTTCCGCGGCGGTGATCGCCGTCGTCACACCGTTCACGCGCGTGACGGGGATGAGCTCGGAATGCGGATTCACCGCCGTGAGCGCGACGTTGTGCGGGTTGAAGTCGCCGATCTCCTGCGTATCGTCGCCGCCCGGCACCGACCCGATCTCGGTGAGCCCGAGCTGCGTCCCGCCGTCGATCATTCCCGGATACACGAACAGTCCCGTCCCGTCGATCACCTGCGCATCAGCTGGTGCCGTGACGCCGGCGCCCACCGCCTCGATCCGGCCGGCACGCAGCACGATGGTCCCGTTCGGGATGCGGGCGCCGGTGACGGGGACGATCGTCGCGTTTCTGATAACGATTGCGGATTGCGGATTCCGGATTGCAGTCTGTGCGCTCGTTGCAGTGGCGATGACTGCGATAGCCACCCACCCGCAATCCGCAATCCGCAATCTGCTTCTCATCGTCCTCATGGCAGCACCTCCGTCACCTGCCTCGGCCCCTGCTTCTGGCGGAGGAGCTCCATCAGATGCTCGAGCGTGGGTGCCGTGCTGCGGTCGAAGAAGACACGGCCGTCGATCAGGGTCATCTCCACCCGCGAGGCGGGCGCGAAGGGGTGGCCGTTGAAGATCGCGAGATCGGCGTCCTTGCCGACCTCGATCGAGCCGACACGCTTGTCGACGCCGAGCTGCCAGGCCGGGTGGAGCGTGATCATCTTCAGCGCTTCCTCCTCCGACGCACCGCCGTAATGCATCGCCTTCGCCGCCTCCTGGTAGAGGCGACGCGCGCGCTCGTCGGAATCGGAGTTGATCGAAACGCGGACGCCGCGCTCGGCCATCAGCGCCGCGTTATGCGGGATCGCGTCGAATGCCTCGAGCTTGTACGCCCAGTTGTCGGCGAACGTCGACGCGCCGCTTCCGGCGGCGGCGATCTCATCGGCCACCTTGTAGCCCTCGAGCACGTGCTGGAAGCTCGCCACGCGGAAGCCGAAATCCTTCGCGACCTGGAGCATCATCAGGATCTCGTCCGCCCGGTACGAGTGGCAGTGAACGAGACGCTTGCCCTCGAGCACCTCGACGAGGGCATCCAGCTGGAGATCGCGCTTCGGTGGAACGAGCGCCGGCTGTCCCTTCTTCACGTTGCGACGTCCACGCTCGTACTCCTGCCAATCACGCCGGTACTCCTGGGCGCGCGTGAACGCATCGCGCAGCAGCTCCTCGACACCCATGCGCGTGCGGGGATACCGGCGCTCCTGGCCGGGCAGCACCGTGCGGTTCGTCTGCCGCACGTTTTCGCCGAGGGCGAACTTGATTCCCGGAGGCGCGCCTTGAAACAGCAAGCTGTCGGCGGGCAGCCCCCAGCGGACCTTCACCGTCGCGTTCTGCCCACCGATCGTGTTGGCGGATCCGTGCAGGATGTTCAGCGTCGTCACGCCGCCGGCCAGCTCGCGGTAGAGACCGATCGCATCCTGCCGAAGCACATCCTCCATCCGCACCTGCGCCGTGATCGACTGCGTTCCTTCGTTGATCGACTCCGAGGCGCTGTGCGAATGCGCGTCGACGATGCCGGGGATGACGTACTTGCCATTGCCATCGATGACCTGTGCGCCCGCCGGGATGGCGACGCCCGCTCCCACGGCGGCGATCTTCCCATCGCGGATCACGATCGTCCCCCTGGGAATCGTCCCGTTCGACGCGGTCATGATGGTCGCGTTGGTGATCGCGACCAGCCGCCCCGCCGGCGGTACGGGATACGCCAGCAACCTCGGCGTCTCTGGCGACCCGGCAGCCTGCTGAGCGATCGCGGAGCTCGCCAGCACAGTGGCGGACAACGCTGCGAACGAGATTCTCCGAATGATGCGCATTGCGTCGGTCTCTCCCTTGAACGGTCCCCGATTGGCCCCTGGCCCCTGACCCCAGACCCTGCTCTTCAAGGCCGTCGCTCCCCCGTAAACGTCGCGCTGCCCATCGCACCGAGATCGGCGGTCCCGGTCATGCGGTTCCCGTCGACCGTTCCGCGAAAAACGATCGCCGTCGTCTGACCGCTGATGGGCACCGTGATCGTGAACGTGACCCGCTGCCCGGTGACGCGGCCATCCGTCACCTGCACCGTGCCCAGCTCGGTCGCCATCGTACCGTCGAGCGTCGCGCCGGATTGCGTGACCGTCATGCTTGCCTGGTTGTCCCCTTGCGCCGATGTCACCGTGAGGTCCCACGTTCCGGCGACGCGCGCCATTTCGCCCGCGTCCTCGCGCTCGCCTCCGCGCGCGCCCGCGCCACCCCCGCGCCGCCGCTCGCTCGCGGGTGGGGCAATGACTTCGTGGCGAATGCCATCGACGAACACCATCCGCACGTTCGCGCTGTCACCGAGGATATCGCGCTCGGCGACCACGAGGTTCGCGATCTTGCCGGCCTCGATGCTGCCGAGTTGCGTCCCCACACCGGCGACGTCGGCGGCGCGCACGGTGAGCGCCTGGAGCGCGACGTCACGCGGCAGTCCGGCGGCGATCGCCTTGCGAACGTTGGCGAGAAACTCACCCGGCCGCGCGCCGCCTGACGCGAGCGCGAATCGCACGCCGGCGGCGTGCAACGTCGCGGCATTCGACTCGAGCAGCCGGCGCACGGCGCTGTCGGTAGCGGCGCTGTCGTCGAGGGCATGCCGCTGCGTGGAGCGATACGACCACCCTGTGACCGCGGTCGGGCGGGGAAAGTCCAGCGACACCACCACGCCCTCGGCGCGCTTCAGCGCGTCGATCGCGCGAAATCCCTCAGTTGCCCCGACGACCACGAGCTTCAGGTCGAACTCATCGCCGATGCGCACCGCCCGGCGAATCTCGTTCTCCCGATTGGCGGAGAAGAACGCCGGAACGGCACCACGCACCACCGGCACCAGGGCATCGAGGTCGGCATCGTACGATGGCCGCACCGCCCCCCGGGTTCCGGCTCGATGGCGCTCCTGTAGCGCCGCGTGGTGGCGCGCGTCGTACAACGACTGCCGCTCGTACGCGATGACGCCGAGCAGCGTCGCCGGGTAGCGTCCGCCGAAGCCCGACCCCTGTGCGCCCTCGAAGCCCATGTGCAAGGCGACTGGGGACTTCACGATGTACCGAATCGCCGATTCCTCCCGCAGCGGCACAAGGGCCGAGAGCCCGCGGAAGGCGCCGCGCGATGGCGCGACGAGCACGGTCGTGATGCCGACATCACGCGCGGTCCGCAGGTCCGATGCGCTGGGCCTGAGCTCGTCGGCGATGACGCGGCCGGGCTCGAGCCCCACGTTGCGCACGGGCGTGGCGCTCCCCTGCGCGGCGCCTCCCTGCTGGCCGCCCTGTCCTCCTCCCGCCGGCGCGCTGGGGAGGCCGAGCGTCGAGGTGAGGTCGATCAGCCCTGGGAAGACGTGCTTTCCGGCGAGATCGACGATGCGCGCGTCCGCCGGCGGTCGTACATCGGGGCCGACGGCTTCGATCAACCCATCGCGAATCACGATCGTGCCACGCTCGATCACGCCGCGGGCGACCGTCTCGATGCGGGCATTGGTCAGCGCCCACGTCCCTTCCTGCGCTCCGACCACGCAGGGAAGGGTCAGGGCGGCGAGTAGAGCAGATAACCGCATAGGTCTCCTCGAGGGGAACTTCCGAAGACGTCAGGGCTCAGATGTCAGGTGTCAGATGTCAGATACGCGCGACGATGGTCCAGCGCTGACACCTGGCATCTGCCGTCCGATCCCTGACGTCTTTGGGTGTTGTCTAGTGCACCATCGTACGCCGCGATCGCTTCAGCGACAAGGAGAGCGACCGGAGGGCGGTGACGACTTGCCATCCGGAGAGTAGCGCGACCGCCGCGAGCGCGATGCGGCTCGACTCCTCGAAGAAGATCGCCCCAAAGAGCCCGCCGCCGGCGGCGATCCACGCCAGCACAGCGTCCGGACGGCGCGGCTCGGCGTCGTGCCATTCTCCCCACCCCAGCGCGAGGGCGCCAAGGGCGATGATGAAGTTGCCGAAGCGCGCGGCCATGAGTCCGATCGGGTGGGTCGCGTCGAACAGCGGGACCATGCTTGCGTCGCCGGTAGCGAATTGCCCGGCCATGTGCCAACCCGCGCCCGCCATGTACGCGATGTTGAGCCCGTTGATCGCGACGCCGAGCGAGATCAACGCGAGCGCGGCAACGAGTGGAGGGCGCACGAACGCGCGATCCTCGACCAGCCGCACCCACACGCCCGCGACGATGAGACCGCTGCCGGCGAGCATGGCCAAATGGAGCTCGCGCCAGTGCGCCATGTCGGCGATGGTGCGAAGTTGGGTGGCGCCGTCGCCCGCGAGCACCGGATGCAGGAGGGCACCGAGCCCGTGCAGCGCAGTTCCAGCGAGCAGTGCGACGGCGAGAACGATCGTCAGAGGCGACATGTCGGTGAGATGAATACTCTACTGCCCACAGACCGGCGCCAGTCCTGGCGTGAAGTCACCGACCTGCTCGGGCGGGTGTGCGTGGTGACGGGGGCGACGCGCGGGCTGGGTTTCGCGACCTCCATCGCGCTGGCCGGGATGGGCGCGAACGTATTCATGCTCGGCCGCGACCGTCAGCGGGGCGAGCGGGCGGCCCAGCGCGTACGCGAGGCCGCCGCTCCGGGCGCCGACGCGTCGTTCATCACGATCGATCTCGCGTCACTGGCGTCGGTGCTGGCAGCGGCGGCCGAGATCGCGTCGAAGCATGACGTCGTGCACGCGCTGGTGAACAACGCCGGCGTGCACCTTCGGTCGCGACGGGAAAGTGCCGACGGCTTCGAGATGACGTGGGCGGTCAATCACCTCGGCCCATTTCTCTTCACGAATCAGCTGCTGCCGCAGCTGCGCGCGGCGGGCAATGCGCGGATCGTCACCGTCACGTCGCGATTCGCAATGCTGGGGCGCGTGAGGCCTGCCGAGGTCGGCACGGCGCGCGCCTCGTCGGGATTGCGCGCGTACTGCGACACGAAGCTCGCGAACATGCTGTTCACCATCGAGCTGGCACGGCGACTCGAGGGCAGTGGCGTCGCGGCGAACTGTGTGCATCCGGGCCTGGTGGCCACCGACCTCATGCGTGAGTGGCCGCGCTGGATGCGGAGGACGTGGGACTGGTCGCTCCGGACGCTCGAGGAGGGCGCCTCGCCGATCGTGAGACTGGCGGCGTCGCCATCCGTCGACGGGATGACGGGACGCTACTTCGTTCGCGAGCGCCGAGCGTCGTTTCCCCGGCGCGCACGCGATCCGCGGCTGGCGGCGGCACTCTGGGAGGAGAGCGAGCGGCTGGTTGGGATGTGAAGAAGCGAGGGCGCTGGAAAAGCGCCGACCCTTCACCCACCCCCTGGCCCCTGGCCCTTGCCCCCTGACCCTCCCAACGCCTTCCGAATCTCTCCCTCGAGATCCTGCTCGCCGCCGACTCCGGTATACGTGACGCGACCGCTCGCATCGACGATCACGACGTACGACGTCGCGGGCGCATCGTACCCCTCGGCGGCATCGCCTGCGTGATCGTAGAAGAAGTCGCGGCCCGGCTGATGGCGCGCGATCCAGCGGCGGACGCGTTCCGGTGACTGGTTGATCGCGACCGCGATGCTCGCGAATCGCACCTTTCCCGCGTACTTCTTCTGCACCGCCTGGAAGGTGGGCTCGAGCTCCTCGCAGTTGCTGCACCAGGTGGCCCAGAACTCGAGCACCACCGGCGTCTTGCCAATCAGCGAGCCGAGCTCGATGCGCTTGCCGTCGAGCGTCTCGAGCGTCGCGTTGGGCGCCATCGAGCCGACCGCGATGCCACCGTCCTGCGCGCGCGCCTGGGGCGCAACGAGCATCAGTGCGAGTGCCGCGAGCGCAGCAACCCTCATATCAACAACCCTCCCATGCGCACGAGATAGTACTCGGCCATGATCAACATGATGAGCGCGAAGAGGCGCTTGACCCAGATCATCCAGCCGCCTGCTCTTGGAAGAACCCCGAGGACCCCCACCGAGATCCCGACGGCGATGAGGAGCGTGCACATGCCGAGGGAAAAGACGAAGAGGTAGAGGAAGCCGAGCATCGCGCTCTTGGTGAGCGAGACCCAGGTGAGGACCGTCGCCATCACGGGGGCGCCGCAGGGTGCTGCGACGAGTCCGGATGCCGCGCCCATCACGAAGGCACCGGCGATGCGTCCGCCATCCCCCGCCGATGCCGCCCGAGCCATCAGTGATGCCGGCAAGCGCACGGGGATGACGTCGAGCATCGCCAGCGCCGCGAGGATGAGGAGGTTGGCGATCCCGAAGTGGAGCCAGGGATTCGTGCTGACGGTGCCGAACATCGTCCCGGTCATCCCGGCGATGACCCCGAGCGCCGCGTAGAACAGAGCGACGCCGAGGACGTAGGCGAACGTGAGCGCGACCGCGCGCCGCTTGCTCGGACGCTCTGCCCCCACCGTTTGTCCGCCGACGATCGATGCGGTGATGGGGATCATCGGGTAGATGCAGGGCGCGAAGCTGAAGAGCACGCCGCCGACGTAGGCGAGTGGCAAGGCGAGGAGGGGGCGGTCGGTCAGCAGGGGGCCGATTTCGGGGAGCTGGATCACGTGGGGGAAGTTACTCCGATGTCCGCGTTCGGGCTCCGGGGTCCGTTCGGCATCGGGCTGGGTGCGGTAGGCGCGCCTTAACGAGCGGGATTGGTCACTCGTCCAACCAAGTGAGCGACGCGGGGTAGCATCAACCACCCCAACGCGTCGCGCCCTTCACGGAGGACCGATGTCGATTCGATCCGCTGTCGTTCTCACGAGTTTCCTGTTGACGCCGACACTCGCCGCGGCGCAGAGCCACGACCATTCGCACGAGGCCGCTGCCGATCCAACGGCCGGTGGGGGCGCGGCCGCGATGGGCGGGCCCATCGT
>DATBIU010000007.1:0-22533 GCA_036556765.1 Gemmatimonadaceae bacterium | reverse complement strand
CCGTCGTCCTCGTCGGTCACCAGGTAGAGCAACCCATCCGGCCCCTGCTGCACATCGCGGATCCGTTGGCCGCCGAGGTAGCGCTCCTCCCCCGTGACGCGGCCGTTGGCGATCGTGAGCCGGACGAGCGCGCGCACGCCCATGCCGCCGACGATCGCGCTTCCAGTCCACCCGGGATACCGGTCACCGGTGTAGAAGGTCATCCCCGACGGGGCGATGACCGGATCCCAGTAATACACCGGCTGCTCCATCCCTTCTTTCTCGCTGCCCTCGCCGATGCTCGCGCCCGAATAGTCGCGCCCGTAGGTGATGACGGGCCATCCGTAGTTCTTTCCCTTCTCGGGATGATTGAGCTCGTCGCCCCCCATGGCACCGTGCTCCACCGTCCATAGCTGCCCCGTCTCCGGGTGAAGCGCCGCCGCCTGAACGTTGCGGTGACCGAGCGACCAGATTTCCGGCCGCGCATCGCTGCGTCTGACGAATGGGTTGTCCGCGGGGATGCTGCCATCGCGGTTGACGCGGACGATCTTGCCGATGCCCGACGTCAGCTGCTGCGCCTGTCCACGGAAGCTGCCCGCCTGCCGATCTCCCTGCGTGATGAAGAGCATGCCGTCGCGGGAGAAGACGAGCCGCGATCCGTAGTGCCCCCCGCTGCGGACTTTCGGCTCCTGGCGGTAGATCACCTCGACGTTGTCGAGTCGCCCATTACCCAGGCGGCCGCGCGCGACGGCAGTGCCCGACGTCCCCCCGTCACCTGGCTCGGAGAACGACAGGTACACGAGCTGGTTCTGCGCGAAGTCGGGATCGATCGCGACGTCGAGCAATCCGCCCTGGCTCACGGCGTGGACCGCGGGAACACCGGCGAGCGGCTCGGAGAGGCGGCCGCCGGTATCAACGATCCGCAACCGACCGGGCCGTTCGGTGACGAGGATTCGTCCGTCGGGGAGGAACGCAAGCGCCCACGGGTGCTCGAGACCGCCCACCACGGTTTCGGCCGTGATGTTCCCGTCCATCGGACCGGGCTGCGGCGATGCCTGCGCCGGTCCGGTGCGCGGTCGCTGCGCCTTGCATTGCGTCACCAGAGGCGCCGCGATGAGCAAACATGCCAGGGTCGCCATTCGGCGGGTGGTGCCCGTGGATCGCATCTCGAGCTCCTTCGAGCGGGTTGGAGTGCTGAAACGTGGCCCGCGGACGCACGCGGGGCAACGGCGGAAGGGGTAAGGATTCACCACACTCCGTACCACCCGCCGCCTGCGACGGAACGTGTCGCGGGCGGGGTGCCGGGCCGGTCTGCGAGGGCGAGGGCCGCGCGGGCCCCGTTAGGCGGCCTGCTCCACCGACGGGGGACGCGCGGCGGGTGCCGCCGGGCCGATCACGGCGCCAAACGCGTGATAGCGCGAGACGGCCCGATTCAGACGCGACGTGGCGCGCACCATATCGTAGGCGCGCAAACGCACCGAGGCGCGGACCGTCGCGAACCCGCGAGGAAGCTGGGTGCGGTCGAGGACCGTGAATCCCTCGAGGAACACGGCCGCCAGCGCCAGGTCGACCATCTCCGGCGCGTCGAACGCGAGCGAGAAGTCCACGTCGCATGGCTCGCCGACGGCGTATCCATCTTCAGCGAGGCGTTCCACCTCGCGCGCCGCGAGGCTGCGCGGCCAGGCCGCCGACAGCACGGCGGTTGCGGCGTCCACGACGTCGGCGGCGAGCGCCGGCGCCCGATCGAGCAAGTGTCCCATGACGACGGTCCTTACGTTCTCTCAACGTTCGTGCTGCGAGTCGACCTCACCCTCCGAGCGGGTGAGGTCGATCCCTTGGCATTTCTCGGGCCGCGCACGGTGAAGGAAGCGTAAGGCGAGGTAGACCGCGCGCGGGGCCGCGCGTGCGCGCGACCCCCCGTTCGGCCCGGCCTCGCGACTACTGCTGCTCCCTAACGAGACTGAAGTCGTATTCCAGCGCGATCGTATCGGCGACACTGAGCACCGAGCGCACGCGCGGCTTCTCCATCGAGAAGTCGTCGAACACGAATCGTGTCGACGCCGAGCCCGACACGCCCGCCGCGGTGGGCTGCGCCGTCACACGCCAGACCGTGGGCCGCGTCACACTCCGCACCGTGAGATCACCCACCAGCTCGAAGCTCCGCGTGGCCCCGGTCGCGAGAGGGAGCGTCACCCCACGCACGTCGGTGGGCGTGAACACGACCTCGGGAAACTCCGTCGTGCCCAGCAAGCGTCCGCTCACGTACCGGTCACGACGCTCGCGATCGCTCACGAAGGTGGCGGCGTCGACCACGAAGCGCGACTCGGCGGGGAGAAGGCGACCGTCGGCATCGAAGGCGATCGCGCCCGCGACCTGGCCGCTCTTCCCGACCGCGTCGTTAGGTAGGTCGAAGCCGACCAGCTGCTCGCGAACGCGATAGCGCACCTCGTTCCCCGCCGGCGCGACGACGTACCGCGTCGCCCAGGCAGACGAAGGGTCGGCGAGCGCACCGGCGCTCACGACCGTGGTCGTCTCCAGCGTCGCCGAGCCCGCGCCGTCGGCGGGGCTGCAGCCTGTCGCGGTCGCAATGCTCGCCGTCGCCAGCCCAAAGAGAAGCGATCTCATTCGTCCTGTTCCTTGGTGAATGGGTCCCTCATGCATGTCGGATGCGGATAGGCACTTACCTTCCAGTCTTCCCCGTACCCTCGGACGTTGCTCATGATCCGTCACGCGAACGCGCGTCGTCCCCTGTGGCCGATCGGGATCGCGCTCGTGGGCTGCGCGACTGCGGCGAGTGACCCGCCGGAGCGCCAGGCCGGCCCACAGCTTGGCATACGCGATGCCACGGACCTCGTGGCGGATGCGTTGCGGTCACACGCGCTGGTTCTCATCTCGGAACACCATTGGAGCGTGCCGGTGCACGAGCAGCTGCGCCGGATCATCGCCGACGAGAACGTGGGCGCGCTGGTTCAGGACATCGTGGTCGAATTCGGAAACTCTCGCTATCAAGGCGTGATCGACCGCTACATCGCTGGCGAGCACGTCCCGATCGACTCGCTGCGCCTGGCGTGGCGGAATACCACACAGCTCCTCGCGTGGGACTCCCCACTCTACGCACGGTTCTATGAAACCGTTCGGGCCGTGAACGCCGGGCGCCCGCCGGGCCGTCGGCTGCGCGTTCTCGCCGGCGATCCACCGATCGATTGGAGCCGAACGCATCGCGCCGAGGACATTCCACGCACGTACGGCTTCCGTGACATCGAGACGCTTGGAATCCTCGAGCGCGAAGTGCTCGGCAAGGGCCGGCGGGCGATCGTCATCATCGGCGAAGAGCATGTCCTCCGAACCACCGATGCCACGCCCAAGGCGCCGCGGAAGCCGTTGGAGCGACAATCGCTCGGCGAGGCGCTCCACGAGCGGCATCCCGGCACGGCGTTTCTCGTCGGCACCGTCGTCGGGGAACGGTCACGGCTCGCCCGGGCGATTCGCGACTGGCCTAACGGGTCGATGGCGCGCATCGCGGGCACGGCGGTAGGCCTCGCGGATGCCGCGAGTCGCCGGCGCGACACGACGTCCGCGTCGGCGATGCCAGCGGCAGGGTCCGATGCGCTCCGCATGCAGGACCTTTTCGACGCGATCCTGTACGCGGGGCCCGTCGAGCAACGACTGGAGCCCCTGGGTGCGACGTATCGCGAGGATGCGAGCTACGAGCGCGAGATCCGCCGTCGGATCGAGATCTTGAGGGCGTTCTACCGCGTCGACATCTGGTCCGAGGACCTCGATCGCCTGCTTCGCGCCCCCTAGCGGGCCTCGAGTCGAGTCCGCGTGACCTGCATCACTCCACTGGCACCCCTGCACTCTGAGCGCATGGGGCGCTGATCCCCGGGTACACATCATGCCACGAAAAGCCGTGCTGTGGGTGAACGCGTGCCCACGATCCGTACGGGCGACAAACCAGGGAGCGACACATGGGACTCTTCGACAAGGACCCCGAGAAGGACAAGAGCGGGGACAAACCCAAGGCTGACTTCTCGAACGTTCAGGGAGGCAGCTCCACCACGGCGCCGCGCGCGCGCGCCGAAGTGGAAGTGAGAAGCTACACGGTCGTCGCCGGCGACAGTCTCTCGAAGATCGCCAAGCGCGAATACGGCGACGCGCAGAAGTGGCGGCAGATCTACGAAGCCAACCGGGATCAGATCAAGGATCCGGACCTGATCTATCCGGGTCAGGTGCTCACCCTCCCCGCCGGGCAGTGAGGAACCCACTCATGTTGAGGAATCTCTCCAGCAGGCTGCTCACGGGCGCGTGCGTCGCGCTCGCTCTGACGACCTTCGCCTGCAAGGACCGCACGGAGGACGCCGCCACCACGACGTCCGGCGGCGCCGTCGCCGACGCCCCCGCGATCGAGATCGCTGAAGTCGATCTCGGCAAGGGCATTCAGACCGACAAGACCATCCGCGACGAGACCGATGACTTCGCGCAGCGCGACTCGGTGTATGCATCGGTCCGCACGACCGGCAGCTCGAACAGCGCGACGATCACGGCGCGGTGGACGTTCGAGGATGGCCAGGTGGTCGATGAGCGCACCGAGACGATCTCGCCGACCGGCGAGGCCAACACCGTGTTCTTCATCTCGCAGCCCTCGGGGCTTCCGAAGGGGAAGTACACGCTGACCGTTCTGCTCAATGGCGCCGAGGCACAGAAGAAAGAGTTCGAAGTGAAGTAGCAGGGCGAACAGCAACAAGAAAGGAGGAGTGAGGAAATCCATTTTCCTCACTCCTCTTTTCTCATCGCTCATTCTGTCTCCTGCCTTGACATCCTCGCTGCCCAAACGCTTTGTTCACCTATGAACCGTCCCGCCGGCAAAGCGGACCCCGTGATGTTCTCGCTCCTCGAGGCTGCGCGCGCGCTCGAGCATCGGCTCGAGAGCGCGCTGGCGGAGGTTGGGTTGTCGATGGCGAAATACGGCGTCGTCTCCGAGCTTGCCCGCACCGGCGAGCCGCTGGCGCTGAGCGAGCTGGCGGCGCGTCAGAGTTGTGTGCGCTCCAACATGACGCAGCTCATCGATCGCCTCGAGGCCGACGGCCTCGTCCGCCGAGTGGATGACCCGACCGACCGCCGCAGCGTCCGCGCCGCCATCACACGCCTCGGCGAGGAGCGCGCCGCCGCCGGTGCCCGCGCGATGAAGCGCGTCGAGGACGAGTTCGCCGGCTCCATTCCAGCCCGAGACCGGGCCGTCCTTGCCCGCATGCTGTCCGGGGTGAAGTAGCGCTTTCATTCTGTTCTTCGCGGCATTGCGGGATAGCGAGAAGTTTTGGCCGCAATCCCCAGCAGCCACGGACGGCTGAACCGCAAACTGACCCGAATAACAACACGAATCACGCGAATGGCGTCGCACGCTTTGCGCTCGGCGCCCAACGAACACGAATGTGTCGTTGGGCTTGCGCGCAGAGGATTGCGCGGCGCCAGGAGCGATTCGGGCCATTCGTGTTGTCATACGGGTCGATTCGCCGTTCGGCTGTCCGTGGCCCCGGCATTCGGAGATTCCCCGGAAGTCCCGCAAGAGCCCTGGAACTATACTTCATATATGAATGTTACTCATCCGTACAATGTCGCGTGGTTCACGTTTTCCTTTGTACGGAGGTTGTACCATGTCAGGCACTCGTTCAGCTGTTTCACGTGTCCTGGGCGGGGCGGCGCTGCTCGCGCTCGCCATCGCGAGTCCCCTCGCGGCGCAGGCCCCTGCATCGGGGAATTTCGAGATCCGCCCCTACGTCGGCGCGTACCTGCCCACCGGCGATCAGCGCGATCTCCTGAAGGACGCGATTCTCGTTGGCGCCCAGGCGTCATACCGCGTGATTCCGCAGCTCGCGATTACGGGAACGCTGGGATGGTCCCCGACGGAAGACCGGGCGAGCGTGGGTCAGACCATCGACCTGCTCCAATACGACGTGGGCGCCGAGCTGCGCGCTCCGGCGTGGATGCAGCGCACGTCGTGGGACTTCACTCCCTTCCTCGGCCTTGGCGTCGGCGGCCGGACGTATGACTACCGGGATCTCGACGTCGATGCGAAGACCAACGTCGCCGGATACGGGGCGTTAGGCGGCGAGTTCGGGTTCGGACAGTTCGGCCTCCGCATCGAGGGCCGGGATTACGTCTCTCGCTTCAAGCCGCTCACCGGCGGCGGCGAGGCGAAGACACGCAACGACGTGGCCGTCGCGGCTGGACTGACCATCCGCTTCTGACCGGCTCCGAGGCAGCCGATCACCGTGCCGCCGGCAGAGCCTAACGCCGGCGGCACTCGGTCTATTCGCGAGGCAGTGGGAGTCCGCCGGTAAGCGTCTCGAGCTGAGCCTGCAACCGCTGGCGTTCCTCGGCGAGGCGGGCCCGCGCGTCCTCGATGCGACGCTCGGCCTCCACCCGCACCTCTGTCACGCGCGCTCGCACCGGCGCTACCCGCTCGTTGACGATGCTGTCGACCGCCGCCCGAGCGCGGGCCTCGGCACGCGCAATCTCTTCCCCCGCCACCTCCCGAACGCGTGCGGCTACAGCTCGGTCGAGGTTCGAGCTGATCGAGATCGACGGGGAGTGAATGTCCCCAGTGAGATTCGCCGTGACCTCGAGGTCGCGCAGCCCGGAGACCACTCGCGCAACGAGCGACTCCAGCGGGTTGAGCGCGCGGGCACGGCCCGAGTCGGGGAGCCACCGCACATCGGCCGACCGAATCGTCCACCGCGCGGCCACGCGATCGCCGCCGCGCACGAAATCGAGCCGACTCGATCCACTCCCCGGCTCCACCCGCAGTGGCAGTCCGGGAAGCGTGAATCCCGGGATGGCAACGCCGGTACCGACTGCGCTCACCGAATCGCGGATGCGACCGGCGGTGTGGTCGATGAGCCCTGCGACCTGCAGATTTCCGATAGCGGTGCCAGCGGCATTACGCCGCGCGGAGAATCGCATCGGCCGGCCGACGAGTGCGGGCGCGGTCGTCAGGTCGCTGAGCCGCGCCACAAATTCCCCCCTCGCCGCACCGCTCGGCAGCACGAAATCCAGCTCACCCGCCTGCAGATGGAAATCCGGACGCTGCCGCGCACGTGGAAAGGCGACCGTCGCCCCCGCCGCCCGGAGCCGCTCCGGACCGTCGCGCGCGCGAGGTCGCAATCCCGGAGGCATGTACCGCTGCGCCAACTCTGCCCAGTACACCACGCGCTGGTAGCGATCGAGCGTGACGGGACCAAACAACGCGCCGCCAATGTCGGGGCCCTCGAGTGACGGGATCTTCAGCAGCCCGCGTGCGAAGGCGTAGTCCGCGCGGCGCGCCTCGTTGAGCGAGCTGAGCCCGGTGTCGAGAACGGCGACGCCAGCGCGCGCGTCCCGATGCAGCGCCTCCACGCGGTCCTTGGTCTCGTCGATCTGCCGGACGGCACGGCGAATGTCCGAAAGGGCGCGTCGCGTACCGTCGAGACCCAGCGTGCGCGGGTTGGCGCCTGCCAGTCGCCTGACGAGTGCCTCGGATGAGTCGAAGACCGTGCGGAGCTCGAGCGCTTGCCAGCCTCCTTCGAGGGCGCCGCGCACCGAGTCGGCGCGCGCGGCCAGCGTGGTCGCCGCACGCACCGTCCCCAGCTGCGTGGGGTCGAGCACGATCTGCCGAATGGTGTCGATCGGCGTGAGCGCGAGCACGGGGTGGCGGTACGTCGCGACCCACTCGCGCACGTTGCGCATCGTCGTCGCCGCGAAGCCGTTGTCGTCAACGCGACGCGCCGGCTCCGCGCGCGAGGTGCCAAGGCGCACGCCGCCGACGGCGAGCCGGCGGATGATCAGCTTCTTCTCGAGGAGCGGCCCCGCATCCAGCTCGATGCGAATTCGCTCGGCGGCGATGAGGTTGCGACGCAGGTCGAAGGGGTCGGCGATCGCCAGCCCGCGCAGCTCGATCGAGCTCTCCCCCTCTCGCACCTCGAGCGAACCGATGTCCACCTGTGTGCCGAGCGCCTTCGTCGCCGCCTCGGATGCCGTCTCCCTGACGACGCGATCGCCGAAGAGGAGCCAGAACAACACGACGAGCAGGAGCAGCAGCACCAGCGGGACGATCCCCTGCCAGCGCACCACTCGCATCCGTTTCGGCGGAGTGGCCCCGGTTGGTTGCGGAGTGCCGGGACGTGGTGCGTCGCCCGCACCGTCCCCCGCGCGATCAGTCCGGTCGGAACCAGCTGTAGACATTGTATGCCTTGGAGGCGGTCACGGCCTGGTAGAACCGGGACTGGCGCACGCGCTCGCCGAGCGTGGCCCGGTAGCGCGCGACGCCGTAGCGAGCGGCAAGGAAAATCGGCAGCCAGAGCGCGAGCCAGGCGACCAGACTTCCCAGAACGATCGTGTTGTTGAAGTTCGTGTACGGGAGAACAGGTGAGTTGAACCAGCTCGTCCACATCGGGGTCAGGGCCGGAGTCTCGAGCAGCAACAGCTGACCGAGCCGATGGAAGACCGGGTCGAGGAGAAAGCCGAAGGGCAGAAAGAGCGCCCAGCCAAGCAGCGCGCCACCAATCGAGACGTTCAGAACGAGGATGAGTGCCGCGATGAGCAAATTGTGCACGTTGACGAGGGGCGTGAGCCCGAGCGCGGCACCGAGGGCGACGCCGGCCGCTACCTGGCCAGGCGTGCCCTCGGAGTGCAGCGTCTTGATGAGCGACTGCAGGAGCTTCAGAAGAGTCAGCATGCAGCGAGGTTCTGGTTGAGGTGCGCGTCGCGGTACCGCGCCATATTATCCTGCGCTCCCATACCTGTCCCGAACTCACTCCGCCTCATGATTCGCGATCTCCTTCGTTTCGCCGCACTGCCGGTGCTCGTCGCGACCCTCGCCTCCACCTCCGGATGTGCGTCCTCCAGCATTCCGGCGACGCCGACCACCGGTGGCGTCGTTCCCGGCATCGAGGTCTTGCTGCGCGACTCGCTGCACCTCGTCTCGGGCAAGCGCGTCGGGCTCATCACCAACCACTCGGGACGCGATCGCAGCGGAACGAGCACGATCGACCTGCTCCATCGTGCTCCCGGCGTCCAGCTCACCGCGCTCTATGGGCCTGAGCACGGTCTACGCGGTGCCGCGGAAGCAGGCGTCCATATCGCGACGACCGTCGACTCGGCCACCGGCGTCCCGATCTTTTCCCTCTATGGTGAGACCCGCGTACCCACTCCCCAGATGCTCGAGAGCATCGATGTTCTCATCTACGACATCCAGGATGTTGGCGCCCGCGTCTACACCTACGAATGGACCATGGTACTCGCCGCCGAGGCGGCGGCCAAGGTCGGCAAGCCTTTCATCGTCCTCGACCGGCCCAATCCCATCCGCGCCGACCGTGTGGAGGGTGGTCTCCTCAAGCCGCAGTTCGCCTCGTTCGTCGGCCTCCACCCGGTACCGATGCGCTACGGCCTAACGCCTGGCGAGCTCCTCCGCTATCTCGTTGGGACCGGCCTGGTGAAGGCCACCGTCACGGTGGTGCCGATGCAGAATTACCGGCGCGACATGTGGTGGGAGGCGACCGGCATTCCATGGGTGCGTCCGTCGCCGAACCTGCGTGACATGGACGCGACCATTCTGTACACCGGAACGGTGTTCTTCGAGGGGACCAACCTCAGCGAAGGTCGCGGAACCGATCGTCCCTTCCGTGTCGTGGGCGCTCCCTGGCTCACCGATGCCGGAGCGATCGCACGCGAGCTGAACGCCCAGCGGATGCCGGGTGTCCGCTTCGACTCGACCTCCCGGACGATCGCCGAGGGAATGAAGCATGGAGGCTCGACGATTCCGATGATCGAGGTGGTGCTGCTCGACCGGGATCGCGTGCGTCCGATCACGGTCGGGGCCCGCATGCTCCAGGCGATCCGCGCACGGCATCCGAACGAATGGCAATGGCGAGTGGGGTCGATCGATCGGCTGTCGGGGAGCGACGAGCTTCGAGCGGCGGTCGACGCGGGGAAGGTGGATGAGCTGCTCGCGCGCTGGGAGATCGAGGCGAGGGAGTTCGCCGCGAAGCGGGAGCCGTACTTGATATACCGCTGAGGAATGAGGACCGAGGAGTGAGGACAAATTTCCTCACTCCTCGTTCCTCGTTCCGCGTTCCTCATTCGGCTTCTAGAACTCGACTCTCGCCCCCACCTGCGCGCGCCGCGCGCCGAACGCGCCGGTGGCCTGGCCGAAGTTCGTGATGTCGACGCCGGCGGCGGTCTTCTGCCGCCCGCCATAACTGGCCACGTTGTCGGTATTGAAGAGGTTGAACACCTCGGCCGTTAGGCGCACGGTGCTTCCCTGGGCGGCGAACAGGGACTTGCCCAGTCGGATGTCCACGTTGCGATACCAGTTCTTCCACGCGTTGCCCGGACGAATGGTGCGCTCGCCCGTCGGACTGCCGCTCGGGAAGAAGTCGTCCGTAAAGTCGTTGTCGAAGTTGAGGTCCTGCCCAATGAACGCGTTGAAGGGGCGTGGACTGGCGAGGGTAACGATCCCCGCGACCTGAAAGCCGCCCAGCCACGCGAAGTCGGCGACCTCCGACAGTACGATGCGGTGCCGCTCGTCGCCCGCCGTCTGCTGCATGTTGTAGGCGCTACGGAACGCGAACGCAGGGGCCGTAACGGCATCGTAGTCCGCCTTCGCGAACCCGAGGGTGTACGCGAGATTCGTGAGCAGCTGGCCGCGGCGATAGTTCACCGACAGCATCACGGCGTCGTACTTCGCGCGCGCGAAGTCATCCCACAGGATGATGTCGCCATAGTTCGGCGTGAGTACTCGAACGTCGGGATTCGGCTGCGTGTTCAGGTAGTTCGCGTTGAGCCGGTTGTACAGATGCCGTACGTCCTGATGGACATAATCCACGTTCAGGGCGAGGTCCTCCGAGAACTGGTGGCCGAGGCCGATCGACATCTGCCGGTTCTCGGGCGCCTCCATCTTGTTCTTGACGAGGATGATGTTCGGCGTCGACGGCACCGTTCCGGCGATGACCTGAGCGCGAAGGAGGGCGACGTCCATCGTTGCCGGATTGGCGATCGTGTAGCTCCGCCAGGCGGCCGCGAGACGCTCCTGGAATCCAATGAAGCTCGCGACGCGATCGTAGATCACGCCAAAGCCGCCGCGAATGAACGTGCGGTTCGTCCCGATCGGGTCCCAGGAGAACGAGATGCGTGGCGACAGGTTGTTCAAGTCGTTCTTGCGGTCGCCACGATTGATGTAGTTGGCGAGCGCCGCCTTGTTGGTGATCGCCGTGTCGCTCGCCCACGGCACGGTGAAATCGTTGTTGAGCGTGTTGATCTCGGCGTCGTAGCGCAACCCGAGGTTGACGGTCAGCGTCGCGGTCGGGCGCCACTCGTCGTTGAGATAGAACCCGGTGATCCAACCGCTCAGCTCCGCCTTGGCATCCGTCACGCCGTTCCGGTCCTGATACCCAATGCCGATCGTCGCCTGGTTGGGATTGGTGCTCGTGTCCGTCGTGAAGCGGAAGCTCCCCATCCGGAAGTTCGGGGAGAACTGATCGGCGTTGATGCGGCTCACCTCGGCGCCGAGCTTGAACGCGTGCGAGCCACCCCAGTTGTCCTTCGTGTAGGTCATGCGGTTGATGAGACGCAGGTGCGTTTCGTTCAGCTCGAGCGGAAACGTCGCCGTCCCCTGCGTCACGCTGGGATACACCCGCTGCTCACGCTCGACCAGCATCCCCTCGTCGTGGTGCCACTTCACCATCTGGAGGCTCAACTCATTCAGCAGGTTCGGCGTCGGCAGATAGCGATGGCGGAGCTGCGCGACGTTGATGAAGTACGACTGATCGATCCCGCCATTGCGCGCCACCGTCCCACCGAAGTTCGATTCACCGGTCATGTAGCGCGTCGACCACGACACGTCGAACGTGTTCCTCTCACTCGGGGTGTAGGTTCCGCGAAGGAAGCCCGTGTGGTTCAGATTGGGCGCCTTGAACGAGCCACGAAGCGCATCCCACACCGCCGGGTTGCTCGCGGGCCGCCCGGGCACGACATCGATGAAGTTGTCGCTGTCCGTCACTTCATAGTTGACCGCATAAAAGAGGCGGTCCCGCTGAATCGGACCGCTGATGTTGGCGCCGAGCTGCATGCGGTTGAAGTCGGGAGTCACCGTCTGGAAGTTCGTCCGTGCGACCATCGACTTGTCCTGGAAGAAACCGAACACGGCACCCCTCGTGTCGTTCGTGCCACGGTTCGACTCCGCGCTGATCACGTACGCGCCGGCATGGGAGTACTCGGCGTCGTACGGATTGATGAAGACACGGAACTCCTGGATCGCCTCCTGCGGCAGCGGCGCGCCTGTTTGCGGAATGCCGACGAGGTTGCCGTTGAAGAGGCTCTTCAGCTCGATGCCGTCGAGATAGAAGTTGCTGAAGCGCAGTTCGGGCATCGCGCCCGCTGACGGAAGCGCACGGCCCGCCTGTGGCGCAAAGCCTCTCACACCCGGCGTCACGGCGGCGAGCGTCATGATGTTCCGGTCGATCGTCGGCAGCTGCTCGATCATCTGCTGCACGACCGGCGCCGACACCGACGTTCGCTGCACCTCGACCGTCGTCGTGCGGTCGGCGGTGACGGCCACGGCCGCCAGTTGCGTCGCCGACGGCTGCAAGTCGAACACGAGGTTCGCGCGCTGGCCGAGCAACAGCTCGACCAACTGGCTCTTCTGCTCGTAGTTGATCGCGCGAACGGTGACCTCGTACCGTCCGGGCGCGAGGCCGAGGACGCGGAACCGGCCGTCGTCGTTCGTGTTGACCCCGCGGCGCTCGTTCGTCGCGGGATTCACGACGCCGACCACAGCGCCGGCGACTGGCTCGCCAGACGTGTTGCGCACGGAGCCCTCGAGCGTGATCGTCAGCTGGGCTTCGCCGACGCTTGGGATCGCGATCATCACGGCGATCGCTGACAGCAGGGAAAAGACTGACGAGGGGATTCGCATGGTGATCTCGCGGAAAGGGTGGGGACGTACCGCGGTTGCGCCGAGGTTAGGCTGGTTGTTGCGCTGTGTCAACAATGGAGGGACCACCCTCGCGGCGCTCCTGGTCACCCTGGCCGGCGCCGTCCCCGCGGCGAGCGCGCAACTCACGCTCGGCGATTCGGTTAGCACCCGTCAGGTGGGGCCTGGGGTAACGTTTCGAAGGATCGTCCGGAGCGGCGGCCCCTGGGTTCTTTCCGTACTCGAGGTCGATCTGCGGCGACCCGACCTCCGGGTCCGGGGGCTGCGCGCTTGCGATCAGCTCCTCGGCCGCGAGCGGCCGTCCGCGATCTCGCGCCGGCTACGACAGGAAGGGATCGACGTCGTCGGGGTGCTCAACGCCGACTTCTTCGACCTCCGTGGTGGAACGGGCGCCACCGAATCCAACGTGGTCATCGATGGCGAGATCGTGAAGGCGGTGACCGTGACCGAGTCGCCCTTCGATGCATTCGACAACGTCCACACGCAATTCGGTATCACCCTCCGGGGCGGAGTGGTGCTCGACCGCTTTCACTTGCAGGGATCGGTGCGCACGCCGAGTGGCGAGTGGCCGCTCTCGGCGATCAACGCGAGCGCGCCGGGCGCGTTGGCGCTCCTCACTCCCTGGTTCGATCCCACGACGGCGCCCAGGTCCAGCGATTCCGTCGCGCACGTCGCGCTGCTCAAGGTCGGCGGGCGCGGTGACACGGCACACTACCGGGTGGACACGAATGCCACGCCAGGACTCGACGCGGCGCCTTCGGAGCAGGGTGCACTCCTCGTCGCGAGTGGGTCGGTGCGGTCGGTCGTCGAGCGACTCCGTCCCGGGGACCGGGTCGAGGTGATCGCCCGACTCGTCCCCGACCGCGGTCCGCTCCATACGCTCGTCGGCGGGTGGCCGCGCATCATCGACGCGGGGCGCAACGTGGCGCTGGCCGCAGACTCCGTCGAGGGCACGGTGCCCCGATTCTCCCGCGCCCGTCACCCTCGGTCGGCGTTAGGCATCTCGCGGGACAGCGCCACGCTCTATCTCGTCGCCGTCGACGGACGACAGCAGGCGAGCGTCGGCATGACGCTCGAGGAGCTCGCCGACGCCATGATCGCGCTGGGAGCATATGAGGCGATGAACCTGGACGGCGGCGGCTCGACCGCGCTCGTCGTCGGCGATTCGATCGTGAACGCCCCGTCCGACGCGGGCGGCGAGCGCCCCGTCGGCAACGTCGTCGCGATCACGCGCCGCGCCGCCAGGCAACGAGACCCGGAGCGCCGAGCCCTGCCACGACGAAACGGACGCGTGCCCTCGTGCGTGGTGCCTGTTCGCCGGGACACCACCGCGGCGGGAGGCGCGCGACCGCAGTAAGCTAGGAACGCGCCACCGTGGCACGCTCGAGCGCGCGCCGCAGCCACGCCCAGTACGCGTCCCCAGCGACGTCACGCACGTCGTTATGCCCCGCACCGCGCACCAGGAGCAAGTCACCCGGTACCCGCGCGGCCGCGTGAACGGCGCGCCCCATGCGCACCGGGATCACGCCATCGCGCTCGCCATGCACCACCCACGTTGGCACATCGAGCGCGGCGACCTTCGACCGTGTATCGAAGTGTACGCGAGCGACCACGCCCCACACGGCGGCAACCGGAGCCAGCATCCGCCGCGCCATGTCCCGCGCCGAGGTGAACGGCGCTTCCAGAATGAGGACCGACGGTGCGTGCTCGACCGCCAGCTCGGCCGCAACGGCGCTGCCGAGCGAGTGACCGTGCAGCGCGATGTGGCGTGCGTCGACACCGAGCTGTTCGCGCGCCACGCGATAGGTCGCCCGCGCATCTCGCTGCGAGGAGAGATAATCCGGCGAGCCGGGAAGACCGCCGTACCCGCGATACTCGGCCACCATCACCGCCCACCCCGTGCGTCGCTGCACCTCGGCGGCCCACGGCACGGTCCACACCGCCAGATCGGCGTTGCCGTGAAAAGCGATGATGAGACCCGCGGCGCGTGCCGGCTCACCGACGACGAACGCGAACAGCGGCTGACCGTCGTCCGAGCGATAATCGACGCGCCGCGCCTCGCCGCTCGGGTATGCGGCGAGGCGCGGCGGTTGCCAGACGATGCGCTCCTGCAACCTCCACATGGCGATGAGGGCCACGACGAAGAGGACCCCCAGCACCACGAGCGCGTACAGCACGCGACGCACGTGGGTGCGATTGTGCCGGCGACGTCGCGCGCGCGCTACGGGATCATCTTGAGCTGTACGCCCGGACCGGCCTCGAGCACGCTCTGCAGAACGTGACGCGAGTCCTTCGCGATCCAGTATCGCACCGTCCGGGGTCCAAGCTTGCTCTCGACGACCCATGCATCGGTCGCCGTTCCACCGGCCCCCGGCACCTGCTCACTGCCCGTGACCCGGCTCGTCACCCAGATCTTCCCGCCGCCTTCGTGCAGGTACACCGGGTAGCGCACCGCATATCCGTCGGTGAGCGGCAGCACCCGCAGGATGAGATCGAAGGCATTGGAATCGAAGAGCGCCGTGTCCGCGCGAAGCGCGATCGGCTGAGCGGTTCCGCCGGCTTGCGTCACCGAGCCGACGATGGAATCGCCGCGGAAATCAAGCGACATCGTGCGTCGCGCATTCACCGAGCGATGCCGAATGGGAGCGAGTGTACCGCGGTGGATGACGATCGTGTCTGCCCCGGTGCCGAGCATCGGCGAATTCAACGCCTGCACGAATTGCAGCGCCGGCTGCCCGTTTACGTCGACGAGGGTCACCGTGCTGCGCACCGTTCCCACCTCACGCTCCTGGCCACCCTGCACGAGCATGAGCCGCCGCGTCGTCTCCTCCGCACCGAGGCGTGCCGTCGCCAGCGAGGGATCACCGATGAGCATCGTCGTCGGCTCGCTCTCGCGCGGCGCGAGCTTGAGCGTGTCGACGTTCACCGTGAGACGCGCGATGTGCTGCGCGATCGCCGGCGCAACCGTCGCCTGCGCGCGACCACCGAGGCAGTCCTTGAAGAACAGCTCCATCGCGCGATAGAGCGCCAGTCGGTTGTCGGCGTTCAGGAAGCCGTGCCCCTCGTTCGGCGCGAGCAGGTAACGGACCTTCACGCCGCGATCGCGCAGCGCGATCGCCATTTGGTCTGCCTCACGCTTGGTGACGCGAGGATCGTTCGCGCCCTGTACGATGAGCAGCGGATCCTCGATGCGATTCACGCGGAAGAGCGGTGACCGCTTGTTCATGTCCTCGACATCGGCCGGAACCGCTGGATTTCCGACGTGCCGGTAGAACGATCCCTCGAGGAATGGCTTCCAGTACGGTGGGAAGGACTCGATGAGCGTCACGAGCGATGACGGGCCCACGTAGTCGACGCCGCACGCGAACACTTCGGGGGTAAAGGTGAGTCCGACGAGCGTGGCGTACCCGCCGTACGATCCGCCGTAGATGGCGACGCGCGTCGAGTCGGCGATGCCCTCCCTGATCGCCCAGCGAACGCCGTCGATCAGGTCGGAGTGCATCTTCCCCGCCCATTCCTTCACCGCCGCGTTGTAGAACGCCTTTCCGTAGCCCGTCGATCCGCGGTAGTTGATCTGAAGCGCCGCGTACCCACGGTTCGCGAGCAGCTGCGCCTCGGGGTCGTAGCCCCAGGTGTCGCGTGCCCAAGGACCGCCGTGCACGATGAGCACGAGCGGCAGGTTTCTGCGCGGCACCCCCACCGGCGCGGTGAGGTAGCCGTGGATGGTCAGCCCGTCCTCCGCCTTGAACGAAACGGGCTGCATCGGCGCGAGCTGGCGCGGCACGAGCCAGGGGCGTGGACGGAAGAGGAACTGGGCACGCCCGGTATTGCGATCGTACAGGTACGTCGCGCCGGGATCCGTCGGCGAGTCGAACGAGACGATGTACTTCATCTCATCCAGCGTCATCGAGCTGATGCCCGGCGTACCATCGTGGAGCCGCTTGATGTTCGCGATGTCGCGGGCGAAGCGCTCGTTCTTCGGATAGATGCGCACCGTGTCGGCGACGTACACGGTCGCCAGCAGCGAGTCGGTGACCTCGCTGAACACCGCCGAGCCGAAGTCGACGGCCTTTTCCGGGTCGCTTTCGACCGGCGTCGCCGCTCCCGTTTCGAGATCGAGCAACACCAGCTGCGCGAGATTCGTCTCGCCATGGTCGCTCGACATATACAACCGGCGCCCGTCGGGATGAACGCGCAACGGCGTCACGTTCTCGGTGGGGGGATAGCTCGCGACCTTCCGCCATTCGGTTTGGTCGGACGCCTTGGCGTAGATGTCGGTGCCGCCCTGCTCATTCGATCCGGCCGCCGCGCGCAGGCGGTTCTGCTTGTCGAGCAGATAGCCGAGGATGCGACCAGGATTCTGTGCGGCCATGGTCGTGTCGCCGGTGGCCAGGGTGAGCCAGTAGGCATCGAAGGCGTTCGGGGAGCGCTTGTTGAGCCCGATCAGAATGCGATCCGGCAGCTCGCGCGGGACGGCGAAGATCACCGCTCGCACGCCCTCGAAGGGGGTGAGGTCCTTCGCCTCCGGTACGCCCGTGCCGGCAATGGGCACGCGATAGACGTGGTAGTTCTCGTTGCCGCCCTTGTCCTGCACGTAGAGGAGGTGCTTGCTGTCCGCCGACCAGAAGTAGCCGGTGACCGGCCTGGTCGTATCGCTCGTGAGGCGGCGCTCCGCGCCGGCGCGGCCTAACGGGCGCACGTGGACGTTGAGCTTGCCGCGGTACGGTTTCAGGACGGTGAGCCAGCGGCCGTCGGGGGAAATTTGCGCCCCTGCGACTTCCGGATTGTCGAAGAAGTGCGTGATCGGGATGATCGGCGGTGGGGCGGCCGAACCGGCGGCCGGGCGGCGTTGCGCCTTCGCCCCGCCGGAGGTGGCGATCACGGCGATGAGCAGGGCGCTCGCGAGCGCGAAGTATCGGACGGAGGGCATAGGATCTCCGCAGTTGTCGTAGGTTCGCTGTGAATATACGGGACGCGCCCGGCATTGACATAACGCCGGGCGCGCGGTGACCACCCTATCGAGCGGCCCCGGTGAGCCCGGTGCGCCGCGCCTCTTGAAAGAGACGCCTGATGGCCGGAGGCGACGAGGGGCTGAGCCGGTCGTAGCGCGGAAAGCCGTCGGCCAGCGCCTCGCTGCGCGGGCTGGAGGTCGTCAGCTCCTGCTCCGCGTCCGCGTCACAGAGGGCGATGCCCAGGTGTACGACGGACAGCTGCGCTCCGGAGCGCGCCTCGACCGCGCGCGCCCACTCGAAGACGAACGCGGAGACCTCGAGCCCTTGGACCGACAGGAGCAGGCGGCGTGGCGGTCCCCGCAGGTCGCCGGTCGACACCAATACCGGCGCGCACGAACGGGAGACGAGCGCTTCGGGCGTGCTCCCCATCTCGTCGATCGATTGCGGGTACCGGTTGTGGGGTCCGACCACGACGAGGTCGGCCTCGACGCGCGCCGCTGCCTCCGCGATGCAGTCCGACGGAATTCCCACACACACCCCGGTGCGGGTGCGGTCATACCCGAGCTCCTCACGGAGCGCCTCGAGCTTTCGGCCGGCGCGCGCGATCGACTCCTCGACTCCCTTGGCCGAGGGGTTCCCGGACGGCACGCAGTGGATGAGGACGAGCTCGGCCTGCGGCGCGAACGATCGCGCGGTCCAACGCGCTGCGGCGACCGACGCCGCATTGAAATCCACGCCGATGACTATGCGGTCCAGAAGCATAATGGTTTCGGATTGAGGTTCGCTCGCCATGTACTCTACGTCGCGGAGTGAACGAGCGAGAGTCAGCGAAAGGTTGACCGGGCGTACAGAAATCCCTGACCAGCGGGAGCGTGGCCCATGAGCTCGCTCAGAGGTCAGATCATCCGCAACCGTTCCGCCGCGGGGAGCGGGGCACCCGCCGTCCGGCGCGCATACCACACCGCCCATAGAAGGTTCGGCACCCAGCATGACCAGGCCACGACCTGGTACGCCGGCCGGAAGTCGCCAAATGCCATCGTCAGTAGAGGTAGCTCGATCCGGAGCATCACGGCGGCGAAGATCAGCGCGTAGCTGGCCAGCATCCACCGCCGGTGCTCCGCGATCGCACGCGCGCGCGCCGCCAGGTACGCGCGAGCGGTGGTCCCCAGCAATAGCACCGCCAGCGCTCCGAACCCGAGATGCGTGA
Organism: Gemmatimonadaceae bacterium; assembly: GCA_036556765.1. Lineage (GTDB taxonomy): Bacteria > Gemmatimonadota > Gemmatimonadetes > Gemmatimonadales > Gemmatimonadaceae > JAICNG01. The sequence continues at coordinate 3,431 of DATBIU010000007.1, read as the reverse complement.
TCATACCGCCGAACGAGTAGAGGCTCATGTACAGGCCGGCCAGGCCCACCAACGCCGCCGACACCACATAGGCCGTGCCTAACGCACGATGGACCGCCCGGTGGCGAAGGAGGAGCCACCGATTGAGCTGCAGAAGGCCAAGGCCGAGCGCGAGCGAGCCGAACAACGCGTGGGGATAGATGCCCCACGGCCGTGCCGAGAACGAGGTCGCGAGGTTCGGCGGATACATCGGTGCCCCGACGACCACATAGGCCATCGCGTATCCCACGATCGGCACCGCGAGCAGCGCCACCAGCCACCATGTGAGCGGAGGCCGCGTGGCGGAGCGCCTCGAGGGCGAGGCGCGCGATGCGGGACTCGGCGCCGTCACAGGACCGCCCTCATACCCCAGCGATTCTCCGCCTGTACTCGGCGAGCGCGGCGTCGAGCCGCTCGCGGGCGGTCGTGTCGCCAGGGACGTTGTGCGACGGATGGATGTAGAGCTTCACGCCGCGCTCCGCGAGCAGCTCGGCCACCGTCGTGATCGTCATCCACACCACCGCCACGAACGCCATCGTCGATACCGGGCCCACCTGGTCGACGTGGCCCTTCACCGGTACTGACGAATCCTCCGCCGGTACCCGCGTATCGATCACCACGTCGGCGATCTCGAACAGCGTGCGCCCCGACGGATGACGCGAGTGTGCCGTCTGCGCGGCCGAGCCCGTCGCGACTACGCGCATTCCCAGCGCCTTCGCCCGCAGCGCCACATCGATGTTGACGTTGTTGATCCCCGTGTGCGAGAAGATCCACATCGTGTCGCGCCGATCGAAGGCGTAGCTCTTCATGATCGCCTCACCGTACCCCTCCGCGCGCTCGAGGAACAGGAACTGGTGAATTCCCATCTCGCCGGTGATGCGCGTGAAGAACGTCAGCGGAAGCTCGATCATTGGGTGAAAGCCGACGAACCCGCCGATGCGCGGATACATCTCCTCCACCGGAATGGTGGCATGGCCACACCCGAACGTGTGAACCCATCGCTCGGCGGCGATCGAGTCCGCCATGAGTGCGGCGGCACGCCCGATGGCGGGAAGCTGCGAGCGCTCGATCTCGTCGAGCACGGCACGCGTGTTGGCCAGCCAGCGGCTACTCGACATTGTCACCCGCGTGGAGCGCGCAGAGCGCGAGAGAGAACCGTGAGGAGCACGCCAAGAATCATGAGCGCGGCCGGCACGATGAGAAACGAGCCACGCATGCCGAACCGCTCCCCTAGGACCCCGGCGGTATAGGGAAACAGCATCCCGCCGAGGAGCGCCATCGTGATCGCGGCGCTGAACGCGGTCCCGGACAATGCGCTGAAGCGCGTGCCGATGAAGCCGAGCACGGTCGGAAACATGGCGGCGAATCCGACGCCAAGGGAGAAGACGCCCAACGCCGCGAGGCTCACGTCGCGGGTCGTGAGGAGCAGGGCGGCACCGGCGAGCGCGATCACGAGGCAGGTATACAGGATGCGGAATGGAGGGACCTTGCTCAGCACCGTGCCGATGGCGAGGCGCGCGAGCATCATGCCCGCCCAGTACAGCGAGAGCAGGATGAGCGCGCTTCGCTCCGGCACCGCGAGCTCCTCGGTGACGAACGTCGACGTCCACCCGCCCACCGTGATCTCGACACCGCTCTCGAGAAAGAGCATGAGGCCCATCAGCAGCATGACGGGGTCGCGCAGAAGGCGGCCCGCATCCGCGAGCGGAAATCCCTGCGCCTGCTTGGGCAGGGGGAAGCTCGCCCTCGCCACGACAGCGAGCGGCACGACGACGAGCGCGCCGACCCCCCCGATTAGCGCCGCATGGGAGAAGCGGTTGCTGAGAACCGCGATGAGAAAGGGAACGCCCATGGCGCCGACGCCGAAGAACACGCCGAGGAGATTGAGACGCGGCCCGCGCTCGTCGCCGCTGATGTCCGAGACGAGCGCGTTCGCGCCGCCATTGATGATCCCCCCGCCGAACCCGATCAGAAACACGGCCACGCGAAGCCACCCGAGCGATGGTGCGAACGCGACGCCTTCCAGCCCGATAATGATCAGCGCAATCGAGCCGAGGAGAATGGACTTGTAGCCGCGATGATCGACGACGGGCCCGAAGACCAACGCACCCACGAGAATGCTGAACGTCATCAACAGCAGAAGGGCCCCGCCCGATGCCTTGTCGATGCCGAAACGCCCCATCACCGACGGCAGGACGGTACCGAGCGTCGTGAGGACGATGCCGAAGGTGAGCAGGCAGAGACAGGCGCACACGAACAGCACACGACTCGAGCTTGGCGTCATGCGGTACCTCGTCCCATCATCGCCAGCCTCCCTGCACCGTAGAGCGCGGCGTCTCCTCCCAGCGCGCTGGTGACGAATCGTGCCTGCTCGATACCGATTGGTTGAGCCCAGCGCCGCGCCTCGGCTCGCACGCGATCGAGCAGCTTCGCTGCCGGGCCGAAGACGCCGCCGCCGAACACGACGATCTCGGGATTGAACAGGCTCACGAGGTTCGCCGACGCCATCCCCCACAGCTCGATGGCGTTGTCGATCACCTTCACGGCGATGGGATCGCCCCGATCGTACGCGGCGAACACCGCGCCGGCATCGAGATCCTCCGGCCGCGGGTGGCGAAGCGAGCCGTTGTAGCCGGCGTCGCGCTCGATCAGGTCGCATGCGACCCTAACGAGGCCCGGTCCCGATGCCTGGTCCTCGAAGCAGCCGTGAATCACGAATCGCGCCACGTAGGGACGATCGAGCGCCAGCCACCCGATGGCGCCGGCAACGTCGCCGCGGCCGCGGAGTATGCGTCCGTCGGTGATAATCCCCGCCCCGATACCGGTACCGACCGCGAGGAAGATCGCGTCGCGGGCGCCGGCCGCCGCACCCCGCCAGGTCTCGCCCAGGATGCACGCGGCCCGATCGCTGTCGATCGTGAGAGCGACGCGCGCCCCGAACGCCGACCGGAGCTCCTCTCGAAGGGGGTAGTCATCCCATCCCGGGATGTTCGGAGCCCACACCGACCCGCGAGAGGCGCGATACAAACCCGGCACGCACACGCCAACTGCGTCCAACGTGTGTTTCTCGGCGAGCGCCACGGTCCGTTCGACGATCAGCGCCCCAACCGCGGTCCCGGTGCGGTCGGCAAGAGGGGTGCTCTCGCGGCTCAGCAGCTCCCCGTCGGCCGTGAAGGCGGCCGCGGCGAGCTTGGTCCCGCCGAGGTCAATGCCGATGAAGGCCATGCGCGCGCGAAGGTGCGCACGGCTGGCCTGCGACGCAAGCCACACAGGGTGATGTCGAGGCTCAAGAGAGTCTTACATCTCCCGACATGGCCGCCACTGGCGTGCGCGAACCCGAAAGCCGTATCCTGTCACTCCCCCCGTTCCGGAGGTTCTGTGGCTCCCTTCAACTACCGTCGTGCCGCGGTCGT
>DATBIU010000006.1:0-17010 GCA_036556765.1 Gemmatimonadaceae bacterium | reverse complement strand
CGCAGAACAGGACCGCGCGGGGCGTCTCGCGGAGCAGCGGAAAGGCCTCCCGGATTCCCCCGGCGTCTACCTGTGGAAGGACGCCGAGGGGACCGTGCTGTACGTCGGCAAGGCGAAGCGGCTTCGGTCGCGCGTGCGCTCCTACCTGGGCGCCGACGCGGGGGACAGTCTCAAGACCGCCGCGCTCGTGAGGCAGATGACGGATGTCGACACGATCGTCGTGCCGAGCGAAGCCCACGCGCTGATTCTCGAGGCGAACCTGATCAAGGAGTACAAGCCCCGCTTCAACATCACGCTGCGGGACGACAAGTCGTACCCCTATATCAAGGTGACGGTGCAGGAGCCGTTTCCGCGTGTGTTCGTGACCCGTCGGGTCGTCAACGACGGCGCGCGCTATTTCGGCCCCTACACCGACGTCGGCGCCATGCGTCGCGCGCTGAACGTGGTGAAGCGGATCTTCACCGTGCGCTCCTGCAACTACGACATGCCGGCCGAAATGCCGGAGCGTCCCTGTCTCGACTTCTTCATCAAGCGGTGCAAGGCGCCGTGCGTGCACCTCCAGACGCGGGAGGACTATGCGGGCATGATCGATGAGGTCGTGCTCTTTCTCGAGGGCCGGTCGGATGAGGTGACCCGCCGCGTGCGCGAGCGGATGGACGACGCGTCGGCCCGACTCGACTTCGAGCGGGCCGCCGAGCTGCGCGATGTGCTCGTGCACCTCGAGAACATGGAAGAGCCCAAGATCGTCCTGCGGGTGGAGGGCGGCGATCGCGATGTCATCGGCTTCGCGCGGGACGGGGAGGATGCGTGCGTCGCCATCCTGCGTATTCGCGACGGCAAGCTGCTCGCGCGCGACCACACCTTCGTCGAGCGCATCGAAGGGGAGCCTGACGCGGCGGTGCTCACGGCCTATCTCGCCGGCAGCTATCTGCCGACGCGCGACCGCGCGCCGGAGCTGCTGCTGCCATTCGACGTCGAGGACCGAGAGCTGCTGGAGGAGTCGCTGGGAGGCACCGCGATGCACGTGCCGCAGCGTGGTCCGCGACGCGAGCTCGTGGGGCTCGCCGAGCAGAATGCCCGGCATCTGCTGGAGGAGCTGAAGCTCACCTCGCTCGAGACCGAGGAGCGCGCGTCGAGTCCCGTCTACGAGCTCGGCCGGGAGCTCGGGCTCGAGCGGCTGCCGCGAGCGCTCGTGTGCTTCGACATCTCGACGACGCAGGGCACCGACACGGTCGGCTCGATGGTGTGGTTCGACAACGCGAGACCGCGGCGCGCGGAGTACCGCAAGTTCAAGGTGAAGACGGTGGAAGGCACCGATGACTTCGCGTCGATGCGTGAAGTCGTCACGCGGTACTTTCAACGGCGAGTGGAGGAGCGAAAGTCCATCCCGGATCTGGTGGTGATCGACGGGGGCAAGGGACAGCTCGCGGCCGCGCGGGCCGCGCTCGACGAGCTCGGTCTTCATGTGCTGCCAGCGATCAGCCTCGCCAAGCGCGATGAGGAGGTGTTCCTCGTGGGGAAGAGCGAGCCGCTCCGTCTCGCGCGGCGATCGCCGGCGTTGCGGCTGCTCCAGCAGGCGCGCGATGAGGCGCATCGCTTCGCCGTGACGTACAATCGGAAGCGCCGGGCGATGCGCACCGTCACGTCGGAGCTTCTGCGGATTCCGGGCGTTGGCCCCTCGAAGCGGAGTGCGCTGTTGCGTGCCTTTGGCAGTGTCCAGGGGGTTCGTGACGCCAGCCTCGAGCAGATCGCGGCGCTTCCCGGGTTCTCGCCCAAGGCGGCGCAGAAGATCCTCGATGCCCTTCAGGCTGCGTCCCCGTTCGCGGATGCGCCGGAGGAGCCTGGCGGTGGCCCGACGCCCGTCGAGGGCGTGGCCGAGACCTCCGATCCCGCCGCGTGACGCACTGGTCCCTCGCGTGCTCGTCCTGTGACGCAACCGCGTCCGGAGACACGCTGGCGCAGGTGTGTCCAGGGTGCGGCCAGCCGTTACTCGTCCGGTACGCGAGGCCACCAAAGCAGCGAGACATGCTTCTGCCGCGGTGGGACATGTGGCGCTACGCCGCATGGATGCCTCTCCTGCCTGACGAGGCTCCCGTCACCCTTGGCGAAGGCGCGACTCCCTTGCTGCGCGCGGAGGGGCTGGCCCGCGCGATCGGCGTCGGAGCCGTGTGGATCAAGGAGGAGGGTCTCAATCCCACCGGCTCCTTCAAGGCGCGTGGGATGAGCGCCGCCGTCACGCGCGCGCGGGCGCTGAACGTCCCCGGCATGGTCGTTCCAACGGCGGGCAACGCCGGCGCAGCGCTCGCCGCGTATGGGGCAGCGGCGGGCATCCCGGTGCGCGTCTACGCGCCCACCGAGACACCGCCCGCGATCCTCACCACCATTCGCGCATTCGGCGCCGAGCTGATCACGGTGAGCGGGCACATTGGTGATGCGGGGAAGGCCGCCCGCGAGTTCGCCGCTCAACAGCGCTGGTTCGACGTGTCGACGCTACGCGAGCCATATCGCATCGAGGGCAAGAAGACCATGGGGCTCGAGATCGCCGAGCAGCTCGGCTGGCGACTCCCTGATGCGATCATCTACCCCACCGGCGGGGGGACGGGCCTCATTGGGATGTGGAAGGCCTTCCAGGAGCTGGTGGCCGCGGGCTGGATCGACTCGGACATGACCCTTCCGCGAATGATCTCGGCGCAAGCGGCCGGCTGCGCACCGATCGTGCGTGCCTTCCATGCCGGTGAAGAACGGGCGACGCCGTGGATCGATCCGAAGACGCACGCCAGCGGATTGCGCGTACCGGCAGCACTGGGAGACCGGCTCATCCTCAGGGCCCTGCGCGAGAGTCGAGGCGATGCGGAGCCCGCCGACGAGGATGAGATTCGCGCCGGTGCCGTCGAGATCACGCGGCAAACCGGCGTCGACGCGAGCCCGGAGGGTGGCTGCGCCCTGGCCGTCTGCCGCCGGCTCGTGGCCAGTGGCCGCCTGAGCCGGGACGCGGAGATCGTGCTCTTCAACACGGGCGCTGGCGCGTCGTACCGAACCTGACGGGCCGCGTGCGAGCGACTATCTTTGGGGGCCATGACAATCGCCATCCTCGAGCCCTTCAGTGGCATTGCCGGCGACATGACGCTCGGGGCCCTCGTGGACGTGGGGCTCGACCAGGAATGGCTCCGCGCGCTGCCCGCGCGCCTGGGCCTGGATGGGGTCGCCGTGCGCATCGAGCGGGTACGGCGCGCTGGCATCGACTGCGCGAAGGTCGACTTCGACATCCCGACGCAGCCGCACGGTCGCCATCTCCGGCACATCCGCGACATCGTGCAGCGGAGCGACGCCCCCGACGACGTGAAGCGACTCGCCGATGAGGCGTTCACCGCCATCGCGAGCGTCGAGGCGAGCATTCACGGGGTGTCCATCGACAACGTGCACCTGCACGAGGTAGGAGCGGTCGACGCAATCCTCGACGTGGTTGGCTCGATCTGGGGCTTCCAGCAGTTGGGCGTCAGTGAGATCTTCTGCACCGCGATCTCGACCGGGGACGGGTCTGTGCGTGCGGCGCACGGGGAGCTTCCGGTGCCGGCGCCGGCGACGTTACGCCTGCTCGAGGGCCTGCGCGTTCGTGGAGGCCCTGACGGTTCCGGAGAGCTGGTGACGCCAACTGGTGCGGCCCTCGTGCGTGTGCTCGCGCATGGCGCACCCCCCGCGTCGTACGTGGTGCGCCGCAGTGGGTACGGGGCGGGCACGAAGGATTTTCCGGATCGGCCGAATGCCTTGCGAGTGATTCTCGCCGACCTCGCATCAGCGTCGGGAGAGCGCGTGGAGGACCTGGTGCTCCTCGCGGCGGATGTGGACGACATGGAGCCAGAGTATCTGGCTGGCGCGGCGGAAACACTGCGCGCGGCGGGAGCGCTCGACGTCGTGCTCTTTCCGTCCGTGATGAAGAAGGGCCGTCCGGGGGCCCGCATCGAGGTGCTCGCGCGACCCGGCGATGCGGACGCCCTCGAGCGCACCCTCTTCGGCGAGACGACGACGATCGGGGTGCGTCGCACCAGCGTGCAGCGACACGCGCTGTCGCGCGAGATGCGCTCGGTGGAGGTGCGCGGGCATGCGGTGCGAATGAAGATCGTCGCCTTGCCCGGCGGTGCGCGCCGGGTAAAGCCGGAGTACGACGACGTCGCGCGGTTAGCGGAAGTGACCGGGATCACGTTGCGTGAAGCGGTGTCAGCGGCGCGCGAGGCGGCGGAACGGGTGGCGGCGGACAGGGTATTCCACGGTGCGGGCGCCTCCTAGCGCCCGCGTTTGGCGTTCATCAATCAGGAGATCGAGATGATCGTGAGGCTCACAGCGGCATCGTTTATCGCCGTCGCTACGGTCGCCCTCGTTGGCAGGCCGGCGAATGCGCAGCAGGCTGCATCGGAGTGCAAGGTGGATACGGACAAGCCGGGTCAGCTCAAGACGGCGAAGAACGCGTTGGCGCGGGCGATCGCAGGGATCGGCGACCCCGGAAAAGCCGCCGCCGATGCCGTCAAGGAGCTCGACAAGAACGGCGCGAAGATTCGTAGCCAGAACGAAGCCGGGTATAACATGATCCTCGGCCAGGTGTACGCCTGGTATCTGGCGCGCCCCGGCCAGGGGCACGTCGTGAGTCGCGCCTCCATTGGGCATACAGCGCAGCCCGAGGGGACGATCGACCTGCTCACGGCCGCGGACTCGGCGTTCGACGCCGTCGAGCGCGCGGCGCCCGGATGCGCCGCCGAGACGAACGACTATCGGCGGCCCGCGTGGGCACCGCTCGTCAACGCCTCCGCCGAGCTCATCAACAACGACCAGCTCGACAGCGCCGAGAAGCTGATCAAGCGGGCCGACGTGATCTATCAGGGCTCGCCGCACACGTCCTACTTCACGGCGATCATGGCGCAAAAGCGGAACGATCTCCCGGGAGCGATCGCCGCCAACAAGCGGACGATCGAGGTCATCACGCCAGAGCAGGCCGCGAAGGACGAGGGCACGAACCAGATCCGCAACCAGGTGATGTACAACTACGCGGTGCTGCTGGCCGCGCAGGCCGACGCGCAGACTGGGGATCAGCAGAAGGCGACGGCGCGCGAAGCGGTGGCGGCGTACAAGGCATTCCTCGAAGCGTACCCCAACGACGAACAGCGGACCAGCGCGCAGGCGGGAATGGGTCGCATGCTCGCGGCGCTGGGCGACACCGCCGCGGTGGCGACCGTGTTCGCCGAGATGCTGGCCGATCCATCGAAGTACACCGACTCGCAGCTGCTCGAGGGCGGCACGAATGCCTTCAATGCGAGCCGGTTCCCGGACGCCGCCAAGCTCTTCGAGACGGTGCTCGCGCGAAACCCGTACTATCGCGACGCTCTGTTCAATCTCGCGAACACGTACTGGTCGCAGAACGAATGGGACAAGATGATGCCCGTCGCGCGGCGTCTGGCGCAGGTGGATCCGCACAACCAGGACGCGTGGCAGCTGCTCGCGATCGCCTACAAGGGCCGCGGTGACGTCGCCAAGGCGGCCAAGAACCTCGCGCTCGAACGGGCGATGTACGACACCGCCGTGAAGCACGTCGAGCACAAGAACGCGCTGACCTCCCGCGTGGCGTTCACGCTGTTCGCCCATGATGGCGCGAAGCACACGCTGCGAGGTACCGTTGAGAACGCATCGGCGAAGCCGGCGACCTATACCATGCGGTTCGAGTTCCTCGACAAGGACGGGAAACCCGTGGCGGCACAGGAGGTGACGGTCGGCCCGGTCGAGCCGAAGAAGACGGCGCCCTTCAGTGTCGAGGTAAGCCAGGCTGGAATCGTGGCGTTCAGATACGCCCCATTCTGACCTTGAGGCGCGGTGCGCTAACAGCGCATCGCGGCTTGCTTTCGCCACTGTGATCTCCTAAGTTCCTTTACCTGTTGTGCCGGTCCATCTGCCGGGGAAGGCCACGCTCGCACCGGCCTTCCCCGGTTTTCGCTGGTAGGAGATCAATGGTTCGCGTCAGCCGCATTCACCCAGGAAGTATCGCCGACGAGATCGGTTTGCAGCCCGGAACCGAGCTGCTCACCATCAACGGCCGCGACCTCAACGACTTCCTGGATTGGGAGTTCCTCGGCGCAGATGAGGAGCTCGTCATCGATGCGCGGCTCCCGAACGGCGATCCCGTCATCTTCGAGATCGAGCGGACCGAGGGGGCGCCGATGGGGGTCGAGCTCGAGCCCCCGAGCGTGCGCCGGTGCGCGAACCGCTGCGAGTTTTGCTTCGTCGAGGGGCTCCCGGAGGGGCTGCGCCGCAACCTCTACATCCGCGACGACGATTACCGCCTCTCCTTCGCCTACGGGAATTTCGCGACGCTCTCCAATCTCCGCGAGCGCGACGTCGCGCGGATCCTCGAGTACCGCTTGTCGCCGCTGTACGTCTCGGTGCACGCGACGAATTGGGATGCCCGCCGACGCCTGCTCAACAATCCGCGCGTGCCCGACATCCTGGCCCAGCTGCGCACGCTCGCCGCGGGGGGGATTCAGTTTCATGCGCAGATGGTCGTCGTTCCGGGGCTCAATGACGGGGACGTGCTCGAGGAGTCGCTGACCGACCTGTGGGGGTTCGGCGACGCCTGCCTCTCCGCCGCGATCGTCCCCGTGGGACTCACCCAGTTCTCACACCTCTACACCGGACGAACGATGGACTCGGCGACAGCCTCCGTGCTCGTCGATACCGCCGAGCGGTGGGGCGAGCGTGCCATGCGCGAGCGGGGGGCCGCGTGGGTATTCGGATCGGATGAGCTGTACATCCTCGCGAAACGTCCACTTCCCGCGCCCGTGCACTATGGGGAGTTCGCTCAAATCGAGAACGGTGTGGGAGCCGTCACGCGACTGATCGCGACCGTGCACGACGGCGCTGCGACGCTACCGCGTCTCGATGGCAAGCGGATCGGCGTGGTGACGGGGACCTCCCTCGGCGGCACGTACATGCCTGCGCTCCTCGATCGCCTTCGTGAGGCGACAGGCGCGCACTTCGAGCTCATCATCGCCGAAAACTCGCTCTTTGGTCCGACGACGACCGTCGCCGGACTACTTCCGGGGGCGGACATCCGGCGCGTGCTTCAGGGACGGGTGGACCTCGACATTGCGCTCATCCCGGCGGAAAGCATCAACGAGGACGGGCTCTTTCTCGACGACACCCTGCTGGCGAGCATTCGCGCCGAGCTTCCAGTGCCCGTGCTCCCCTCGTACGACTTTCTCGACGTACTGCACGATGTAGGAGACGGCGCGCGTTCCCCCGCGGCGGCGATGGACGCGCCGTGAACATCCCAGTCGTTGTCCTCGTCGGGCGTCCGAATGTGGGGAAGTCGGCGCTGTTCAATCGGCTCGTCGGCGAGAACACCGCGATCGTCAGCGAGGAGGCCGGAACCACGCGAGATCGTCACTTCGGGCGTGCGGACTGGAATGGCCGCTCGTTCTGGCTCGTCGACACCGGAGGCCTCACCGATGATCCCTCGGTGCCGATGGACGTCGAGATCCGGCGCCAGGTGTTGCAGGGAGTCGCCGAGGCGGATCTCGTCGTGCTCGTCGTCGATGCGAAGACGGGGTTGCATCCGCACGACGCCCGGGTGGTCGAGATTCTCCGCGATGCGCGGAAGCCGTGGATGCTGGTCGCGAACAAGGTCGACGACCCTCGCTCGACGGACTTCTACGAGTTCTACGCGCTCGGCGCCGGCGATCCCGTGCCGGTGTCGGCGGTCAACGGCAAGGGCTCGGGCGACCTGCTCGATCGGCTCGTCGACCAGTTTCCGCCAGCCGTGGCCGAGGAGACCGACGCGTTGCGCGTTGCCGTCATCGGCCGGCCGAACGTGGGCAAGTCATCCTTCGTCAACCGGCTGCTCGGCGAGGACCGGCTCGTGGTATCCGAGATTGCTGGCACCACGCGGGACGCGATCGACAGCCCGATGATGTATCACGGGCGCGAGCTCATCTTCATCGACACGGCGGGATTGCGGCGCCAGTCGAAGATCGATGAGGGCATCGAGTTCTATTCCTCCCTCCGAACGCGGCGGGCGATCGAGCGCGCCGACATCTGCGTGCTTCTGATCGACGCCATCGACGGGTTGCATAACCAGGATCTCAAGATCGCCACTCTCGCGTGGGAAGCCGGGCGTGGTCTCGTGATCGTCGTCAACAAGTGGGATTTGAAGGAGAAGGGCGACAAGACCGCTGCCAACTTCCAGAAGGACGCGATCGAGAAGGCGCCCTACCTGCGGTTCGTCCCGTTCCTTTTCACCTCGGCGAAGACCGGGCAGCGAGTGCAGAAGGTGCTCGATCTGGTCATGCAGGTAGAGCAGGAGCGCAAGAAGCGCATCTCGACCTCGGAGGTGAACGAGCGGCTGGAGCAGCTCGTGGCGCGTCGCCAGCCGCCGCAGGCCGCGGGGCGGGAGGTGAAGCTGCTGTACGCGACGCAGGTGGAAGTGGGGCCGCCGACCTTTGCGGTGTTCGGAAATCACCCCGAGCTCGTCGAGGAGCATTACGTGCGCTATCTGCATAACGGCTTTCGTGAGGCCTGGGGCTTCACCGGCACGCCGCTCCGCATTCTCCTCCGCAGAAAGGCGGCATGATTCATCCCGCGATCCTCGTCGCCCTCTCGTACCTGATCGGCTCCATTCCGGCCGCCTATCTCGCGGGCAAGCTCACACGCGGTATCGACCTTCGCGAGCATGGATCGGGTAACCTGGGCGCCACGAACGTCTATCGCGTGCTCGGGCCGCGCATGGCGATCGTGGTGCTGCTCGTGGACGCGCTGAAGGGCGCACTCCCGGTTCTCGTTCTACCGGGCGTGACCGCCGCCAGTCGCCCCGATCTGTGGGCCATTGCCTATGCGGTCGCGGCGATCGCGGGACACGTGCGGTCGATTTTCCTCCTGTTTCGTGGGGGCGGGAAGGGCGTCGCGACCGCGGCCGGGGCGTTCATGTCCCTGGCTCCGCTGCCCTCGCTCGTGGCGCTCGGTGTGTTCGTCATCGTGCTCTTCGTCTGGGGCTATGTCTCGCTCGCCTCGCTGAGCGCGGCAACGGTGCTTCCGCTGGTGATCGGATGGCGCGAAGGCGTCGGGTCGCCGCTGTTTGCGGTGAGCGCCGTCGTTGCCGCGTTCGTCTTCTGGACCCACCGCGGAAACATCGGCCGGCTTCGGCGAGGCGAGGAGCCGCGGTTCGGAAAGAAGAGCGACGGGTGATGCGTGCGGCGGTCGTGGGGGCCGGCGCGTGGGGAACCGCGCTCGCGGATCTGCTGGCGCGGAACGGCCTCGACGTGACGCTGTGGGCCTACGAATCAGACGTCGTGTCCTCGATCAATGCCAGACACGAGAACACGCGCTTTCTCGCGGAGGCACCGTTGGATGAGTCGCTCCGCGCCACGGGGGACCTCGCCGAGGCGGTGCGCAGCGCGCCGCTCGTCGTGTTCGTCACTCCGTCCCACGTTTCGCGAGGCATTGCGCGCAGCGCGGCCGCGCACGCCGATGAGCGCGCCACGCTGGTGGTGGCCAGCAAGGGCATCGAGCGCGAGTCGCTGGCGCTCATGACCGACGTCGTGTCGAGCGAGATTCCCGGACGTGCCGTCGTTGGGCTTTCGGGGCCGAGCTTCGCGCGCGAGGTCGTTCAGCGCCAGCCGACGGCGGTGGTTGCCGCGTCCCGGCAGGTCGACGCCTCGGTGCGGGTACAACAGGCGCTCAGCTCCGATGCCTTTCGAGTCTACACGCACCATGACGTCATCGGTGTGGAGCTGGGTGGCTCGCTGAAGAACGTGATGGCGATCGCCACCGGGATGGCTGAGGGGCTCGGACTGGGCTACAATCCGAGGGCCGCGCTCATCACCCGCGGGCTCGCCGAGATTACCCGGTTAGGCGTCGCGCTCGGCGCCGATCCGCTTACGTTCGCGGGTCTGGCCGGCATCGGCGACCTCGTGCTCACGTGCACGGGAGCGTTGAGTCGCAATCGACAGCTCGGTCTCGAGATCGGTCAAGGCAGGCGTCTCGACGAGTCCCTTGCATCGCGCGAGACGGTTGCCGAAGGAGTGTACACTACACAGAGCGCGCACGCGCTCGCGTCGCGGGAGGGAATCGAGATGCCCATTGTCGCCGCGGTGTATCGCATCCTCTTCGAGGGCACCGATCCTCGTCGAGCGATCGGCGAGCTGATGACGCGCGAGCTCCGCGCGGAGCCCGAGTGATGTCGCCGCGAGTCTCCACGCAGGAACCGGTGCAGGAGTTCTATTCGATCGGCGAGGTATGCGAGCTCACCGATCTCAAGCCGCATGTCCTGCGGTATTGGGAAAGCCAGTTCAAGTTCCTGAGCCCGGCAAAGAACCGTTCGGGGAACCGCGTCTACCAGCGGCGGGAGGTCGAGCTGATCCAGCTGGTGAAGCACCTGCTGTACACGGAGAAGTACACGATCGAGGGAGCGCGGCAGAAAGTCGACGAGCACCGCCGCAAGGGAGAGATTCGCGGCGTGGCACGCAGCGCGCTCGAGCTGCAGACCATCGCGGCCGTCGAGCGTGAGCTGCGCGAGATTCTCGACGTCCTCGAAGGGGGCGAGCGGGGCACGTGACCGATCACGTCGCATGCATCATCCCCGCGTACCGCGCCGCGCGGACCCTGCCAGGCGTGGTCGCGGGCCTTCGCGCTGCTCTGCCGACGGCGCGTGTCATCGTCGTCGATGACGGGTCACCTGACGAGACCGGTTCCGTCGCCCTTCGCCTCGCGGACTGGACGATTCGCCTCGCCGGGAATCGCGGGAAGGGCGCGGCCCTGCGGGCCGGCTTCGAAGAGGTCGTGCGGTCGGGAAGTAGCATCGCCCTCACGATCGACGCGGACGGCCAGCATGACCCGGCCTACGCACCGGCCCTCATCGACGCGCTCGAAGCGTGTGATCTCGTGATCGGTGAGCGGGTTCGCCCCGGATCGCCGATGCCTCTCCGACGGCGCGTGACCAACGCGATGGCGAGCGCGGCCATCGCGCGCGTCGCGGGCGTCCGGCTGCGAGACACCCAATCGGGGTTTCGGGCGATCCGGCGCGCGGTGCTGGAGCGGGTGCGGGCGAGCGGAGACCGCTATGAATTCGAGACCGACTTTCTCATTCGCGCCGCCCAGTCCGGATTTCGCGTGCGCAACGCGACCGTTCCCACCGTGTACGGCGCGGCCAGTCATTTTCGCGGCGTGAGCGATTCCGCTCGCATCGTGAAGACGATCTGGGCCCACCGGCGCGCCGCCGCCCTCGCGAGCGCGGGCTGATGCGTCTCCTCTGTACCAACGACGATGGGATTCTCGCGCACGGGCTCGAGTGCCTGGTGCGGGCGGCCGAACCGCTGGGCGAGGTCACGGTCGTCGCGCCCGATCGCGAGCAGAGCGCAACCAGCCACTCGCTGACCCTGCATCATCCCGTGCGGCCCATCCTCCGCGGCGAGCGCCGGTGGCAGGTGGACGGCACCCCAACCGATTGCGTGATGCTCGCGGTCGAGGCGCTCATGGAAGGGCGCCCCGACTTCGTCCTCAGCGGCATTAACCACGGGCAGAACATGGGCGAGGATGTGCTCTACTCGGGGACCGTCGCCGCCGCCATGGAAGGGCTGTCGTTAGGTATTCCCTCGATCGCGGTGTCCTTCGCCGGGGGCGATCTCCGGGCCGATCCCGGGTTGTTGTCGGCTCAGGTCAACGTCCTGTCGCGGCTACTGGCCCACGTCGTCAAGCTGCCGAGCTTTCCGCGCGACACGCTGCTGAACATCAACGTGCCGCCATTGCGCGGCGACGAGATTCGCGGCGTGCGCGTGACCGCGCTGGGTCGCCGAGTGTACTCCGACTCCCTCATGCGGATGAAGGACCCGTGGGGGCGCGAGATCTACTGGATCGGCGGCGGCTCGGCCGCCTGGTCGGGTCGCGAAGACTCGGACTTTCGCGCCATTCAGGAGGGGTTCATCTCCGTCACGCCACTGCACCTGGACCTCACCAACTATCAGCTGCTCGAGGCGCAGCACGATTGGTGGCAGGACCTGTAGTCCCGGAGTACCGCGGGCCGCGGCGACGCCTCGTGGAGCTGCTGCGAGAGCAGGGAATCGCCGATCTCGCGGTGCTTCGCGCGTTCGACCTCACGCCCCGCCACCTCTTTGTGCCGTCCGGAATCCGGCACCGCGCATACGAGGACAATGCGCTTCCGATCGGCAACGGCCAGACGATCTCGCAGCCGAGCACCCACGCCCGGTACCTGCAGCTGCTCAAGCTCACGGGGACCGAGCGCGTGCTCGAGATCGGGACGGGGTCGGGATATCAGACGGTTCTGCTGTCGCACCTCGCCGAACAGGTCTTTTCCATTGAGCGTGTCGCGTCGCTCCTCGAGACGGCACGCGTGGCGATTCGGACGGCGGGTGCGCGCAACGTATCGCTGCTCGCGGGCGACGGGACGCTCGGGTGGCGGGAGTACGCGCCCTACGACGCGATTCTCGTGACCGCCGGGTCGCCTGATGTTCCCGAGCCACTCCTTCGGCAGCTGGCCGAAGGGGGACGCCTTCTCGCACCCCTGGGAGAGCGAGACGCACAGGTGCTTACACTCGTCATCCGTCGAGGCGACGCGCTGGAGCGTCGCGCCATCGCGCCCGCGCGGTTCGTTCCGCTCATTGGACGGCACGGGTGGTCGGCAGAGTGACACACGCTGGCCGCACGTCGCGCTTCCCGTATATTCGAACGTGAGACTGCTCATGGCCGACACACACGACCCCTCGCAGAAGCCGACCCGCGCAGCGCCACCGCCGTTCGTCGGTCCACCGCGAGCGGGCGCGCTCGCGCCGAAGACGCGCACCGATCGTCCCACCCTGCCACCGTTCTCCCCGCCGTTCGTCAAGCGCCCCTCGCCGACGGTGCCCGAACCGCGCGCGCACACGCCGGCCGTCCCGGCCCAGCAGGTGAACGTCGCGGCCCCCGAGGCCGCCGTCGAATCGAACGGCCCCGCCTGGCTCGACGATGCACCTAACGAGTCGACTCGCGGCGCGGCGCCGACCCCCGAGCCGGCGGTGGAGTGGGTGAATCCCGACCAGCCGGCCGTGATCGCGCCGCCGCAGCCCGCGACCGGGATCGAGTGGCTCGACTCGCCCACCGCTGAGAGCGTTGCGGCGCCGGCGGCCCGGACGGCGGCCCCCGACGACGACGACGATGTGTTCGGCTGGGACCCGGCCGAGGAGCGCGCTGGCGCGTTGGACGCGCCGCCCGCATCGGCGTCGCTCGAGGCCCTCAAGGAGCTCGAGCCGTGGGCGCTGCCCGGCGCCGAGCCGTCAGCCTCGACCGCGGATGACGTGGCCGCCGCGCTGGAGCGAGTCGCGTCGCGCGTTCGCTCTGGCGATCTCTTCGTTCCGGGCGCGATGGCCGCGACGTCCGAGGAAGCGGTGCTCGCGGCCGTACTCGCGGCGCTCCTGCAACGCGCGCGCGGATAGCAGGGTGCGCTTGCGCCTTTTGGTGAGCGGGCGCGTACAGGGGGTCGGCTTTCGCTGGTTCGTCAGGGAAGCCGCCCGTCGCCATCGTCTGGCGGGATGGGTGCGAAATCGCCCCGACGGGACCGTCGAGCTCGAAGCGTCAGGGGAGGATGGGAGCTTCCACCAGTTCCTCACCGCGCTCCGGGACGGCCCGCCGGGCGCACGGGTAGAGGAGGTGCGCGAGCTCACCTCGAACGGCGCCGAGGCATTGCCGCAGCCTTTCACGATCATGCGATGACACTCGCGCTCGATCTCGTCCCGCGCGTTGCGGCGGCCATTCGTGACATCCCCGATTTTCCGAAGGCCGGCATCCTCTTCAAGGACATCACGCCGGTGCTCCTGGACGCGGCGCTCTTTCGGGAGACCACCGACGCGATCGGCGCCCCCTTCGCGCACGACGAGATCACCCACGTGGTGGCCATCGAGAGCCGCGGCTTCATCCTCGGCGCACCCGTCGCGCAAACGCTCGGGGCGGCGTTCGTGCCGTTTCGAAAGCCAGGCAAGCTGCCTCACATCGTTGAGCGCGTGGAGTACGCTCTCGAGTACGGGATCGATGCGCTCGAATGCCATCGCGATGCCTTGCATCGAGGCCATCGCGTGCTGGTCGTCGATGACGTTCTGGCGACCGGTGGAACTGCGGCCGCCGCGTGCGCGCTGGTGGAGTCGCTGGGGGCGACGGTGCAGGGGTGCTCGTTCCTCGTGGAGCTGGCGTTCCTGCGTGGGCGCGAGAAGCTCAATGGTCGCCGCATCGAGCGGATCGTGGCGTACTGAAGGCCCTTGGGTCCCTAGTGGACTGGTTCCGTGACGAGGATAGCAGGCCGAGGAACCGCAGATGGCCGCAGACGGCCGCAGAAGTGCCGTTTCGCGGACGAATCCGCGTAATCCGTATCAACACTCTTGATCGTTGGTTGCTGCGGCCTTGATCGTTGGGTTGCTGCGGCCTCTGCGGCCATCTGCGGTTCCTCGTGCCTGCTATCTCAACGCGAATAGTGCGCTAGTTATGTCAAGCATAGCCTATCGCACGACCGACGACCGAGTGAGGGTGCTCTGCGCCAGTTATGTCACAGTTTTCACCCTCACCCAACACCCTCGACTCAGCGGAAGCCCCGCACTGTCCTGCGTCAATCCGACCGTGTATGTTTGTGAGGCTCAACACCATTCGCCCCTGTAGCTCAGGTGGATAGAGCAGCGGTTTCCTAAACCGTTGGCCGGGTGTTCGAGTCACCCCAGGGGCATTCCACTCCGACTCCGGCAGAGCTCGCCAACGCCACGATGACGAAGACCGCCAACCCAACGCGGCCGCAGATCGACGATCGCGCCGACAGCTTCTTTCTCTGGATCCAGGCCCACACGCGTCAGGTCGCCATCGCCGGCGTCGTGCTGGTCGCCCTGGGGCTCGGCGTGTGGCTCTGGAAGCAGTCGCGCGCCGCGCGGGAGCGCAACGCGTCGATCGACCTTCTGAGCGCCTCCCAGACCATTCAGTCGGGGAACATCGCCCTGGCACAGTCCGACCTCGAGAAGCTCGTCGCGCGGTATGAGGGCACGAACGCCGCCTCGCAGGCCGCTTTCGAGCTGGCAAACCTGTATTACGGACAGGGCCAGTTCGACCGAGGTATTGCGCTGCTCCAGCAGCTTGCCAGGTCGTCCAAAGACGCACTGGTGAAGGCCATGGCGGAAAACGGCGTGGCGGCCGGGTTCGAGGGGGCGGGCAAGTTCGCCGACGCGGCCGTCCACTATCGGACGGCAGCCGATCTCACGCGGCTCGACGACGAGCGGGACGTCTACCTCGCGAACGCAGCCCGAGCCTATCAGGCCGCCGGCAACACCGCGGAGGCGATCGCGATCTGGCGCCGGCTGGTGGAGTCGGAGGGAACGCAGGCGGCCGAGGCTCGAGTGCGGCTTGGCGAGCTGACGGCGGAGCCCGCCAAGAGGGGATAAGCCGATCCAGCAGGCGCAGAGCCAAACGTCGGGCCTGAATAACTGCGTATAAGATATGTTATGTCAACTTCCACCCGTGGGAAAATGTGCATAACTCCCTAGACCTCTCGTAACCACCCCTCGAACACGAGCCGCCCCTCCCCACGAAGCCTCGGCGTCAGTGCGCCGTTTTCTTCTCGCAGGCTCACCTCCAACGTGCTGCCTGAACGCGTACGAAGGGCGCTCTGGGCGCCTCCCAGGCCCCAGGCGTTGAGGAGTGTCGCCGCGGCGACGGCGCCTGTTCCGCACGCCAGCGTCTCACCTTCGACTCCGCGCTCGAAGGTGCGAATGCGCCAGTCCGAACCGTCTCGCGAGACGAAGTTGACGTTCGCCCCTGCCGATCCCGTCCAGCCGGCCCGCCTCAGCGCAGCCCCTCGGCTAGGGACGTCGATCGCGCTCACGTCGTCGCACAAGACGACCACATGGGGCACGCCAGCGACCGCGTATCCCAGCTGCCGCTCACCGGCCTCTGGACGTCCCTCTGCGGCCACCCGCAGCCCCCGGACGGGTTGGAGGTCGATCTCGGGGCGATCGTCGATTAGGCGGGATCTGAGGATCCCATCATCGGTCTCAATCGTCATTCCAGCCGCGGCGCTGAGCCCGAGCCTGGACGCCAGCCGCGTGACACATAGCGCGGCGTTCCCGCACATCTCACCGCGTGAACCATCGCTGTTGAAGTACTTCATGAGGAGGTCGGCGCGCGTGGACGGCTGAATCACCACTACGCCATCGGCGCCGATCCCCTGCCGCCGATCGCAGAGGGATCGAATCCTCGCGCCGCCGAGCAAGTCTGCGACGTCGCCGTCCCGCGAGTCGAAGACGATGAAGTCGTTTCCCGACCCGCTCATCTTGTAGAAGCGGTGGCCCTCGCTCACACCTTTCCTCGAATCGACCACCACCGAAGCCGCCAGACCATCCACACCGCCTCGCGAACGATCTTCTTCGACATCTTGCTTTCGCCCTCGGTGCGGTCGACGAATACGATTGGAATCTCGACGATTCGAAAGCCCTTCTTCCACGCCCGGAAGTTCATCTCGATCTGGAATGCGTAACCGCTCGATTTCACCGCGTCGAGATCGACGGCCTGAAGTACCTCCCTTCGGAAGCACTTGAACCCGGCCGTGGAATCGAACAGCTGGAGCCCGGTAATGACTCGGGCGTACACATTCGCGGCGTAGCTGAGGAGCAGCCGTCCCACCGGCCAGTTCACCACCGTCACCCGGCCATTCCGGTAGCGCGAGCCCACGACGATGTCGGCGCCCTCGATCGCCTCTAGAAACTGCGGCAGATGCGCCGGATCGTGCGAGAAGTCGGCGTCCATCTCGAAGACGAACCCGTACTCTCGTGCGAGAGCCCACTTGAAGCCTGCGAGGTAAGCCGTTCCCAATCCGAGCTTTCGGGCTCGGTGAATGACATCGACTCGCGCGTTGACGGCTTTGATGGAGTCGACGATCGCGCCCGTACCATCGGGCGATCCATCATCCACCACCAGGACGTCGAGACGGTCGTCGCGAGCCAGCACCTGCTCGATCAGGCG
>DATBIU010000005.1:0-2042 GCA_036556765.1 Gemmatimonadaceae bacterium | reverse complement strand
GGCCTCGAACGCCAGGTCGAGCCGCTCGTGATGGCCAGCGAGATTACGGGACTCGCTTCACTGCGCGGCTTTCTGAAGCTCGGAAACCTCGTCGTGCGCCTGAGTTTTCCGTTCATCGACCTGCCGCGACGCGCGGCGGCGTTGTGTGAGCGCCCGGCGGTCCGGCCTTCGATGCCCGTGCGCGCAGGTGAGGCCGGAGACGGCCCTGCCACAGCAGGAGCGTCGAGGGTGCGGTCCGATCCCGCGGGCGGGTCTCAGAGACACGCCGTGGATCGGTTCATCGATCGCCTCTCCGAATAAGGCCGATGGTCACGATCTCCAAGCCGCTGAGTGCCGCCCAGGTCCGCACGTACCACGCCGAGGAATTCAGCAACGCCCGGCAAAACTACTACGCGCAGGGCCATGACATCCGCGGTCAGTGGCACGGTCGACTCGCCGAACGGTGGGGCCTGTCGGGCGACGTTGACGAAGTGCACATGCATCGTCTCGCCGACGGGCACCACCCCCTCACGGGAGAGCGCCTCGTCGAGCACCAGACGCCAAGGCCGCGTCCGCATGCGCAGGATGCTCGGACGAAGACGCTGGAACATCGAGCGGCGTGGGATGCGACCTTCTCGGCGCCGAAGAGCGTGTCGCTGACCGCACTGGTTGGTGGCGACGCCCGTGTGATGGAGGCCCATCGGGCGAGTGTGCGTGTCGCCCTGGACGAAACCGAACGGTACGTCCAGGCCCGCATCGGGCGCAACCACCCCGCGGAGACGACCGGCCGGTGGATCGCGGCGCGCTTCGAGCACGACAGCGCCCGCCCGGTCGACGGGTACGCGGCGCCGCAGTTGCATTCCCACGTGGTGATCTTCAACGTGACCCAACGGGACACCGGCGAGACGCGCGCGCTCCAGCCGCGGGAGCTATACGCGACCCAGTCGTACGCGACCGCGATCTACCGCTCGGAGCTCGCGGCACGCCTGGCAGGCCTGGGGTACGAGATCGAACGGGGCGCCAGCGGTCAGCCCGAGATTCGCGGCTATTCATCCGAGTACCTCGAGGCCTCCAGCCCTCGTCGCCGACAGATCGAAGACCACCTTGAGCGCGCGCAGCGACGCGGCGCCGGTGCCGCGCAGATCGCCGCGCATCAGACGCGTGAATCGAAAGACCAGTGCTCGCACAACGAGATGCAACGCCGACACCGCGCGCTCGCCGAGGCCTACGGCAACCAACCCTCGCGCGTCGTCGCGGCCGCCAGAGCCCGGGCCCACAACGGCGAGCACCATCTCCAGCAGATCACGGCCGCCGCCGCCGTCACCTACGCCCGCGATCGGAACTTCGAGCGCGAGGCGGTGGTCGACGAGCGCACGCTCGTGCGCGACGCGCTCAACCGATCCATGGGCGACGTGCGGATCGACGCAATCAAGGACGACGTCGCTCGACGCGTCACCGAGCGCACGTTCATCCAGGTCGCTGGCCGTCCCGGCCGACCCGGCCGCCTGATGACCACCCGTGAGATGCGCCAACTCGAACGCGAGACCGTCGAGGCGATGCGCGAGAGCCAGCGGACGCAGCGCCCGCTCGCGAGCGTCGTGACCCGCCAAGCGGTCCAGTGGGGATCGCCACATCTGAACGCGCCGCAACGGCACGCCGTCGATCGGGTCCTCGCCACACGCGATCGCATCGTCGCGCTGGACGGCGTCGCGGGCGTGGGGAAGACCACCACGCTCGCGGCTGTCCGCGAAGGCGCCGAATGGGAGGGCTACCGCGTCGAAGGGTTTGCGCCCACCTCACGCGCGGCCCAGAAACTGGCAGAGGCCGGGATGCCCACCAGCACGTTGCAGCAACATCTCACGCGACGCGAGCCCCCTGACGACCGACAGAAGCAGCTGTTCGTCGTCGACGAGTCGAGCCTCGCGAGCACCCGACAGATGCACGACTTCTTGCACCGTCTCAGCCCGCAGGATCGGGTGGTCCTGGTCGGTGATACCCGCCAGCATCAGGCCGTCGAGGCCGGACGACCCTTCCAACAGCTCCAGGATGCCGGCATGGAGACC
>DATBIU010000004.1:0-6802 GCA_036556765.1 Gemmatimonadaceae bacterium | reverse complement strand
GGAGCCGTACATCCGGCGTCGCGCATTGCGGCACTTCGAGAAAGGACGCACGGTGATCTTTGCGGCCGGTACGGGCAATCCGTACTTTTCGACCGATACGGCCGCGGTGCTGCGCGCCATCCAGATGAAGGCCGAGGTCATCATCAAGGCGACGAGCGTTGATGGCGTGTATTCGGCCGATCCGAAAACCGATCCGGCCGCACGGTTCTATGAAAACATCAGCTACCGGGATGTCATGCTGCAGGAGCTCCGCGTGATGGATCAGACCGCGATCACGCTCTGTGCGGAGAACAAGCTTCCGCTCATCGTGCTCAACATCCACAAGAACGGCGCCGTCGCGAGCGCGGTCTCGGGCGAGCGCGTCGGCACTCTCGTCCAATGAGCACCATACCGCAGATTCTGAAGGACACGCGCACCGCGATGGAGAAGGCGATCGAGAGCTCTCGCCGGGAGTTCGGGTCCATCCGCAGCGGGAAAGCGTCGCCGACCCTGCTCGATACCATTCGCGTCGAGGCCTACGGACAGCACATGTCGCTCAACCAGGTGGCGGCCGTGGCCGCGCCCGAGCCGCGCCTGCTCACCGTGACGCCGTGGGACAAGGGGCTCGCCCACGCGATCGAGAAGGCGATTCGCGACTCCGATCTGGGGCTGAATCCGGCGACGGCGGGCAATGTCATTCGCGTGCCGCTCCCGGCGCTCAACGAGGAGCGGCGCCGCGATCTGGTGAAGATCGTGCACAAGCTCGCCGAGGAGGGCCGCATCGCCGTGCGGCACGCGCGCACCCATGGGCGCGACGCGATCAAGAAGCTCGACAAGGCACCCGAGGACGACAAGAAGCACGCCGAAAAGGACCTGCAAAAGCTCCACGACGATTTCATCCACCGGATCGACGAGCTCCTCAAAGCGAAAGAGGCCGAGATCATGGAGGTGTGAGCCACGCATGACCTCCGATGAGCTGCTGGCCAGGATTCGCCTCCACGGCGCCGTTCCCCGCCATGTCGCCATCATCATGGATGGCAACGGCCGATGGGCGCGCGAGCGTCACCTCCCTCGTGCGCTGGGCCATCGCAACGGCATGAAGTCGGTGCGGGAGGCAGTCGAAGGCTCGATCCAGGCAGGCCTCGAGGTCCTCTCGCTGTTCGCGTTCTCTCAGGAGAACTGGCAGCGCCCTCCCACCGAAGTCACGGCGCTCATGTCGCTGCTCGAGGAGTACATCGAGCGCGAGAAGGCGGAGCTCGTCGCCAACGGCGTACGGGTGCGGGTGCTCGGCGATCTCGAGCGGCTGTCGCCGACGGCGCGCGACGCCGTGGATGGCGTGGTGAACGCCACCGCGCGGAACGACCGCCTCTTGGTGCAGCTCTTCATCTCGTACGGCGCGCGAGCCGAGCTCGTCCGCGCCGCGCGCAAGTTGGCCGAAGCGGCCGTCGAGGGCCGCCTCGACCCGGCCGACATCGATGAAGACGCCTTTCGCGCCCAGCTCTACACGAACGGCGGTCCCGATCCCGATCTGCTCATTCGCACCTCCGGTGAGCAGCGCATCTCGAATTTCATGCTCTGGCAGCTCGCGTACACGGAGCTGCACATCATCCCCGTGTTGTGGCCGGATTTCACGCGACGCGACCTGTTCGCCGCGATCCTGGAGTATCAGAGCCGTGAGCGGCGCTTCGGGAAGGTCACCGCCTGACGAGCCTGGCGCCATGACGGACGCGGGCACGCCCCCGCGCGAGCGGGTCCCCTCGGCGCAGGGTGGTCTCTCGAACCTCGCGCAGCGCATTCTGTTCGCCGTTGCGGCGATCCCCCTCGTGCTCGGGGCCGTGTGGTTCGGCGATTGGGCGCTTGCCGGCCTGCTCGCCATCGCCAGCGCGCTGGCCGCGTGGGAGTTCTATCGAATCGCCGAGCGGCTCGGTACGCGGCCGATGGGACGCGGGGGCATCGCCATCGCTGCGCTTCTTCCGTTGGCGGTCCACGCGCGCTACCTCGGCCTTCCCGTGGACCGGCTGCTCTCGCCGACCGTGGGTGTCGTTCTCGTGATCGTGTTGTTCAGCGCTGCGATCTTCGCGCGCGGGGTGTCGGGGCGACCGCTCGAATCGGTGTCCCTCACGGTGTTCGGCGTGCTCTACACGGGTGCGCTCCTCTGCTTCGCCTACGTGCTGCGCTACCACCCGTACGCCGTGGGAAGAACCGCCGGGACGGCGCTGCTCGCGCTGGTGCTCGCCCTCGTGTGGATCTCCGACACGGCGGCCTACGTCGTGGGGCGGACGATGGGAAGGCGCAAGCTGATTCCTGCCGTGAGCCCGGGAAAGACGGTCGCCGGCGCGGTCGGCGCGCTCGTCATCAGCGCCCTCGCCAGCTGGGCGCTCGTGCGATTCGTGCTCGTACCTCAGGCGCAGCTGGGCCTCCGTCCAGTCCATGCAGTACTGTTCGGGATCGTCGTGAGTACGGCGGTGCAGCTCGGCGATCTCGCCGAGTCGCTCATCAAGCGAGAGGCGGGCGTGAAAGACAGCTCGCACATTATTCCCGGTCACGGCGGGGTGCTCGATCGCATCGATGGGATGCTGTTCGCGCTGCCGGTGGCGTATCTGCTGTTGAATGCGTGGCTGATCCCCGTGCCCCGATGACGCGGCGGGGGGTGGCCGTGCTCGGCTCGACCGGCTCCATCGGGACGACGGCGCTCCGCGTCCTGAGCCGCCATGCCGACGCGTTTTACGTTGCCGCGCTCACGGCGCACTCCAATGCGGCGCTGCTGGAGGAGCAGGCCCGTGAGTTCGGCCCGTCGTTCGTGGGCATCGTGCAGAACGGCGTGGAGGATCACGGGGACTGGCGTCACGGCCCGGCGTGCCTCGTCGAGGCGGCGACACACGCCCAGGTCTCCATCGTCCTGAATGCGGTGGTCGGTGCGGCCGGCCTGGATGCGACGCTCGCCGCCCTCGCGTCGGGAAAGCGTGTGGCGTTGGCGAACAAGGAGACGCTGGTCATGGCCGGCGAGCTCGTGGGCGAGGTGTGCCAGCGCGGCGGCGGTGAGATCGTTCCTGTCGATAGCGAGCACAGCGCCATTCTGCAGTGCTTGACGGGGCGCGCGGGGACCGACGTGCGGCGGTTGGTGCTCACGGCCTCTGGCGGGCCTTTCCGCGGCTGGGCGCGCGAACGGCTCGAGCGGGCGACGGTGGCGGACGCGCTGCGTCATCCGACGTGGCGCATGGGGCGAAAGATCACGATCGATAGCGCGACCCTCGCCAACAAGGCGCTCGAGGTGATCGAGGCACACTTTCTGTTTGGGCTTCCCTACGACCGGATCGAGGTCGTCGTGCACCCGCAGAGCGTGGTCCATTCGTTCGTGGAGTTCGTCGACGGGAGTGTTCTCGCGCAGCTCGGTGTGCCCAGCATGGAGCTGCCGGTGCTGTACGCACTCACGCATCCGGGACGAATCGCCGACACGGGGGTACCACCCTTCGATCCGGTCGAGCTTTCGCCCTTGACGTTCGAGCGAGTGCGACACGAGGATTTTCCGGCGTTGCAACTGGGCGTGCAGGCGGGGCGTGCAGGTGGGGCGGCGCCGGCGGTGTTCAACGCCGCCAACGAGCAGGCGGTTTCGCTGTTTCTCGAGGGTCGTATACAGTTCGGGGAGATCCCGCGCGCGATCGAGTCCGCGCTCGCGGCAGAAGGAACGGCGGCGTCGCACACTCGCGACGCGCTGCTGGCGGCCGACGCGGCCGCGCGACGTCACGTCAGAGAGCTGTTCTCATGCTAGACTGGTTCGATCCATTCCGGGTGATCCTGGCGTTCGTCTTCGTGCTCGGCGTCGTCGTCTTCGTGCACGAGCTCGGACACTTTCTCGCCGCCAAGCTGACCGGCGTCTATGCGCCGCGCTTCTCCATCGGCTTCGGCAAGGCGCTCTGGCGCCGCCGGTGGGGCGAGACGGAGTACATCCTGGCCGCGATCCCGTTAGGCGGCTACGTCCGGATGGCCTCGAAGGAAGACGAGACCATGGCGGCGCTCGAGGGCGGCGGAGAGACGCCGGCCACCCAGCCCGAGACGGTGGGGGGGAGTGGCACGCGCGTGGTCGCCGAGGAGAAGGCGCCCGCCGATTGGGATCCGAACGCGCTCGCGCCGTTCGGCCCCCATCCCGTCCCCGAGCATCGGCTGTTCGAGTCGAAGAGCCTCATCGCCCGGCTGTTCATCATGGTCGCGGGCGTCAGCATGAACATCGTGCTCGGATTCCTCGTGCTCAGCGGCCTCGCCGCCTATTACGGCCGGCCCATCATCCCGACCCGGGTGATCGGTGCGGTGACCGATGCCGATTGGGCGCGGCCATACGTGACGCGTTTTCAGCGTGGCGACACGGTGGTGGCGGTCGATGATCACGCCGTCGCGACATGGGGAGATCTCGTGGAAGGGCTGGCCCGGGCCGAGGGCGACTCGGTGGTGATCCGGACGTCGCGGGCGCCGGTCGCCATCCCCCTCGAAGGGGACAGTGCGGTCCCGCGGCGCGACCTGGTCACGATGCTGACCCCTCAGCTCCCGGCCGTCATCGATCGTGTCGAGGCTGGATCCCCCGCCGATCGGGCCGGGCTTCGCTCGGGAGACAGTCTCGTCGCCGTCGGCGGACAGCCCGTGGACGGCTGGGCGGCCGCGGTCGAGCAGATTCGCGCCTCGCCGGGACGTCCGCTCGCGGTGGAGGTCGTGCGCGACGGGCAGCGCGTCGCGTACACCCTTACCCCCGATTCATCGCACCAGCGAGACGACAACGGGCGCGAGGTCCTGGCCGGCCGCATCGGCGTTGGCAACCGGGTGGACAACCGGCGTGAGCCGGTATCGCTTGGTGCCGCGGTCGCGTCGGGGTGGGAAGCGACGTGGGACATGGCCGGGTCGGTCATCGATGTGCTGCACCGCCTGGTGACGCGACGGCTGTCGACCGACCAGCTGGGGGGACCGATCGCGATCGCGCGCGCATCGGGAGAGGCTGCCGCCGGTGGATTCGCTCAGCTGCTCCAGCTCACGGCGTTCCTCAGCATCAACGTCGCCATCTTCAACCTCCTTCCGATCCCCATCCTCGACGGCGGGCAGATTCTCATCAACCTGATGCAGGCCGTGAAGGGGTCCCCGTTCAGCCTGCGCTCCCGCGAGTACATGATGCGCTTTGGACTCGCGATGATCGCGTTGATCTTCGCGCTGGCGATGTTCAACGATCTGCGTCGTGTGGCGGGTGACCTCGCGCGATGGATTCGCTAGTGCGATGGGTGTGCTCCGTCCTCGTCGTGGTTGCGGCCGTCGCGGCGGGGCCCCGGGCGGGAGCGGCGCAGGAAACGTCGGTTCGGTTCGAGATTGCCAGCGCCGGCGACAGCACGTTTACGCTCGTGGTTGGGCGGCATCCGTGGGTGCGGCCGGGATTGTACGGCATCGTCGTCGACCCGCGGCAGCGTGACATCCTCGTCGCCCGCTTCCAGATCATCGCCGCCGATTCGGCGAACGCGATGGGGCTGGTCACGGGCATGACGACGCGGGTGACGACGGAGCATGTCGCGCTGCTCGACCAGCCACCGCCGCCCGCCGCGCCGTGGCACCGGCGACGATCGTTCTGGCTGGGGGTGGTCTTCGGGATCGCGGCGGGCTTTGGGCTCGGGAACATGACCCGTTAGGTCTATCCCGTCTTCGCCTGCGTCGTGTCGCAGATCATCGGGATCTGCTGGCGGTTGGTCTTCCCCGACTCGATGCGCACGGAGTCCTCGAACGGCGAGCAATACCGCGCGCGCAAGCGGAGCTTGTAGAGCCCCACGGGGAGGAGCAGGGAGTCGGGAAGGGGAAGCATTCCCTGTCGCAGGCTCGAGCCGCCCGATGTCATGACGGAGAACTCGGCGACCTCCGGCGACGACGACACCGCCAGGTACCCGCATGCCCGGGGTTGGAGCGTCACGCTCGTGTCGCCGGTTTCCCGCACGTACACCGTGTCCACGTCGCGCGCGCTCGCGCACCGGCTGTACGACCGTACGGTCGCCGCGACGACGTAACGCCCAGGTTGCAGCGAATCGGAGCGCCAGCGTCCACGTCCCACCTCGAGACCGTTGACGGACACCGTCGCCTCGGCCGGCGCGACGATCTCGACGACGGGGCGCGGCGGGGGCGCAAGCACCAGGCGCGGCGTTGAATCCCGGGCGGCGCTGTCGTTGCTCGCGGCCGGCAGCGCCGCCGCCTGCGGGTCACTGCGGCGTGAGCGCAGGGTCGCCGACAAAACGCCGGCGGCCGCCACGAGGCCGATGGCGGTGAGCAGAACGCCGCGCTTCCGCAGTCGGCGAACGGTGCGCCGCAGTGGGTGGCGACCGGTCGTGTGATCGAGCGTGTCCGTCGCCGGTATCATGAGCGTTCGCGCCGATGTCACCTCGCCCCGATCGGGCAACAGGTGCGAGAGCTCGGTACACAGCGCCTCGCCATTGGGAAAGCGGTCGTCCGGCTCCTTCTCGAGGCAGCGGAGAATGATCCGCTCGAGACCCTTCGACAGCGACGGGTTGAGGTCTCGTGGGCGCGGGGGCTCATCCTCGACGTGCTGTCGCGCGATCTCGTACCAGTCGTCGCCCTGGAAGGGAAGAACGCCGGTGGCCGCCTTGAACAGCGTTACGCCGAGCGAGTAGAGGTCGGCGCGTCCATCGAGCGCCAGTCCGCGCGCCTGCTCCGGCGAGAAGTACTGCGGTGTGCCGACGACCATGTTCGTGCCCGTCTGCTCGGCATATTTCGTCACGGCGCGGGCAATGCCGAAGTCGGTGACGACGGCGTTGCCGTGGTCATCGAACATGATGTTGTCGACCTTCAC
>DATBIU010000003.1:0-11928 GCA_036556765.1 Gemmatimonadaceae bacterium | reverse complement strand
CCCAAACTCCTCCGCCTCCCTCTCCCACTGCGCCAAGAGCTCACTCAACCGTCCCGAATCGATCGCCTTGCGCAGCGCGTCCGTGCCCGCGAGGCGATCGACACCGGCGCCACGCTCCTGCCAGCGAAAGTGGCCGGGGTGCATGCGCCTGACGAGATCGATGAAGAGCAGAGCGGTCCGAACGGGCCGGTACGTCTCGCGGTCGGTGAGAATGAAGCGAACGGCGTTGAGGGGAACACCGCCATATTTGGCGGTGCCTCGCGCCGGCGTGAATCGCGTGGGCTCGAATCGTACGCCGGGCAGATTCAACGCGTTCATTGAATCGGCGACTGCTTGCGCACGAAGCCAGGGCGCTCCCGCCTGCTCGAGCGGACGATCGCTGCCGCGCGCCTCGGAGAGATTGGTCGCTTCGATGAAGACGGTGCCGGGGTAATGGATGGCCGTCTCCAGCCGCCGAATGTTCGGCGACGGGTTCACCCACGGGAGCGCGGTCTCGTCGAACCACATGTCCCGGCGCCAGCCCCGCATCGGGACCACGATGAGATCGGCGCCAATGCCGAACCGCTCGTTGAACATGCGCGCCAGCTCGCCGACCGTCATTCCGTGTCGCAGCGCAATCGGAAACATTCCGGTGAACGAGCTGAACGCCGTGTCGAGGATGCCCCCTTCGACGATGTGCCCACCAATGGGATTCGGCCGATCGAGCACCACGAAGGGAATCCCCTTCGCCTTCGCGGCGCGCATCGCCAGCCCCATCGTCGAGATGTAGGTGTATGGGCGTGCACCCACGTCCTGCATGTCGAACACGAGAGCGTCGACGCTGGCAAGCATCCGTCGTGTGGGCGTTCGGGTCTCGCCGTACAGCGAGAAGATCGGCAGGCGAGTGGCTCGGTCGACGCCCGACGAAATTCTCTCCCCATCCGCAGCCGTGCCCCGGATGCCATGCTCGGGGCCGAACAGCGCGACGAGCTTCAGTTCGCGCGACGCGAAGAGACGATCGATGATGCTGCGCCCGTTGGCATCGACGCCCGTGTGGTTGGTGATCAGCCCCACGCGCTTGCCTCGCACCGCCGTGGGGACATCGGCCAGGAATTGCTCGACGCCGGGCGTCACCACTCGCGCCGGCGGCGCCAGCCCTTGCGCAGCCGCGAGCGCGGGCGCGACGGCTGCGAGCGCGAGGATCAGCAGCATCGGAGCCGCTCTACTCCACTGATTCCGATCCAGGGGCGACATCCTCGCGGCGGGGAGACGACGTCTCCGTCGACAGTGGCGACTTCGGCTGCGCTTCGTGCGCGTGCTCACGCTTGTTGTGCTGCTCGAGCTGCTCGGTGGAGTCGAATTCCGTTCCACACGCCTGGCATCTGATCCGGTCGCTCGTGGCCATTTGGGTCTCCTCCGGGATGGTTTTCGGGGTAAGTTCAAACCTACATCTGGGCTGCGCTGTCACATCTCCGACCAATTACGGAGCCCGTTCATGCGTCGGACGTTCAACCTGCTTCTGATTGCACTCGCCGTGCCCGCCGTCGCGGGGGCACAGGAGCGCGACCGCGATTTCAATTTCAGCGACCGTGTCCCCGCGGGGGCATGGCTACGCGTGCATTCGACCCATGGCGACATTCGCGTCACCCGCGCCTCGGGCGACCGCGTGGAAGTCGTAGGCCGCAAGAGCGGTGACGACGCCGCTGACCTGCGCATCACCGCGGTGCGGAATGGCGATGACGTCATCATCTGCGCCGTGTTCGAGGGCGCGCAGTGCGACGCCGAGGGCATTCGGTCCTCGCGCCGGTGGAGCCACGATGGCGAGGGGAGCGTCGATTTCGAGGTCCGGCTGCCGCGCGGAGTGAAGCTTCGCGCCGCGACCGGCAATGGCGAGGTCGCGGTGAGTGGCGCCACCGCCGAGGTGCAGGCGGCGTCGGGGAATGGCGCGGTGAGTGTTGCGTCGAGCGGCGGGCCCGTTCGCGCCTCGTCAGGCAACGGTGATATCGACGTCAGCGAAGCGGGCGGCGACGTGACGGCCCGGAGCGGGAACGGTGACATCCGGGTGACGACCACCGCCGGGCCGGTGACCGCGTCCACCGGCAACGGCAGCATCGATGCGCGCATGTCGTCGCTCACCGGAACGGAGGACATGGCGTTTCGCACCGGCAACGGCGACGTGTCGGTGACGCTGCCCGCGAGCTTCGAGGGCGAAATCGAGGCGCGCCTTCCGAATGGCCGTCTCGAGAGTGACTTCCCGCTGCGCGTCGAAGGCCGGCTGGATCCGCGCCGCTTGCGGGCGACAATCGGCGCCGGCGGCCGGCGAATCACGATTACGTCGGGGAGCGGCGGGGCGGAAATACGAAAGGCGGGGGAATGAGGAACGAGGACTGAGGAGTGAGGAAATCGATTCTGTAGTCGTGCCCGGATCGATTCCCTCACTGCTCAGTCCTCGTTCCTCCTTCCTCGCTCGCTAGTATCGCCTCGCTCCCGCGTCGAGCTCCAGAGCGAGCTCTCGGGTAAGCGCCTGGGCCGACTCCACGAGCTGAGGTGACGCCGGGACGCGCGTCCACTGCTCCTCACCAAGGACGCGCGCCCAGCTTTCCAGGGTAATGTGAACCGTGTACAGCGTTTCCGCCGTGCCGATGTCGCCTCGCGCGCGGCCACGCACGAGCACGCGATAGCGGGCGCTGCTCACGCCGCGCTCCGCCTCGTCGGCGAACGGCGGTCGTGTCCGCCACTCCGTCTCCACGAGCAGCGCGGGCGGACCGTCGGCGCGGATGATCTCGTAGCCGTTGCGCCGCAGCACGGCCGGAACCCCGCGCTGAAAATCCGACGCGGAGGCGACACCGACCTCGCGGGTCACCTCCGCCGTCGGCATCGCCGTCCGCCCGCCGGAGACGCAGGCGAGCGCGGCGAACGCGAGTCCGGCCGCGCGCCGCATGCCTAACGTCTCAGGGACACCGCGGCAACGCCACCGGACAGAGCTCGTCGTCCGGTGCCGGCGCGCCCATCGGACCACCCACCCCGCCGTAGGAGTAAATGGGCTGTTGACGCAGCTGCAGCTCGAGCGCGGGAACCGGGAACTGGAGCGGCGTTCCGACCACGAGCGACTGCCATCCGCGCGCATCGAGGTACGCCGTCGTCTGATCGATTCCCGCGCCCTCGATGCGCTTCTCGTACCGCAGGGCGTCCCAGAGGCTGCCGCACTGGCCTTGCATTGGGCCGGGGCGAATCTTGCGCGGCACGCATCCGGGGACGTCCGGCGGCCCGTCGATCGTCACCGGGTCGAGCTCGCCATTCGCGACGCGGGACAGATTGATCAGCGGCACCGCCTCATCCGCCCTGTCGAGACGAATGAGCGCCTCGGCGCGCAGGAGATTCTTCTCCGTCACCGTGAGCACGAGCTGCGGGCCCGTCTCCCACGTGGTGCCGCGCCCGGCGCGGTGATAGAAGTAGTACGTGCGGTGATAGAAGCCGCGACTCGCGTTCCAGATCGTCGCGCGGTGGTAGCCGAAATACTTGCCGAAGCGCGCGGTCGTATCGGTGGGCATTGGGCCCGGCGGCTGAATTCGCCGATCCTTCGTCCGCATCGCAAACGGGTTCCGCGCGTCGACGGCCAGATTCACCCACGAGATCATGCCATTGGTGGAATCTGCCGGTCCCACCAGCCAGTAATCGAGCCGCGCGAAGTCGCCGGGCGTGATCGTGCGCTGCCGCGCGGCGACCCGTCGGAAATCGTGAAAGAGCCGCTCGGGAGCCCCATTCGGCGTCAGGTCCCTCGTGATCCCGCGCTCGGCGTGAAACAGCACCTCATCCCATGGGGCCGCGTCGCGTTCGGCGCGGGTGCGCCCGTACGAGGCGAGGAAGCGCGCCGCGAACGTGTGCGCGAGCTGCGCCACGTCGGCGGCCGAATAGCCCGTCACGAACAGCCACGGATCGCCGGGAAGGGTGAACGTGGCCGTGTCGGCGATCGCGGCGGCCTCCTCCAGCTTCTCGATCGCGAGCGCGAGTACCTCCGGGTACGGCGACAGCTCCGGCAGGGGCGCGGGAGGTGGCAGCGGCTGGAAGTCCTCGTCGATCAGATACGCCGAATCGAGCACCATCGCCACGTGGCCGAGCGTGATGCCCTGCATCAGCTTCGCGAACGCGAGGGCACGCGTGGTGACATCGACGCCGGCATCGCGCACGATCGTCCCCGACTCGAGCGCCGCCACCGCGTCGGCCAGGCCGGAGAGAATCGCGTTCGACTTCTGCCAGGGATCGCGATTGATCTCCTGCTCGTCGTACGTCGGCGAGTTGTTGAACGCCAGCCGCGGCTCCTTCGACATGTCGTGAATGCCGAAATCGAGGAAGCCGGAGGTGAACTCATCGGCCATTGTGGGAAGCACCCAGGCCGGATAGTCATCCTGCCAGAAGTCGAACAGCTGTGCGTACGCCGACGAGATGATCGTCTGTACCAGCTGCGGATCCCGCTCGAGACGCGCGCGGTCGGGATTGTTCGGATTGGTGACGTCGAGGTCCTGGCAGCCGGCAAGGACGGCGAGAAGGCCGATCGCGGCAGCGAGCCGGTGACGTCGCACCAGAGATGGAGTTGTCATCGGTCAGAACTCGATTTCGATCGTGCCGGTGAACGTGCGGAAGTTGGGATAGACGAACCCTTCGCGACGTACCGTCGCGTTGTCCTCATCGAGAATCTCCGGGTCGTAGCCCGAGTAGTCGGTGGACATGAACAGATTCCGTCCGATCAGTCCGACGGTGATCCCGCGCGCGCCGAACCGCGCCAGCGGACCGAGCTGCGGCGCGCCGAAGCGGTACTTCACCGACAGCTCGCGGAGCTTCAGGAACCCGCCGTCCTCGACGAACCAGTCGTTGACGTTGTTGCCGTTGTACAGCTCGTCGTAGTAGCGCACCGGCTTCTTGAGCTCCTCCGATTTGCCGACCTGATCCTCATCGGCGCTGCGATACCACTGGTAGAGCCGCTGCTTCAGGCTGTTGTAGACGTTGCCGCCCACCCACATGTCGAGCAGGCCGAACACCTGGAGCCCCTTCCACGAGAAGTTGTTCGACAGGCCGAGCCGGTAGTCCGGGTTGCTCTCCCCGATGCGGAGAATCGAGTCCGCGCCGGTGGCGTTCTTGAGCCGAATCGGGATCCCCCACGGATAGGTCACGCCATCGATGGAGACCGTGGTGCCCCACAGCCGCTTCGAGACGCCCTCGGTGTAGTTGTTGGCGGCGCCGACCGGCACGAGCAGTCCATCGTCGTTGACCTCGAACGCATCGCGCGAGCCGGCGTGGATCGCGGGCAGCTCGTTGGGATTGCGCAGGAAGTGCGCGCCGTACATCGAGCCTAACGTCTCGCCCGCGCACCGGTACGAGATCACGCTCGTGAAGTAGCAGGGCGTGTTGAATTCCGTGATGCTGTGGCGGCTGCGGTCGGCCACCAGGCCCACCTTCCACGACGTCGTTGGCGACTCGAACACGCGTGCCTCGATCGTCGCCTCCCAGGTACGCCCCTCGACGGTGCCGGCGTTCTGCCACTGCTCCGTGAACCCGAACGCGCCGACGAGCGGAATCTCCAGCAGCTGATCCTCCACCTTCGTGCGCGAATGCGACAGCTGCACCGACACGCGGTCCATGATGATTGCATCGATCCCGAGCTCGCTCTCGGTGGCGCGCTCCGGCTTGAGCGCGGCGTTCCCGAGCGTTGCCTTCACCAGCGCACCCGTGCCGGCGAACGTGAACGTCTCGTACTGGTCGGCGAAGCTCGGGCGGCCGCCGGCGGTTCCGCGCGAGAAGCGAAGCTTGAGCTCGCTGATCTGCGGGAAGCGCCACCACGATTCCTGCGCGACGCGCCACGCGCCGCTCACGCGGTAGTAGGTGTGCCAGCGCTCCTCCGGCCCGAATAGCGAGCTGCCATCGCGCCTGACGAGCACGTCGCCGATGTACCGGCCGTCGTAGTCGAGGCCGACGACGCCGAAGTAGGCGTTGGAGCGGATGTCCTCGAACGTAGACGCCGACTGGTAGAACTGCGCGGCGCTGAGGTCCGGAACCTGGCCGGCGCGGAGCGTATTCCCTTCCGCCTCGAAGAAGTCGTTCTCCTCCCGCTCCATGATCCCGCGGAACGTCGCGCGGGCCGTGAGGTCGCCGATCTGGCCGAGCAGGTTCGCGCTCGCCGACGCATTGAGCGCGTTCGTCGTTCCGCTCGTCCGCTCGATGAAGCCGGGATCGCCGTTGGGGAAGCCCTCGCTCTTCAGGCCACGATCGAGGAAGAATTTGTACTCGCGGTCGGAGCGATCGTAGCTGGCGTTCGCCTCGAGCCGCAGCCAGCTCAGCGGGCTGAAGCGAACATCGGCCGCGCCTAACGTGCGTGCGCGCTTGGACGTCTCCTGCTCCGTCGCCACGAGATACAGCGGGTTCTCGCGGCGGTCGGTGTTGGGATCGTTCCCCGGCTGGAACGCGAATGCCGTCCCGTCGGGATCGGGGGCGCGCAAGTTGACATCGGGCGCCTGGTGGATGAGGGCGAAGAAGGTGTCGTCGGGCAGGTCGTCGCGCGTCGACCGCATGTGATACACGCTCACCGAGGCGGACAGGTTGTCGCGCATCCGGTGATCGAGGTTCAATCGAACGTCGTTGCGGCGATATCCGTCGTGGCCGACGACGACGCCGCCCGTCTTGTGGTTGGCGAACGTGGTCAGGAAGTTCGTCTTGGCGGTGTTCTGCGCGAGCGTGAGCGAGTTCGTGTAGAAGTCGGAGGGATCGAAGAACTCCTCGACCTGGTCGTAGACGGGATCGGGGAACGGATTGTCCTGGAACATGCGGTAGGCCGTGTCGGCGACCCGCTGCCCTCGCTGCACCACCGTCCCGGCGGCGTTGATGTATTGTCCGCTCGCGTTGAGCATGTAGTGGTGGTACTTCGACCACCCGATCTTGCGGGGCAGCTGCGCCGCCCCCAGCTCGGAGCGGAACGTGATGCGCGTCTCGCCGTCCCGTAGCTCGGCACCGCGCTTGGTTCGAATGGAGATGACACCGGCCGACGCCCGCGAGCCGTACAGCGACGCGGCCGCGGCGCCCTTGATCACTTCGACGCTCTCGATGTCGAGCGACTCCAGATCGGCCGAGCTCGCGCCGAAGGTCTGGCTGAGGATCACCCCGTCGACGACGACCAGCGGCGCGTTGGACTTCGTGATCGTGGTCGGCGCGCGGAGAATGATGTTCGTTCCGGTGCCCGGCTGACCGTTGGTGACGACCATTGCTCCGGCGACCTTCCCCTGAATGGTCTGGAGCGGATTCGTCGCCGGCACCGGCGCATCCTCCGCCGTCACCCTGCCGACGGTGAACGGAGTTCGCGTTCCCGATGTCGGGTCGACGACGCCGGTCGTCACCTGCTCCTGGAGCCGGAACGCTACCGGCGAGAGCCGGACGTCGACGGTCACCGTCTGCCCGGCAACCACCTGCACGTCACGGATCGTCCGCGCGGCGAAGCCGAGCCGGCGCACCTCGATCGCATGCGTGCCCGCTGACACGCCGGCGATCCTGAACTGTCCCTGGTCATTGGTGAGCGCACCGAGCGTGGTCCCGGTGACGGTGACCTGCGCACCGCTGACGGCGGAGCCGGTCGATGAATCACTGACCGCGCCCGCGATCTGCCCACTTTGAGCAGCCCCTGGCGCGGTGACCAGCACCAGCAGACAAAGGGCGGGAAGGAAGCGTGAACGAAGGAGGGAAGTCACGGAGTCAGCTCCTTGAGGACGTCTGGCGCTAACGTGTGACGCAGAGCGCGGGAAGTCAACGAACGAGTGACGAGGCGCAAATGAACGAGGAACGAGGACGCGAGACGAAGGCCCCGCGCGCGCTTCCTCACTCCTCCTTCCTCACTCCTCGTTTCTCGTTCCTGCGGTCATTCTATCTCGCGCCCGCCAAGGTCAGCGCGATCAGTGCCGCCCACTGCGGTCCCAGCCAACCCCGCTCGCCATCGTCGTACTGCTCGTCGAGCGAATGCGCGCCGCGGCCGCTGCCTCCGCCGTCGATCGTGACCGCTGGAATCCCCAGGCTCATCGGCAGGTTCGCGTCGGTGCTGCCCGACCCGAGCTCGCTCGCGAAGCCGAGTGCGCGGGCGGCGTCGAGGCCGGCGCGAACGATACGGGCGGTGTCGGGCTGCGACCCGGCTGGGCGGATTCCGATCGTATCGATGCGAATTCTGAGTCGCACGCGCGACTCGGGCCACCGTGCATGCTCGGCGTCCAGCGCGCGCTCCAGCGCGGCACGGAATGCGGAGTCGAGGGAGTCGAGCGCAGCCGACGATTCCGAGCGCAGGTCGACGTCCATCGCCACCGCCGCGGGAATCGAGTTCACCGACGTCCCGCCCTCGAGCACGCTGACGCTGAACGTCGTCTTCGGCTCGCGAGGAACGCGCAGGTCGGCGATGCCGGCGATCGCGCGGCCGAGCGCGTGCGCCGGATTCGGCATGCCGAACGCGCCGTAGCTGTGACCGCCCGGCCCCTCGTACCTCACCCGATAGCGATGGCTGCCGACGGCGCGATTCGTCAGGCCCGTGCCGGTGCCATCGACGGAGATGAAATAGTCGATCGAATCCCGCATCTCCTTCGTGAAGAGATGGCGCACGCCGCGCAGGTTGCCGGGCCC
This sequence comes from Gemmatimonadaceae bacterium, assembly GCA_036556765.1. Taxonomy (GTDB): domain Bacteria; phylum Gemmatimonadota; class Gemmatimonadetes; order Gemmatimonadales; family Gemmatimonadaceae; genus JAICNG01. The sequence continues at coordinate 3,306 of DATBIU010000003.1, read as the reverse complement.
CTCTTCCCCGACCGTGCCCACGAACAGGATGTCGCCCTGCGTCTGCACGCCGGCGCTCGCGAGCGCGCGGGCGACGGCGAGGACCACCGCCAGCCCGCGACAATCATCGCCAATGCCGGGACCCTTGAAGAGCGTCCCCTGGCGGGTGACGGTCACCGTGGTGCTCTCCGGAAACACGGTATCCAGATGCCCGGAGAGGACCACCGTGGGGCCGCGGCCCGCACCACGCCGCCGGGCGATGACGTTCCCCTCCGCATCGATGCGCGCATCGCTGAGCCCGAGCGCGACGAGACGCCGACGGAGCTCCTCGGCGCGCCTCGCCTCGCCGAACGGGGGCGCCGGGATCTCGCAGATCGACACCTGCTGCTCGAGCGTCCACGCGTTGTCGGCGCGTATCCGGTCGAGTGCCGCGCGGACGGACGGGCGCGTCGCGACCGTCGATGGCGCGACCGATGCCGGCGTCTGGGCCCCGGCGCATCCCACGAGCATCGGAGCGAACACCAGTAGGAGCAGTGCGTAAATCGCCATCATTCTCGTCCTCGGCGCAGCACACGACCCGCGCGTGCTTCGGTGAAGCGGCCTCCGTCGACGGCGAGCGTCCCGTTGACGATCACGTACGGAATGCCGGTTGGATATTGATGTGGTGTCTCGAACGTCGCGCGATCGCTGACGGAATCCGCACTGAAGATCACCAGGTCCGCGCGCGCGCCGGCGATGAGCCGTCCGCGATCGGTGAGTCGCAGCGTCGCCGCCGGCATCGACGTCATCTTCTTGATGGCGTCTTCGAGCGTGAGCACCTGCCGCTCGCGCACGTAGCGCCCGAGCACGCGCGGGAACGTCCCGTAGGCCCGCGGGTGCGGATGGCCCTCTCCTGGCCGGGAGAGCCGTCCGTCGGATGCAATCATCGTCTGCGGGTGTCGCATGATGCGCTCGACGTCGCCCTCATCGAGCACGTGATAGATCGCCGAGGCGCCTCCGCGCTGCTCGGCCTCGATCACGAGCTGCGCCCCCGCCTCGGCCGTCGTCGGGAGACCGCGCTCAACCGCCCAGTCGTGCAGCGTGCGTCCCTCGAGCGTCGGCTGCCACGACACGCGCGCGAACTGCACGCGGGCGAGATCACCACCGCCCCGATCGGTCATCAGCAGCTGCACGATGCCGCGGGCGATGCTGTCCCGGAGCACGGGATCGGCGAGGCGGCGCTCGAACGCGCTATCGCCGCCGGCGAGCGCCCACGTCGGCACGAGCACGCTGATGCCGGTGGAGGTCGCGGTGTACGGGTACTGATCGATCCGCACGTCGACGCCGGCCGTGCGCGCGCTGTCGACCATGGCCAGTGTGCGCACGCTCTGTCCCCACATCGGCTTTCCAACGACCTTGTGGTGGGTGAGCACGATCGTGATTCCGGTGCGCCGCCCGATCTCGATCGCTTCGGCGACCCCTTCCATCACACCGAGCCCCTCTTCACGCAGGTGCGAGGTGTAGATGCCTCCCGAATCCTTCGCGACCTGGGTAAGGGCGACCACCTCGTCGGTGTTCGAGAAGGTGCCGGGGAGATAGCGCAGCCCGGTCGACAGACCGAACGCGCCTTCGTGCATCCCCTGCGCCACCATGCCGCGCATCTGCTCGAGCTCCGTTGGCGTGGGGGCACGGTTGTCGAGCCGCATGACGTTTCGCCGAATGGTGTTGTGCCCGACGAGAAACGCGACGTTCATTCCGAGGCCGAGGGTCTGCGCGGAGTCGAGGTACTGCGCGAATGGCCAGGGCCCGCCGCCATCGGGGCCCCCGACAGCGGTCGTTACGCCCTGACGGACGTGACTCTCGGCGTCGGGCATGCGAAGCAGCGGATCGAGGTGCGCGTGAAGGTCGATGAACCCCGGCGCGATGATGAGACCCGTCGCGTCGATGGTGCGTCGAGCGAGCGAGCGGTCTATTCGCTCACGGCTGATGGCGGCGATCCGGTCGCCAGCGATGGCGACGTCGGCGTGGTAGCGCGGGGTGCCGGTTCCGTCGATGACGGCGCCGCCCCTGATGAGGAGATCGTAGCGCGGACCCACGGGAGTCCCGACGGTCGCGGGACGAGCGCACGCCGCGAGCACGCCGAGGACGAGGACGAAGTGTCGCATGAATTCCGGGTTGCCTTTGAGCGGAACGGATGACACATCATGAACGAGGAACGAGGAATGAGGAAGTGCCCTCGAGCACCTGATTACCCGGAGCCGTACTAATGAGAATTCAATTCCTCCTTGGCACCGCCGTCCTGATCTCCTGCGTCAACATCGCGCCCGCGCAGGATGGACAGCGGGCGCGGCCCGTGACGCGGGCGGACTCACTCTACGTCAGCAACAAGTGGGAGGATCATCCCCCACGCGACTTCGCGCGCGACATCGCCGCCAAGGCGCGGACCGACAGCGTCTACCGGGCACGCGCGCGCGGCGTCGTCGACTTCCAGAAGGTGACGTATCGCAGCAGCGTCGGGGACATGGACATTCCGGCCTACGTCTTTCAGCCACTCACGAAGCGGGGGCCACGGCGCCATGCCGCCCTGGTGTGGGTGCATGGTGGAGTGCACGGAAGCTGGACGGAGCTGTACTGGCCCTTCGTTCGCGAGGCGGTCGAGCGCGGCTACGTGGTGATCGCGCCGGAATATCGGGGGAGTACCGGCTACGGGCGCGACTTTCACAACGCGATCGACTACGGCGGCTACGAGGTGGACGACGTCCTCACCGCGGTCGACTACCTGAAGCGCCTGCCACATGTCGATCCGGACCGGATCGGCATCATGGGGTGGAGCCACGGGGGATACATCACGAACCTGCTGTTGTTCCGCGACTCGCACCCCTTCAAGGCGGGCGTCGCGATCGTCCCGGTGACGAACCTGATCTTCCGGCTGTCGTACAAAGGGCCGAACTACCAGCGCAGCTTCTCGACGCAGCGTCGCATCCAGGGGCTACCCTTCGAGAAGCGCGAAACGTACGTGGAGCGATCCCCGCTCTATCACGTCGACAAGCTGCGCGTTCCGCTGCTGGTGCACGTGGCGACGAACGATGATGACGTCAACTTCGTCGAGGCCGAGCAGATCATCAATGCACTCCGGGCGAAGAAGCCCGACCTGGCGGAAACCAAGGTGTACATCGATCCGGCGAGCGGCCACAGCTTCTCCCGCCGCGTGAACCGGGAGACTCTGGAGCGTGAAGACACGCCCGAGCAGCGCGATTCCTGGAATCGGACGTGGGCGTTCCTGGAGTGGAATCTGAGGCCGTATCAGTGAGAGGTGCTCGAGGTAGTCGAGGTGCTCGAGGTAGTCGA
>DATBIU010000002.1:0-5343 GCA_036556765.1 Gemmatimonadaceae bacterium | reverse complement strand
GCGGCCCGCTCTTCGCCTCGCCGCTACAGGTTCTTGATCTCCGCGATCAGGCGCGTGAGCGAGGCCTTGGCGTCGCCGAACAGCATGGAGGTCTTCTCGTCGTAGAACAGCTCGTTCTCGATGCCCGCGAAGCCCGGGTTCATGCTGCGCTTGATCACGATCACGCTCTTCGCGTGGTCGACGTCGAGGATCGGCATTCCGAAGAGCGGACTCGTGCGGTCGGTTCGCGCCGCGGGGTTGGTCACGTCGTTCGCCCCGATCACCAGCGCGACATCGGTGCGATCGAACTCCCGGTTGATGTCGTCCATCTCGTACAGCTTGTCGTACGGCACGTCGGCTTCCGCCAGCAGCACGTTCATGTGCCCCGGCATACGTCCCGCCACGGGATGAATGGCGTACTTCACGTCGACGCCCCGCTTCTCCAGCAGCGTCGCGAGCTCCTTCACCGAATGCTGCGCCTGGGCGACCGCCAGTCCGTAGCCGGGCACGAACACCACGCTCCGCGCGTAGCCGAGCATCACCGCAACGTCCTCAGGCCGAACGGTGCGCACCGGCCGGTCTGCGCCATCGCCCGCCGCGGCGGTCGTCGTCGCGCCGAATGCGCCGAAGAGCACGTTCGTGAGCGAGCGATTCATCGCGCGGCACATGATCTGGGTCAGGATGATGCCAGACGCCCCCACCAGCGCGCCGCTGATGATCAGCACGTTGTTGTGCAGCACGAAACCCGCGGCGGCGCCGGCCATCCCCGAGTACGAGTTCAGGAGCGAGATGACCACCGGCATGTCCGCACCGCCAATGGGAATTACCAGCAGCACACCGAGAACGAGCGAGATCACGGCCAGCACCGTGAACATCGTCGGCATGTCGAAGTTGGCGACCAGCCAGGCCGACACTCCGACCGCGGCGGCGAGCAGCGCGAAGTTGAGCGTCTTCTGGAGGGGAAAGGTGATCGCCCTCCCCGGCATCACTTCCTGGAGCTTCGCGAACGCGATCATGCTGCCGGTGAAGGTCACCGCGCCGATGAGCATCGTCGCCATGATGCTGACGACGACATCCGTAGCCCGCAGCTCCGGGCGCAACAGCAGCTGGTGATACTCGGCGGCCGCGACGATCGCCGACGCGGCTCCCCCGAAGCCGTTCAGCAGCGCGACCATCTGCGGCATCGCCGTCATCTTCACCGCGAGCGCGAGCCACGCACCGGCGGCCGTCCCGATCGCGAAGCCGAGGAGAATCCACCGGAAGCCGATGATCTGCTGGTCGAGTAACGTCGCCGCGATGGCCAACAGCATACCGAGCGCGCCGATGGCGTTCCCGCGCCGTGCCGTCCTGGGGGACGACAGCAGCTTGAGGCCCACGATGAAGAGGACCGCCGCGACGAGATACGTCAGCGAGATGACGAGCGCGATACTGCGCGTCGGTTCCTGGTCCATGGTCTACGAGTGGCGGAGCGTGGCCGCGGTCACTCTCGCTGTGCCGCCGACCGGCGGAACATGCGCAGCATCCGGTCGGTCACGAGGAATCCGCCAACGACGTTGATCGTCGCCAACGCCACCGCGGCGACGCCGAGGATCTTGTCGTACGGCGTCGACAGCCGGCCGGCGATGAGGATGGCACCAATCACCGCGATGCCCGAGATCGCGTTCGATCCCGACATGAGCGGCGTATGCAACAGCGTCGGCACCTTCGCGATCACCTCGAAGCCGACGAAGACGGCGAGCACGAAGATGTAGAGCGCGACGAGCAGCGCCTCGGTCATGCGGCTCCTCCTTCGACCATCGCGCGAACGCGCTCGTGAACGATCTTCCCGTCGTGCGTGATGCACGCCTCGCGGATGATCTCGTCCTCGAAGTTGAGGTTCAGGGCGCCCTCCTTGATCAGCAGCTGCAGAAACGCGGCGTGGTTGCGCGACAGCATTTGGCTCGCGTGCACGGACATCGACGAGACCAGGTCGAGCGGCGCGTGGATGGTGACGCCGTGCTCGACCACGGTTTCCCCCGGGCGCGAGAGCTCGCAGTTGCCCCCCTGCTCGCCGGCGAGATCGACGATCACCGACCCGGGCCGCATCGCGCGCACCGTGTCGGCGGTGATCAACACGGGGGCCCGCTTCCCTGGGATGAGCGCGGTCGTGATGACGACGTCCGCCTCACGAGCGCGGCTCGCCACCAGCTCGAGCTCACGACGGTGTGCCTCCTCCGAGAGCTCCTTCGCGTATCCGCCCTTGTCCTCCGTCTCGGCGACCCCGAGCGCCGCCTCGACGAACGTGGCGCCAAGGCTCTGCACCTGCTCCTTGACCACGGGTCGTGTGTCGAACGCCTCGACCACCGCGCCGAGACGCCGAGAGGTCGCGATGGCCTGGAGCCCCGCCACGCCGGCGCCGATCACGAAGACGCGCGCCGGCGTCAGCGTCCCGGCGGCGGTCATGAGCAAGGGGAAGAACTTCGGGAGCGACCGGGCGGCCGTGAGCGCGGCCGCGTATCCCGCGATCGATGCCATCGAGGACAGCACGTCGAGCGCCTGCGCGCGCGCGATCCGCGGAATCGCATCGGTGCTGAAGGCGGTGACGCGCCGCTCGGCGAGACGGCGCACGACGTCGGGATTCGACAGTGGCTGGAGCGGCGCGATGATGACGATTGCTTCGCGGAGCGTGCTCAGCACGTCGGGCGTGGGGCGTCGCGCGTGAAGCACGAGGTCGCTCTTCGCGTACAAGTCGCGGGCATCGGCCGCGATGGTGGCGCCCGCCTTCGTGTACGCATCATCGGCGTGGAAGGCGCGATCCCCGGCGCCGCGCTCGACCATGACGCTGACTCCCGACCGCACCAGCTTGTCCGCGGTCTCCGGAATCAGCGCCACGCGTCGTTCGCCAGGAGCAGTCTCGCGAGGAACGCCGACGATCATGCGGAGAGACTACCGTCGCGAGAGAGGGTGTCAAGTACGGCGATCCTCTCCGCGGACGATGCCGTCCCCCCTCACCGCTCCCCGCCGGCCCGTCACCTTGCGATTGTTGACGCTCCCCGCGCCTGGCCGTATCCTGCCGCACCTTTACGCGGAGAATGCTGTGCATTCCCTCGCATGTCGCCGAGCGCTCGCGATCGTCTCGACGAGTGTCCTCACCGCCGCGAGCGCGTGGGGGCAGGACCGCGTGCGCCAGCGGCACGACTTCAACGATCCGGAAGGGCGGCTGATCGGCTTCTACTCAGCGGCCCTGTTCTTTTCCCCCCTCGGCGCCCCCGAGCGCGCGAGCACCTGGGCGATCGATGCCGGACTCGAGGTCACCTACGTTCCGCAACTGTCGAAGGCGCAGCGGACCGCTTTTCAGGACAAGCCGGAGGCGACCAACCTCGCCCCGGTGCTGCCACGTCCGCGCGTCGCACTCGTGCTGCCGGGCGCGCTGCACGCGCAGGTGAGCTGGGTGCCGCCGATGCGCGTGTTCGACGTCGAGGCGAACCTGATCTCGATCGCCGTCACGCGCGCGCTCGAGCCGCGCGGGATCGCGATCGCACCGCGATTCGTCGCCACCTGGGGGAAGGTGCGCGGATCGATCACCTGCTTCGAGGACCTCATTCGCGGCACCGAGAGCGAGGGGGTGTATTACACGCAGATCTGCAACAGCCGCGAGAGCGACGACCACTTCAAGCCGCAACATCTCGCCCTCGAGGTGCTCGCCTCACGCGCGGTCTCGCGCCTGCCCTTCCTTCCCTATCTGGGCATCGGCGTGCTGCGCGAGAAGACGATCTTCGACATCGGCGTCCGGCGCACCGACGGGTCGCGCGATCCCGACCATCCCATCCTCGAGCTGCGCGCGACGCGTCCGTATGGATTCGTCGGCGGCACCGTGAACGCGTGGCGATCCACGCGCTTCACCGGCGAGCTGTTCTATGCGCCGGGCAGCCTGTTCACCGCGCGCGTGTTCGCCGGCATTCACCTTCACGCGGAGACGCGCGATGCACGCTGAGCCACGTGGGATCGCGCGCGCGCAGGCGGTGATGCGCGTGCTGTTCGGCACGCTGTTGGCGGGAATCGCGGTCGCCTGGGGGTGCGCTGACTTCGAGGCTACAGTCGATCCCACGGGCGGTCTCCCGGATGTCGAGGTCGCGAACCCATCGTTCGCCGGCGACATTCAACCCATCTTCACCGCCCGCTGCGCGATCGGAGGGTGCCACACAGTGCTCTCGGCGCGCGCCGAGATGGTGCTGTCGCCCGGTCATGCCTACGACTCGCTCGTGAACAAGCCAGGGTTTCTGAACTCGCAGCTCGACCGCGTGGAGCCAGGCGATGCGGCGAGCTCGTGGCTCGTCCGCATGATCGAGGACGACGACGGGGCGCGCTTCGGCTTCGCCCGGATGCCGCTCGGGGGTCAGCCGTTGACGCGCAACCAGATCGCGACGATCGTGAACTGGATCGAGAACGGTGCGCTGAGAAATTGAGCGGCGTGATACCCATCCGTGTCAATCAGTGAGAATTCGTGGTTACGCTCACGATTCGAATTGCGGGCATCCGCGGCCATCTCCGGTTTCACCATTCGGTGCTCGCCTGTGTGTCGGCGGCACTCATCTCAGCCTGCGATCGCGGGAGCGACACGCCGGCCTCGGACAGCTCGCGCGCCGCTGATTCCGCCGCCGCGCCGACGGTTGGGGCGCGCGAGGAAGAGCCGACACAGTGGACACTGCGAGAGGTCGCGCGGCGGCTCACGGATGGCGGCCTCGTCGTCACCGACTCGGGGCGCACGCCCGTTCGGCAGTCCTTTCTCGCCGTCGAAGGCCGACAGCTCCGGGTGAGCGGCTCGGATCTGCAGGTCTTCATCTACGCGGATCCGGCGTCGCGAACCGCCGACAGCGACCGGATCGATACCGCACGCGTCGCGCCCGCGAACATGATCATCGACTGGGTGGCGACCCCGCACTTGATCGCATCCGGGAATCTGATCGCCATTCATCTCACGCCCAACGAACGGTTGGCGGAGCGCGTGCGCCTCATCCTCGAGGCATGGCACGCGGGACAGTGACCTTCTGGCGTTCAGGTCGGCGACCACGGCCGGCCGCTGTGCTGGCGCGCCTAACGGATGCACAACGGGCCAGGCTTGCGCCTGGCCCGTTGTCGTAGTGGTCGAACTTCGACGCACTACATTAGGTGCAGACGATCACACCGTCGGTGGGCGAACCGTCGCCAACCGTGACCGCGCAAGTGCGCGGCGTCTGGTTGTGCGAGGCGTTAGCCGTGTAACCAGCGGCCGGCGGAGGAGCCGGCGTCGCCGTCACCGTCACACCGTTCGTCGAGGTGAAGTTCACCGCGGCGACCGAACCATAGGCCTGGAAGTCGGCGAAGTAACCCTCTTCCGCCGTCATC
>DATBIU010000001.1:0-5818 GCA_036556765.1 Gemmatimonadaceae bacterium | reverse complement strand
ACGTCGCCCTTCGCGTGTCCGGGGCGGCGGGTGGCGGGTTCCTGTGAGCGGCTATCCCGTGCTGCTCGAGGGTCGCGCGATCACCGCGCTGGTCGTGGGCGGAGGGACCGTCGCGTCGCGAAAGGTGCGTGCGCTGCTGGCCACCGGGGCGCGGGTTCGTGTTGTCGCCCCGGCCATCACCGACGAGCTGAGCGCATTGAGTGAGCAGGACGCCAACCTCACCATCGAGCGCCGCCGGTTCCGGGGAGAGGACGTTCGCGATGCCATGCTCGTCTTCGCCGCGACCGACGATCGGGCGACGAACTCGCGGATCGCGCGCATCGCGCGGGCGCAGCACCGAGCTGTCAGCGTCGCCGATCTCCCCGCTGAAGGGAGCTTCACCGGCATGGCGACTCATCGCTCCGGCGACGTGATCATCGCCGTCTCGGCCGGCGGTGTGCCGCGCGCGGCGGCGCGCATTCGCGATGCGATCGCGGAGCGATTCGACGAACGCTACGCAGCCGCGATCGCGGCGTTGCGGACGGTGCGCCGCCGCCTCCTCGACACGGGCAGCGAGGGAGGGTGGGAGCAGGCGACCCGGCGGCTGCTCGATGAGAGATTCTGCGCGCGGGTCGAATCGGGCGCGCTCACGGCGGAGGCCGACGCGTGGCGTTGACACTCGTGGGCGTGAGTCACGCGACCGCCGACATCGAGGTGCGCGAGCGGCTTGCGCACGCGCCGCACGAGGTTCCCTCGACGCTTGCCACGGTGCGCGCCACCACCGGTGCCCGCGAGGGCGTGCTGCTCTCCACCTGCAACCGCACCGAGATCTATCTCGTCGAAGGCGAGCGGGACGCGACCGATGCCGCGTGGACTGCGCTGTCGACCCGTCTCGGGCGGGACGCCTCGCCGTACGGGTACGTGCGTCGCGAGCGCGAGGTGGTGCGACATCTCTTCCGTGTCGCATCGGGGCTCGACTCGATGATACTCGGCGAGTCGCAGATTCAGGGACAGGTGCGTGATGCCTGGCAGATCGGTCGGGCGCATTCGTCGGCGGCGCTCAATCGGCTGTTTCAGTCCGCGCTGCTCGTCGCCGGTCGCGTACGCTCCGAGACCGCGATCGGGCGCGGCGCGGCGTCGGTGAGCTCGGCGGCGGTGCAGCTGGCGAAGAAGATCTTCGGGTCGTTGCATGGCCGCCGCGCGATGGTCCTCGGCGCCGGCGAGACGGCGGAGATGGCGCTCGAGTGCCTCGTGGCGCACGGCGTGCGCACCGCGATCGTCGCCAACCGCACGTACGAGCGGGCGTGCGACCTGGCGGCACGGCATGGCGCGAGCGCGATGCATTACGACGAATGCTGGACGCGGCTGGCTGATGTCGACGTGATGCTCTGCTCGACCGCCGCACCGCACGCGGTCGTCACGCCGGCGCACGTCGTGCCGACGTTGGGCGCTCGCGGAGATCGACCGCTGTGCATCCTCGACATCGCGCTTCCGCGTGACGTCGATCCAGACGTGGGGGCGCTGGAGAACGTCTTTCTCTACGATCTGGATGATCTTCGCCAGCTCGTCGCGGCGACGGTCGATCACCGGCGCGGCGAGGTGCCGACGGCGGAGCGTCTGATCGACGAGGAGGTGGAGACGTATTGGTCGTGGCTGGCCGGGCTCGCCACGGTTCCCGTCCTCACCGAATTTCGCGCTCGCATGGACGATGTCCGTGAGCGCGAGGTGGTTCGGCTGCTCGAGCGACTCGAGCATCTTCCCGATGCCGATCGACAAACCATCGAACACTTCTCACGGGCACTGATGAACAAGTTCATGCACGAGCCGTCGGTGCGGTTGCGCGCCGCGGCCGCCAATGGGCGCGGGCTCGGAATCGTCGACGCCGTGCGGTACCTCTTCGCGCTCGAGGACGAGACGACGTCACGCGACCGCAACATCGAAGGCGAGCGATGAGCGGCCGCGCGCTGGTGACGGGCGGCGCCGGCTTCATCGGCTCGCACGTGGCGGACCTGCTGATCGCGAACGGCTTTCAGGTGACGGTGATCGACAACCTGGTGAGCGGCAATCGCGCGCAGGTCCCCAAGGCGGCGGCGTTTCACGAGCTGGACATCACCGACGAGCGCGCGGCCAGGCTGGTGCGTGAGTCGGGGTTCGACGTGATCTGCCATCTCGCGGCGCAGATCGACGTGCGCAAGAGCGTGGCCGACCCGGCCTACGACTCTCGCGTGAACATCGGCGGCACGCTCAACCTGCTCGAGGCGGTGCGGCAGAGCGGTAACCGCTCGACGCGATTCGTGTTCTCATCGACCGGCGGCGCGGTGTACGGCGATCTCGTCGAGCCACCGACGGCGGAAGAGGCGGCGAAGGATCCGCAGTCGCCCTACGGCACGGCGAAGCTGAGCGTCGAGTACTACATGGGATACTACGCTCGGGTCCATGGTCTCGAGACGGTGGCGCTCCGGTACTCCAACGTGTACGGCCCACGGCAGGACCCACACGGCGAGGCCGGGGTCGTCGCGATCTTCTGCAATCGCCTGCTCGACGGAACGTCGTTGACCATCTTCGGCGACGGCAAGCAGACGCGCGATTACGTCTTCGTTGGGGACGTGGCGCGGGCCAACCTGCTGGCCGCGACCCGGCCGCTTCCCCCCATCGGCGCGCTCGACGCGCGCGCATTCAACGTCGGCACGTCGATCGAGACCGACGTCGTGGAGCTAGCGCGGCTCCTGGGCGAGATCGCTGGCACCAAGGGGCAGGCGACGCATGCCCCCGAGCGCCCGGGAGAGCAGCGCCGCTCGGCGGTCGACGTGCGGAAAGCAAAACGGGTGCTGGGCTGGGAGCCGAAGACGTCGCTCCGTGCCGGGCTCACGGAGACGTACCAGTACTTCGCGGCGCGTCGTGAAGGAGCACGCGCGTAATGGGCCGCCCGCTGTTCGCCCAGGTGTCGGAGGCGATCCCGACGTCCCCGTGGGAGATGATCACGCACGCCACGATCATGACACAGGTCGTGCTCGTGATCCTGGTCGTGCTGTCCTTGATCAGCTGGGCGATCATGCTGCTCAAGTGGCGTGAATTCCGCCGCGTGCTCGACGCGGGTCACACGTTCATGCGTGACTTCGAGCGCTCGTCCTCTCTCGAGGACGCGGGCGCCATGGCGCGACGCAGCCCGCCGAGCGCGTTTACCCGAATCTTCACCCGCGCGATGAACTTCTTCGCCGAGATGAAGCCGGGCGCGCTTCGCTCGACGGAGACCCACGATCCGCTGAGCGGCTCGCAGGTGGAAGCGCTGCGCCTGGTGCTCGACGCCGAGACGACGGACGAGCGGGACCGCATGGGGCAATTCATCCCGTGGCTCGCGACCATCGGCTCGGTGAGTCCGTTGATCGGGCTCCTCGGGACCGTGCTCGGCGTCATCGACGCGTTCATTGGAATCGCGACGAAGGGCTCCGGTAACATCAGCGCGGTGGCGCCCGGTGTGGCCGAGGCGCTGATCGCAACGGCGGCTGCGCTGGCGGTGGCCATTCCCGCGGTGTTCGGGTACAACATCTTCGCCGCCAGGCTCAACCGGCTCGAGAGCGAGCTGGAGGGGTTTGGGACGGAGATCATCGCGATGATGGTGCGGGAGGGGAGGATCTAGGATGAGAACTGCGGTGTCGCGGGATCGGGGTGTCACGGGATCGAGGGCGCCGGTTCGAGATCGTGGCGCGCGCCCTCGATCCCTCGACACCTCGACACCTGGACCCCACTCAACGCGGGCCTGCTGATGCGCCGCTCCCGGTCCCGCATGCCGCTCAACGGGGAGATCAACGTCGTCTCGCTGATCGACGTCATGATGCTGCTCATGGTCATCTTCATGATCACGGCGCCGATCATGCAGGGCGGGGTGGACGTCGCGCTACCGCGCGCCGAGGCGCGCCCGCTCGAGCCGCGACAGGGACTCGTCGTGACCGTCAATCGCCGAGGAGAGATCTTCGTGGATCAGACGAGGCTCACCTATCCCGAGTTCCGGGCCAGCTTCCGCGCGCTCGCGTCGGCGCGGGCACGTGACGGTGTGTATCTGCGCGCCGACCAGGGCGTCCCCTACGGGAGCGTGGTGCGCGTGCTCGCCGTGATGCGCGCCGCGGGAGTCGGCGACGTGGGACTGGTGGCCGAACCGGAGGACGTGCGGTAGTGCCGCGCCGACGCGTGCGCGAGCGCGCACGCCTTGCGCCCACGCTCGGCGTGTCGCTGCTGTTGCATCTCGCGGTCGCGGTGCCGCTCATCCTCGCGCGGCCGGAGGGGGCGCCGGCGCTGCCGCCGATCTATCGGGTCGATCTCATCGCGGCTCCGGCTGGACCGCGCCAGGCGGGTATCGTCACGCCGCAGCCGCAGGCGCAACCCGAGCGGCCCGCGCCGACGCCGCCGCGGGCCGAGCGGCAGCCACAGGAAATGCCGGCGCCACCAACGCAACGTCCTGCTCCTCGCACTCGAACGCCCCCTGCACCCGCGACGCCGACACCCGCGCCCACGACGAGGCCCACCGAGACCGCGCCCGCCCAGCCAGCCGGGGGCGGACAAACCGGCGATCGCGGCACGGATGTCGCGACCGTCCGTACGGAAGGGATCGAATTCCCCTATCCGGCGTATCTCCAGAACATCGTGCGGCAGATCGCGCAACGATTCGATCCGCCGAGGCGAGGCGCGCTGAGCGCGGAGGTGACGTTCCTCCTCCGCCGCGATGGCTCGGTCGCCGACATTCGCATCAGCACGCGCTCCGGCAACTTCGAGTTCGACCAGGAGGCAATGGGGGCGATCGAAGCGGCGGCACGCGCCGGCGCGTTCGGGCCACTCCCAGAGGGTTTTCCCGATGATGTGCTGCCGGTCATCTTCAGCTTCGATCCACGGGTGCTGCGTTGACTCTTCGCTCCTCCATCGCGTTCGCGGCGATCGCCGCCGGCGCGCTCTCGGTTCCCCTCGCCGCGCAAGACACGACGGCGCAGCGTGGCGTTCGCATTGGCCTCACCTACCAGCCGGGGACGCGTCCGGGCGTCGTCGTGCTGCCGGTCAACGGTGCGAACGGCGATAGCGTTCGCGCGGTTCTCCAGCGCGATCTCGACTTTGGTGATCGTGTCGAGATCGTTGGCAAGGAAGGCAGCGTCGTCGCCGAAGTCGCCCGCCAACAGGGCGGGACGATGAACTACCCGCTGTGGCGCCAGCTCGGTGCGCTGGCGATCGTGCAGCCGACGGTGACGGCGAGCGGCGTACGCGTCGCCGTTCACGATGTCGCCGCCACCGGCATTCTCAACGTGCGCGATTTTACCCTGCCCGGGCCGGCGCTGTCCGCGGCGTGGCGCATGGCGTTGCATGGCGTGTCCGACGAGATCGAGCGCTGGATCACCGGAACGCGCGGTGCCGCGCAAACGCGACTCGCCTTCGTGCGCGGCGGTCGCGTGTACGTGATCGACAGCGACGGGTACGGCGAGCGGTCGATCAGCGAGCAGGGCACCGCGCTCTCGCCAGCGTGGCATCCCTCCGGGCGGTGGATCGCCTACAGCGCATTCGGGCCGCGCGGGACGCAGATTGTCGTGCGCGACGTGCAGGGCGGCGGGTCGCGAGTCGCGAGTCCCCGGGCAGGTCTCAACATCACACCGGAGTTCTCTCCCGATGGATCGCTCCTCATCTGGGCCTTCGGTGAGGAGAACGGAACCGATCTCGTCGCGGCGGCGTACCCGGGAGGTGGTGACCCCCGTCGCATCACGGTGGGTCGGGGGAGTGATAACGTATCGCCCTCGTTCAGCCCCGACGGCCGTCGGCTGGCGTTTACGTCGAGCCGCGCCGGACACCCGGAGATCTACACGGC